>CP089984.1:11887721-12242832 GCA_037157815.1 Sorangiineae bacterium MSr11954
TCGCGCACGACACCTTCGCGCAAGTGCGTGAAAATGTCCTGCGCCGCAAGGCCACGTCCTAGGCTCACGACCTGCTTGGCGCGCACGGCACGAGGGCGTCGGGGTTCGCGGGGCGCGTTCACCAGCTCGTGTGCAGGGGCATGCCCTCCGCGTAGCCGGCCATACTTTGAATACCCACGATGACATTTCGATAAAAGGCGTCGAGGTTGCGGGCGCCCGCGTACGTGCACGCGCTACGCAGCCCGGCGACGATTTCGTCGATGAGGTCTTCGACGCTGGGGCGCCGCGGATCCAAATACATGCGCGACGTCGAAATACCCTCTTCGAACAGGGCTTTTCGCGCCCGGTCGAACGGTGAATCCTTCGAGGTGCGGAGCTGCACCGCACGCCCCGAGGCCATGCCGAAGTTCTCCTTGTAGAGGCGCCCATCGGTATCGCGCATCACGTCCCCCGGGGACTCGTAGGTGCCGGCGAACCACGAGCCCACCATCACATTGGACGCGCCCGCCGCGAGGGCCAGCGCCACGTCGCGCGGGTGGCGCACGCCGCCGTCGGCCCATACGTTCTTGCCCAGCCGCCGGGCTTCGGTCGCGCACTCGAGCACCGCGGAGAATTGCGGCCTTCCGACGCCGGTCATCATGCGCGTGGTGCACATCGCCCCGGGCCCTACGCCCACCTTGACGATGTCGGCGCCCGCCTCGATCAAGGCGGCCACGCCGCGCGCGGTCACCACATTTCCGGCGACCAGCGGCACGTCGCGCGAGGCGCCGAGGGAGCGAACGGCGCGGATGGCGCTCAGCATTTTTTCCTGGTGCCCGTGGGCGGTGTCGATCACCAGCAAGTCCGCGCCGGCCGCCAACAAAGCTTGGGCCTTGTTGACCACGTCTCCATTGATGCCGATGGCGGCGCCGACCCGCAACTTCCCTCGCGCGTCCGTCGCCGGCGTGTACAGCGCCGCGCGCAGCGCCCCTTTGCGGGTGAGGATCCCTTTGAGCTTACCGGCCGCGTCGACGACGGGGGCGAGCCGGTGCCGCGCGCCCTCGAGCTTGTCGAACGCTTGCCGCGGCGTGACGCCCTCGGGCAATGTCAAGAGCTCCCGCGACATGATTTGCCCCAGCTGCGTATAGCGATCGATGCCCTGAAAATCGGCCTCCGTCACGATCCCCACCGGGCACTCGTCGGCGACCACGACCGCCGCCTGGTGCGCCCGCTTCGTCAGGAGCCCGATGGCCTTGTCCACGGTATCGGTGGGCTTGAGCGAAATCGGTGTATCATACAAGCAATGGCGGGCCTTCACCCACGCCACCACGTCCGCCACGACGTTCTCCGGGATGTCCTGCGGGATCACCACGATCCCACCCCGCCGCGCCACCGTCTCGGCCATCCGCCGTCCCGCCACCGCGGTCATGTTGGCGACGACCAGCGGAATGGTGGTGCCGGTGCCATCGCTGCTCGCGAGGTCCACGTCGAGGCGCGACGCTACTGTGGAGTGATTGGGAACGATGAAAACATCGTTGTAGGTCAAATCGTGTGTCGGGGATTGATCGTTCAGGAAGTTCACATCTCGTGAGGCTACCAGAAGGGTACTCCCTCGCTTCAAGCCTCCATGCGTTTTCGCGATCGTTCAAGCGCGCCACGATATGGCACTCTTCCTGCAGACACCCCGCATGCGCCCTGCCGAGCATGCCGCCGTTCGAGCATCGACGTCGGCTTCGGCTGCAAGGGTGCCGCGGGAGCGCAGCTGCGGATCGTGTAGCCCGCGCCGCTGCGCTCGCGTACCATTCGAAGAGCGAAGCCATGGGGGACTCGCTCGCACCGTGTCGCGCGCGGACCATGCGTGCCACTTGCTCGGTCCAAGTGCTCAGGCCATTTGCGCGCTACCTCGCGCGCCTTGGTCGCGACCGCGATAGCTGGCTCGCACGGTTTGGGCTCACCGCGGCGGCGCTCGACGAGCGGGACCGCCGGCTCCCGCACGCGCACGCCATGGCGCTGCTGCGCGACGCGGTCGTGCTCAGCGGCGATCGCGCCATCGGCTTGCGGGCGGCGCGCTGCGAGGAGCCCGGCGACTTCGACGTCATGCAGTACGCCACCGCGAACTGCGCGTCCGTCGGCGAAGCGCTGCAGCTCGCGGCGCGCTTGCTCGCGCTCGCACACGATGGCATCGCGCTCGAGCTCTCGGTCGCACCGCCGCTCGCCGTCTTGCAGCTCCGCGTGCGCTCCGATCTCGCCCCGCCCGAGCCGGTCGCGATCGAGTTCCTCTTCGCGGTGCTGCTCGCCTATGGCTCGCGCTCCGTGGGCCACCCCACGCGTCCGTTGCGCGTCGAGCTCGCACATCCTGCTCCTCTGGATCGGGGCCCCTACGAGGAGGCGTTCCGCGAAGCTCGATTCGGCGCCGCGGCGAACGCCATGTGGGTCAGCGCCGCCGCGCTCGAACGTCCGTATCGTGCATCGGATCGCTCCCTGCTGCAGATCCTGACCCGCCACGCCGATGGATTGTTGCAGCAGCTCGCCTTACCGGTCGCCAGCTTCGCGGACCGCACGCGCGCCGCGATCACCGAGACCCTCTCCGCGGGCGCCGGCGCCGAACGGGTCGCGCGCCGCCTCGCTGTCTCGCTCCGCACCTTGCACCGCCGGCTCGCCGAGGAGGGCACGTCCCACGGCCACCTCGTGGACGAAGTGCGCCGCACCCAAGCGATGCTCCATTTGGGCAACAGCCAGCTCTCGATCGCGGAGATCGCGGCGATGCTCGGCTTCGCGCACCCCAATGGCTTCCACAAGGCGTTCAAGCGCTGGACGCACATGACCCCCGCACAATACCGCGAGTGCGCTGCCACGGCGCAGCGTGGCAGTCTGGGATTGTAATCTGGCGCGCCGGGATACCCGGTTTACGTTGGCGGCCTCACCGCGTCGCGATATCCAAAAATCCCTCACGATCCTCGGTATTCGACTCGCCACTCGCGGAGGTCGCCATGCATGATCGAGCGCGGTTCATCGCCGGATTGCTTTCGGTGGTTGCACTGGGAGCGCCGGCCTGTTCGGTATTTGATCCATCGACACCATCGTCGTCATCCCACGCCGCCGTCACGTCGCCGCCGTTCATCGAGTTCGAGTCCGGGCAAGTCCGGCCCGTCGCGATCTCGCCCGATGGCACCAAGCTGTTCGCGGTCGACACTCCGAACGACACGCTCGAGATCTTCGCGATCACCGCCAGCGGGCTCACGTTCGCCGGACGCGTACCGGTGGGCCTCGAGCCGGTGACGGTGGCGGCGCGCACCAACGACGAGGTGTGGGTGGTCAACCACCTCTCGGACAGCGTGAGCATCGTCACCCTGACCGGCACACCTCACGTCACCCGCACGTTGCTGGTCGGCGACGAGCCCCGCGATCTGGTGTTCGCGGGCACCTTGCAGCGCGCGTTCATCACCACCGCGCACCGCGGCCAACAGCGCAGCGACCCCTCGCTCGCCAACGTACCTGGCGCGGGGGATCCGAAGCTCACCACGCCGTCCGTCCCGCGCGCCGATGTTTGGGTGTTCGATCCCGCGCAGCTCGGCAACACCCTCGGCGGCACGCCGGTGAAGATCCTGAGCTTCTTCACCGACACACCGCGCGCGCTGGCGGTGAGCCCGGATCGCCATACCGTCTTCGTCGCCGGCTTCAAGACGGGCAATCAAACGACGTCGCTCCTGGAAGCGATGGTGTGCGCCGGATTTCGACCCAACACCCCGTGCACCAACACCGACGGCTCCACCTCGCCGGGCGGCAACCCCGGTCCCGCCACCAACTTCCAGGGCAAGCAAGCGCCCGAAGTCTCGCTGATCGTCAAATTCAACGACCTGACCGGGCACTGGGAGGACGAGCTGCACCGCGTATGGGATCACGCCGTGCGGTTCACGCTGCCCGACACCGATGTCTTCTCGTTCGACGCCAACGCGCTCACCCCCATGGCGTCGTTTGCGCATGTCGGCACCACGCTGTTCAACATGGTCACGAACCCGGTCACCGGTGAGCTCTATGTGTCGAACACCGAGGCGCAGAACCACGTGCGATTCGAGGGGCCCGGTCAATTCGGCGGCAGCACCGTGCAGGGGCATCTGGCCGAGACGCGGGTCACCATCCTCTCGGGTGGAAGCGTGGCACCGCGCCACCTCAACAAACATATCGACTACGAGAAGCTCGCCGGCCGGCCCGGCTTCGATCCGACCGCGAAGAACCACAGCCTCTCGACCCCCGTCGACATGGCGGTCAGCGGCGATGGCAAGACGCTCTTCGTCGCCTCCTTCGGCTCGAGCAAAATTGGCGTATTCGACACCGCCGCGCTGCGCACCAACACCTTCGACCCGCGCGCGATCAGCGAGAACTACATTCCGGTCAGCGGCGGCGGTCCGAGCGGCCTCGTGCTCGACGAGGCGCGCGGCCGCCTCTACGTGCTGACCCGGTTCGACAACGCGGTGAAGGTGATCGATCTCGCATCGCGCCGCGAGCTCTCCTCGGCGGTGCTGCCCAACCCCGAGCCCGCATCGGTGGTCGCCGGCCGCCCGTTCCTCTACGACGCGCGCCTATCGGGCAACGGTGAGGCCTCGTGCGCGAGCTGCCACATCTTCGGCGACGTGGACGATCTCGCCTGGGACCTGGGCGATCCCGACTCGCCCGTGACCAAGAACCCCATCACGCGCAACCTCGGTGATGCGTTCACCATCGCCGCGGGCCAGATCTTGTTCGGCTTCCGCGGCAAGATGAATGGCACCGGCAACCCCGATGATTTCCACCCCATGAAGGGCCCGATGACCACGCAAACCTTACGCGGCTTGCGCGAGTCGGGCGCGATGCACTGGCGCGGCGATCGCTCGAATGGCCCATTCGGCGTGAACGCCACCGATGCGACCGTGTCGTTCAACAACTTCATCGTGGCGTTCCCCGGCCTGCTCGGCGCCGAGGCGCAGCCCACGAACACCCAGATGCAGGCGTTCACCAGCTTCCAGCTCCAAGTCACCTTGCCGCCCAACCCGGTGCGCAACCTCGACAACTCGCTCACCGCCGCGCAGCAACGCGGTCGCAATTTCTATTTCGGCCCGCGCGAGTCCGACGGCGTCTCCATCCCGGGCACCCCATTCCGAGGCTTCACCTGCAACGGCTGCCACGAGCTCGATCCGGCCGAGGGCGAGTTCGGCACCAGCAAGAACGCGTCATTCGAGGGCATCATCGCCCAGATCTTCAAGATCCCCCACCTGCGCAACATGTACACCAAGGTCGGCATGTTCGGCGATCCCCGGGTCAAGGTGTTCGACGCGCCCGACAGCGGCTTCACCGGCCCTCAGATCCGCGGCTTCGGCTTCACCAACGACGGCGCGCTCGACACCATGTTCCGCTTCTTCACCGGCGCCATCTTCCACCCGCAGATCAACGCCGGCTTCCCCCTCCTCAACCCCGACGCAACCCGCCGAGACGTCGAGCAGTTCATGCTCGCCTTCGACAGCGATCTCGCTCCGATCGTCGGGCAGCAGGTCACCTTGAGCGCGAACAACGGCGCCGCGGTGGGGCCGCGCATCGATCTCCTCGAGCAGCGCGCGCGTGCCGCCTTCACGTCGAAGCTGCTCGGCGGCGACGTCAAAGAGTGTGAGCTCGTGGCGCAAGTCGCGCGGGGCGGTGCGATCCAGGGGTACCTGTTCAATCCTGCGGCCGGCACATTTACGCGGGCCGGCGATGGCGCAGTGCTCACGGACGGCGCGCTGCGCGGGCTCGCGGCCACGGCGGGCCAAGAGGTGACGTTTACGTGCGTGCCGCCTGGCTCGGGCGCGCGGATCGCGGCGACTCACTGAGATCGAAGTACGAAAAGAGGTTTGGCGATGCAAAACGAATCATTCTCGCGATGCGTCCGCGGCGCATCGCGAGGACGGTCATGGCGGCGGCCTCGTAGGGATCGCCGGCCGTCTTCTGGCGAAAAACAGCCACGGCATGCGCGTGGTTTGCTCGTAGAGGGATGAGCCGGTATCGACTCGGTTCGGTCGCCAGGACATGGGTGAGGAATCGATGAATCGCTTCTTTTCCAGAGTACCACTCTGCGAGGGGCGGCATCGAGAGAATGGCGTCTTCGGCGAGCAGCGCAGTGAATGCATCGAGATCGCCACATTCCCACGCGCCAATGTAGCGTTGGAGCAACGCTTCCTCGTCGGCGGTCGTCATTTCCGACGCTATGTCGTGGGGCGCGTGCGATTCGATTCCTTTGCGCGCTCGCTGAAGGAGCGAATACACGGAGACAATGGTCGTCTCGAGGAGCTCCGCGATTTCTAGCGGCCGCCATCCGAGCACGTCGCTCAGGATGAGCGTGGCCCGCTGTTTCGGAGGCAGCCACTGAAGCGCCGCGATGAACGCGAGACCGATGTTCTCACGAACCAACGTTCGCCTCTCCGGCCCCGGCTCTCTCTCGTCCTCCGCGTCCTCCGCTTCGAACCACGCGTCGGGCGCCGGATCGATCCACCTCTCTTCGTGAGGAGGCGCTCCGTCCCCCATCGTTCGAGCCCGCCGGACCAAATGAGGGAGGCTGCGACGCCGGCGCACCCGGAGTGCATCGAGGCAGGCATTCGTGGCAATCTTGTACAGCCAGGCACGAATCGACTCGCTCGCTCGCACCTCGCCGATCCGCTGCCAAGCGCGCAGCATGGTCTCCTGAGCAACCTCTTCGGCGTCCTGAAGCGAGCCGAGCATACGATAGCAATGCAGGGCAAGAGGGCGCCAATATGGCGCGAGTTGCGCTTCGAAGTGAGCCTTCCGCGATTCTAGGCCCATGTTCCGAGGGGGCTCCGACGCCGTCCGTATTTTTTGGTCGATGAATTTTCGTTCCATCCGTCGTCGTATCGATAGGGCCTACCAAAGCGAGACATGAGGTTCACGTGGACACTTCGATTCTTTTGCGCAGCGACATCGCCACCCTGGTCGTGGTCTTCACAGTCGAGCCGGAGAACCAGGAAAAGCTGATTCAGATCCTCGAAGGCGGCATCGAGACCGTGATGAGCAAGCAGGCGGGCTGCATCTCCGCGACGTTCCTCAAGAGCAAGGACGGCCGTCGCGTCATCAGCTACGCGCAGTGGCGAAGCGGGAAGGACCTCGAAGCGGGGGCCGATCGAAGCCAGCCGCAGGTGGCCGCATACTTCGAGAGCGTGAAGGCCTTGGCAAAGCTCGAGCCGATCCTGTGCGACGTCGTGTCCGTGCATCTTTGAATATCGGCGCTCTATCTGGAATTCGCACCACGGCTGTCAACCAAAGAGCCAGCGATCTGCGCGGACGATGCGCTGCGCGAGCTTACCCGTCGCACCCGCTCGCGGACGGCTGTGGGGCCGGTTCGGGGGCAGCGTTCTCCGTCGATCTCGTCCTCGGCGGTGAAAATGCGCAAGGGCCTACGGTGCCGGTCGGCGAAACCGAGTAGCAGAGGGCGCCGCCTGGGGTCGTCGTCGCCGAGCCACCTGGCTTCACGTCGACGGTGATTTCGTTCCCCTTGGCGGTCGTGGTCACCGAATATCCGTTGGTGGAAGGTGCAACGTCGATGAGCACGTGATCGGCGTCGCCCGTTTGGGTCACCGTATACCGCGCGACGTCCGTCGTGGCGGTGGTCGCATGGTCCGCCGCGAAGAGCAGCACCTGGTTTCGCTGGTTTCGCGGGCCATGCACGTGGACACCGATCACATTGCCGGCGCTCACGTTGCCATCGCTCGCCGATAGCCTCACTTGCTCCGGAACGTCCCTCGAGGCCGAAATGACGGTGAGCCACTCCTGATCGCCTGCAAGGCTCGAATGCTCCTCCAGCCGCGTGACGCCGCCCGGCAAGCTCACCGACTGCACGCTCGCATTTCGAGGGAGCAGCATGCGGATGCTCCCGGTGATGCTGCCGTCCTTGGAAATGTCGAAGCGGCTGGCCGTGGTCGTCCCGGAGGACGGCACCGCCGCGGGCGCGCTCGGGGTGTGAAAGGCCATCCACTGATCGGGGCTACCGGTCACGCTGGTCCGGTCGAAGACGACGAACGTGGAGGGACGGAAGAAGACGAGATCGCGCGTGAACGCGCGGAGGAGCGTCGAGCGGTACATCTGCTCGATGCGAGCTCCGCGCGCCCGTACGAAGCCACCCCAGTCCTCGTAGCGCTCGACGTGGGTTTGCGCCTTGTCTGGCGGCGCGCTCGACTGTCCCGGGTTGAACGGGTTGCTCGGGTCGGACACGAAGAATGTATTGTAGAGTGCACGCGATTTTTTGCCCCAACTGTCGTCGTAGACGAATTTTTCGCCGGCGGGCCCGGCGACGCGAGGGATCCATCCCGTGGCATTCACGAGGACCGGTGCGCGGCCGTTGACGACGCTGAGGCTCCCTTGATTGAACATCTGCTCTCCGGAGTCCGGAGCATTGATGTAGGTGCCGCTCGAGAACGCTGCCCACGCGGCATCGGCCTTCCACGACGAACGCATGGCGACGTGCCCGGGGCCCGGCGCCAGGTACGACAATTCCTTGTCCTGATAGGGCTTCGCGACGAGCGCAGGGTCCCAATAGAGGAACTTCTCCCAAGGCGCTCGATTGTCGGAGGCCGCGATGACGTCCGCCGCGAACGCGCGCGCGGTGGCCGCCGACGGATGACCGAGCTCGCCGAGCGCGGTCGCGAGCGCGCCCGCAAGCGACGCCGACGGCGCGAGGTTCGTCCCCGCCCGTACCGTGCCCTGGTCATCCATCTGCTCGAGCGACGGCCAGGTAAAATACGTCCCGTAGTTGGCTTGATCGCGCGCGAGCGGCACGTCGAGCATCCAATCGAGATTCTTCGCCGTCTTCGCTGCCCACAGGGCGTCGACCATCCCGCGCACCGCGCGCGGGCCGTAGATCCAACCTTCGGGCCAGCCTCCTCCGGCCATCGAACGCACGAACGCGGGCTTGACCAGATTTTCCCACATTTGACTCACGCCCGCGAAGTAGGCTTCGGCCTTGGGATTGTCGCCCTCGGTGCCCAGCGCGGTGGCCAGCTTGGTGAGAAAATAGCCGGCGAAGTAGTTTCCAATCGGCTGATTGCGAATGAACCCCGCGCGGTCGTACCAGTCGATCCATAGGTTCAGCGACGTAATGACGCGCGAACGCGTCGCCGCCGAGAGCGCCGGATGGAGCCAATCGAAGCCGATCGCCATTCCGACGCCATAATTGCGTATCCCATAGCCCGAGTCGGTCGATGGTAATTGTCCCCCGGAGTCGACGGGGGTCGACATCGCATCGAGCAGCCGTCCGCCCGCACTCCCATAAGCCTGTTCGGCGGCGGCGTCGCTGCCGGCGACGACCCGATAGCAGAGCCCGAGCGACATGATCGGCGGGAGGTACTCTTCGCCCTGATACCCTGGTCCGATATTCGGAAATTTGGAATACGCGGCCGCGCTCGGCGGATTGATGGCTCCTGCAGCGTATCCGTCGCATTTCAGTTTGAGCTGGGTCCATGCCGGATCGCTCTCGGCCGCGCGGGCCTTCAAGCGAGCCACCAACGTAGGGGTGAGAAAGAGCCTCGCAGCGGGCCGTGCCACGAGTGCCGCACCGACGTTGCATGCGCGCTCGGTGCTCGCGGATGGGCCGTCGGACGAGCACCCCGATGCGAACGTTGCGATTGCGATGCACGCGGACGCAATGAACGAATCCGTCCGTCGGATGTCCAGCATTCGAGTCGAGCTCCTTGCGCGAGATGGCTGCGTGATGGCTGCGAGCCTGCGGCACGGCGCAATTCCGCCGTCCGCCCCCGGTCCTCGTGCTCGCAGTCGTTGTTCGAGAAGGACCGCACCGACGCGAAGCCGCATCACCCCTTTGCGTCGAGCAAGCCTCGAGCGGGCATCTGCGTTGGCGCAAGGAGAAGGCGAAGACGTGTAATTATCTTCTTATGTGCGATATGATGTGATAAATTCTTACAGCGTTGCGGCCAAATTCTCCGATGGAGACCTCATGCGCCGCAAACCTTCTGCAGCTCAAAAAGGCTGGTGTGAAGCTCATCAAGGTGTCGACGGGATGCCCTTGCGGATGGCGAGCATGCTTGCGCTTGGCCCATGCGGGCCATGCTTCCCGGTGGCACATTCGAAGAAAAGGCCCGAAGAGGCCCCGCCGCAAAGTCCTCCGCGTTTCTCGACGGGTCCAGCTCTTCCGGCTCGCCTTTCAACTCCCGAATGCGCTCCCCACTTCGCCTCCGTTGCCGCCGTCATGGCAGGAGCATGCGTCATAAGCCTGGGTCGGAAAGAACGGGCTCGTGCAAGGATACCGATTGGTTACGAGCGTCCCGCCGCGAAGGCCCGAGGAATTTTCGATTCTTGTTTCGGTTTGCGGTGAGCAGACGAATGCGCGCGCTTGGAACTCGGCGGTAGCCACGTCCACGGGCATTCGAATCTTTGGCGGGAGTGCAGAGGCGTGCCCAGCACGCTGCGCAATCTTTTGGCGTACGATTGGGGCTGTGCGTGCCGTTCGTTCGGTCGCATGCGCTCATTGCGCATCGCTGCAGCTCTCGTACGTCCAAGCCGTGGAGCAGAGCGAGCGTACGATCGCGCGGCGGCGGAAGTCTGTTGGCCGGTTGCGATGGGGGCATCCGTGCTCGTCCTCCTGTTGGGCGCGGGACCCGCGCTCCGCGATTAAGAGTATTCGACCGCGCTCGCGTGGGCTCATCGCTCTTTGCATGTCTAGCGTCCTCGTACGAAGGACCGCAGGGGGTGAGGCCCCCGCGCCAATGCCGCCGCCGCGCGTATCGCCGAACCAAGCTTCGTTGCTTGGACCAACACGTACATGAACTTTTGCGTGGTGACGTCGGGCGCCGCCGGCGCGAAGTACACTCTATGCGTCAATGGCCAATCAATTCACCAATTCGTAACGACGACACCGGCCGACATGGACGTGGACAACAGGTCCTACCGCGTGCGAAGGGACTGCGAGTACAAATTCGAGATCGTGGATGATCATGGTGTTCGACATGCCTACTCCGTTCGAAACGCCGAGCGGGACGATCTTGTTGTCCAAATGCGCGCGCCAACGACCTTTGTTCGTCGAACACAACGCCATCTATGAACAGGGCGGTCCATCTACCACGCACGGACTCGATGTCGGAGCCGCGAGCGACGGCTTCGAGCTACCGCTGAAGTACGACGACATCGTCAAGGCCGGGCCGGAGAGCGTAAAGCGGACGAGGTTGTCGTGTCGCGTTGGGTGTTGCGCGCAGTCTCGTGTGAGACTATCGGGGACGACGAGTTCGTGCTCTTCAAATCGCGATTTGCTCCTCCTGAGGATCTGCCGTCCGCTTCGAGCGATGTGAGCCAGGGTGCATGGCGGGCTTGTCGATCATTTTGAAGGCCGAGTTCCGGCGTCCTTCGAGCTTTTGAAACGGGCGCTCGTTGAGCCGCTCGCGGACTGCGGTATTGAGCTGACCGGCTCGCGAGCCCGCCCACGGATCGAAAGGGGCTCATACGCTGTCGCACGCACAACCGATGTTCGAATCGACGAGGCCGTGCTGGTCCGTTCATGCGATGTCGCGGGCAAATCGTAGAGACGAGAAACGCTCGCTCGTTGCTGACGGTCGGTCGCCGTGAGAGGCTCGCAGAATGTCATTGGGCGCAGTGGTGTTGGGAATTGTGACTCTGGCCGCGTTGCTCGGCATTGGCCGGTACGGTTGGGTGCTCAGGAAGGAAAAGGTGAGAGCTGCGCTGGTCAGCGCCAACGAGCAACGGATGATTCAGGAGGAAGGGGCGAGAGCTGTGCTGGTCCGCGCCGATGAGCGTCGAAGTCGTCTGGTCTCCCGTTTTGGGGCTGATGGGGCGCGGATGATTGAAGCCCGCAGGCTCTGGCGAGGGGCCCACACGATGCTGTCATCGAGGCTTTCGGCGAGCCCGAGGGCATCGACGAGAAGGTGTTGAAGACCAAAACGCGCCTTGTACTCAAGTACGAGCAAGACGGGTTGAGCAATCGCTATGCTCTTCGCATTACGGTCGAGAATGGAGTCGTCGTAAGCTGGGACGATAAGCGCTACTAGAATGACGGCGGACTGACCGATCCCGCACCGTCGGTTCGACGAAGGGCCGTCGAGGTGTCCAGTGTTGCTGATCGCGACGGCTTCGTTGTCTCGTCGACGCTTTCCAGGTCGGATTCCGGCCCTCGCGATGGGGGCGGGTAGAACACGCTCCGATCAGCGTGTCGACCCCGGGGTCGGCATCTTCGTGCGCGCGAAGCTCGAAGCGCACATCGCGTGGGGGGCGGAATTGGCTCGAGTGCACGTTCGCTCCAAGGAGGGAAGCCGGTAATGCGTTTGGGGGCCGCCTTGGCGTACGGCATTCAATCCAACAGGGCCGGTTGTTTCGATATTTCCTCCCGGGGCTCTGGGCGTGCTTTGGCCTTGTCGTACTCACGGTGAGCGTATGCGTGCTGCTCCGCCGCGCCGAGCCCGGAAACGGACGAAGGTGCACCGTGAGCACGATCCGGGGTCGTTGATGACGTCGTCGGGCTCGGAGAGGGGACGCGCGCCGCGAAGGAGTAGGCGTTATCTCGACTCGGAGTTGTTCGAGCTTCGTTCGAGCTCTGCGAATCGACGTTCGAGATCGTCGCTCGTCTCCCGTTCCAACTCGCGCTCGAGCTCCTCGGACGCCTCTTTCAGCAGGTCTCGATCGGGGTCTGCGCGATCGACGTTGTCTCTCCGAGCGCGCGGCACCGTGATGCGGGTAGGTACGTTCCGAATTGTCTTGGTGAATGCTTCACGCAAGCGCTCCGCGGCGCCCGTCAGGACGTCGCTTGCGCGATCGATGAGGGGTGGTTCGCCCTCGGGAGGGAGTCCCCTGTCTTCGGCGGCGGCATAAGGTCCGATGAGCGCGTGGAGACGCGAGTCGATCTCTTCGAGCGAGCACGTTGCCGGACCGAGGCCCGTAAGCGCGCGATAGACATCGCTCTCGGAGAAGAGCCAGGTGGCGTAGATTCGGATGATCACCTCGGGGTGTGAGTCTCCGATCGCGTGACGATGACGGTTGCTCACGGCCTCGGCGTACATCCGGCTCTTGCGAATGCTCTCGACCCATTCCGCGGGCCACACGTTCTCGATGCCGCCGAGGATGGTCGCCATGCGCACGACCGCTTCGGGATTGCGACAGGCAATGAGACCTATCCGGTCTGCCGTTATCTCGGCCGCCCTGCAGTATGCGGCGGCGAGCTCCCGATGGCCGATCCGCCGAGAGCCAGCGAGAATGTGGTACAAGAAGAATGGATCGACGCCGCTCATGCCGCGCGGACCGTGCGCGAGGTGATGGCCGATCTCGTGACCGAGCACCGCGAGCACGCCGTCGTCGTCGAGCCGCTCGAGAAGATCTCCTTGCAGCTGGATGAGCAGCGGGCCGTCGCTCGTGCGATGCGTTGCGGCGTTCAAATGCGCGGCAGGTCCCGCCTTTTGAAGAATCTCGATCTCGCGCGAGACACCAAGACGCGCTCGCGCGACGTTCGCGAGATGGTGCACGCGCGCTCGTTGGGCGTCGGGCAGGAGCTCGGATTCCCAAAACCATTCACGCTTCACGTCCTCCGAGCGAGGATACGTTGGCAATAGATGCCCTAGCTGTTAACGCACCTATCTGTTGACGCTCGATGGCGCGAGATCGCGCCGGAAGTATGAGGGAGAGCGGCCATAGGCGACCTATTCCCCATCACATACATGGATTGGTCCCTTTCCCTCCAAGGGAGGTAGAGCGGGGCACGGAGGTGGAGCGTCGACGTGGTGTCGTCTGAAGACAAAAAGGAGACGGGAGGACCCGATTGGAAGCGGAAACGTCCTCCCGTCGCGCTCCGATCGCATGCTACCGAGACGGAGCGTTTACGTCGTCGTTCATCTGGCCATAGATGTCAAGAATTGGGCGAAGTCGCCGCCGAGCGTGGAGGCCGGCCGCCCCTCCTGCTGCCCCCGGTGCGGCGCGGCGTCGCGCCCGGTGGGGGGATTGCTCGGTCTCTGGGGGCATGGGCTTCGGGCTCGGCAAGTCCGCGGGCCGACAGAGCCCGAGGCAGCTCCGACGATGAGCGTCGTGCGGGTACGGCGTTACCAGTGTCGGCGCTGCAAAGC
This sequence comes from Sorangiineae bacterium MSr11954, assembly GCA_037157815.1. Lineage (NCBI taxonomy): Bacteria > Pseudomonadati > Myxococcota > Myxococcia > Myxococcales > Pendulisporaceae > Pendulispora > Pendulispora albinea. The sequence continues at coordinate 11,901,788 of CP089984.1, forward strand.
GACGATCACCGTGTTGCCTCGAGGAGCCGTGGCGCGTCGGCATTACAGCGCGGGGGCCATCGCCCTGGCGTGCGCGCTCTACGGCATGCTCGGCGCGACGCTTTCGGACACGCGCAGGCGGACGAGCCCCTGGCGTAGCGCCGAAGCAGGGTGGCCGACGCTCCGACGATGGCTCCAGGCCGTCGAGCGGCGCGTCCTGTTTCGCGTCGTACGGCCGTGGCCACGCGAAGCGCTGTTGCGGGCGCGAGCCGAGCGCGTCGCGGCCACGCTCGTCGCGTTCGCGCCCTTACCCCACCTCGTCTCGATCGAGGCGAGGGCGTTCGAGGGGGCCGCCTTCGCGGGGCGCGATTGACCCTCTGCCTCCAAGTGCAAGCCCGCGCCCCACCGCGTTGGATCGTCGCGCGCTGCGATCGAGTGCGCTCCATTCCCGTAGGCGCTCGGGCGTAGGGTCGTCCGGCGCAGAAATGGTGTATACTGCATGCAATCGCTCACTCCCAAAGATCACGCCGAGGCGGTCGCGCTTTATCGAAGTGAGATCGTAGGCTCCCTCACGCGCCGCGAGCTCGATCGCGGCCAGTTGGCCGAGGCGCTCACCGAGCTTTCTCAGCAGCGCTTTCGTCCACCACGAGGCCACTCGTCGCGCACCTACTCGGTCGCGACACTCGAGCGTTGGTACTACGCGTACAAGGAAGGAGGCCTCGAAGCGCTGCGTCCGCAGGCCCGTTGCGACCGTGGTCGGGGGCGCGAGATGCCCGTCGCCCTGCGCGAGCTTTTGGTCGACATTCGCCACGAGCATCCGTCGGCATCGGTGCCGCTCATCCTGCAGACGCTCGGAGCCGACGGGCGCCTCGAGCCGGGCACCGTCAGCGCGTCGACGGTGCGCCGTTTCTTCGCCGAGCGCGGGCTCGACAAGGCATCGCTGCGCGCCGGCGGTACGCGCGGCAAGATGCGGTTGCGTTGGCAGGCCGAGCATCCGGGCGCCCTCTGGCAGGGGGATGTCTGCCATGGCGCGCCGCTCGTCCATTCGTCCGGCTCGACGACTGTGCGCATCCACGCGCTCATGGATGATGCGTCTCGCTACGTCATTGCACTTGAAGCCATGACCTACGAGCGCGAGATCGACATGCTGTCGGTCTTCGTACGCGCCGTGCGCAAGCATGGTCCCCCCGACGCCATGTACCTCGACAACGGCGCCACCTACCGCGGCGAGACGCTCTCTCTCTCGTGCGCCCGTATGGGCACCACGCTGGTGCATTCCAAGCCGTACGATGCCCCGGCTCGCGGCAAGATCGAGCGCTTCTGGCGTACGTTGCGCGAAGGGTGCCTCGATCACATAGGCTCGCTCACCTCGCTCCACGCCCTCAACGTCCGGCTCTGGGCGTGGCTCGATGAGCACTACCACAAGACCCCTCACGGCGCGCTGATGGGCAAAACGCCGCTCGAAGTCTTCACCGCCGCTGCAAGCGAGCCCGATCCCTTCGACGAAAGAAAGCTACGCGCTGCACTCACCGTCCACGCCCGTCGTCGCGTCCGTCGCGACAACACCATCGCAATGGATGGCGTGGACTGGGAGACCGATCTGCACTTTCTTGCCGGCCAACTCGTCTCCGTCTCGCGCTGCCTGGTCGATCCGAGCGAGCCGCCATTCATCGACCACGAAGGCAAGCGCTTCGTCCTGCACCCGGTCGACCCCGTGCGAAACGCAACGCGTCCGCGCTCGGCACAAAACCTCGACGAGCCTCACGTTGCACGTGTCGCATTCGACCCATCGCGCGCGCTGCTCGACAAGGCGCTCGGCAGAAAGCCGGAGGGATCGCGATGAGCCCCGAGACGCTCTCCCACTTCGGTTTGAATCAAGAGCCATTTTCCAAGGAGATCGACGACGCGGATCTATGGCTGCCCCCCAGCAAGCACGCCGTCCTCGACGAGCTCACCGACGCGGTGCACGCTCGAAAAAGCGCCGTCCTCACCGGCGAGCCGGGCGCCGGAAAAACCTGCCTCTTGCGCGCGTTGCGGCACGCGCTCAAGGCCGACACCTTCCGTCTGACCTATTGCCACAACGTTACGCTCGGCCGGCGCGATTTCTATCGCCAGCTATGTCTCGCCCTCGGCGTTCCCCGTGGTGCCACTGCTGGTGATGTCTTCTTGTCCGTGAGTACCCACGTCGAGGAGCTCGCCAAAGAGCGCGTCTTCCCCGTCTTCCTCGTCGACGAGGCGCACCTGCTTCATCAGGACACGCTCGACCATCTCCACATCTTGCTCAATTACGCATGGGACAGTCGCGCACTGTTGTCGCTGCTGCTGGTCGGGTTACCCGATCTCGACGACCGACTGCGCCTACGGCGCAATCGGTCGCTCTATTCGCGATTACACCACCGCGTTTCCATCGGGTCGCTCACCGCCGACGATACGGCCGATTACGTCCGCATGCGAGTCACCCGCGCCGGCGGACCGAAAGATCTCTTCGCCCCCGACGCCGTCGCCATGCTCCACGAGGCGGCCGCCGGCAGCCTGCGCGACACCGATCGCATCGCCACCGCCGCTCTGCGCTTGGCAGTCCGGCGCAAACGCAAGACCATCGAACGCGAGCTCCTCGCCCGCGTCCTTCACGCCGAAGGAATTGCCACATGAATCGCGTGACCCTCGAAGCGGCCGCCCTGCGCGTCGCCATCACCCTCGTCCGGCGTACGCTCCGCGACGTCTACCTTCCAGGCGACGACGCCTTCGAGCCTCACCAACGTGACGTAGGCCGGGTACTCGAGTTGCTCGACCAACTCGAGATCGCGCTGCTCCGCCTCGACATCGCCCTGGACCGCGACCGCATCGGCTCGCAGCCCTTCTGACGCAGACCGCCCGCCACCGCGCCGTCTGCGTGATGCCCATCATTTAGCCGGCGCGGAACGACATCAAATTAAAGGCGTGGCAACACTAGCTCGCGCGTCAGGCGCCGAATCAACGTGTCCTCGAGCCCCACACGAACGAGGTTCGGATCGAGCTCGACTTCGGACGGTGACGTGGCCACCCAAGGAGTGTACGCGGGCGGAACACGGGTGCCAGACCGCCCGCGCCTTTTGGCGCGAGATTCCGAGTCCGGCTACCCGTCCGTCGGGTGGCACGATCAACTGCGATGGCGATTCTTGCGACGTGCGCGCCAAGCTACGCGCGCGCACCGAACCTTGACCCGTCGCGCTGACTCAGCTCAGTGATTGCGGTTGCGACCGCGACCGCCGCCGCCTCCTCCGCGCCCGGCGCGGCGCGCCCCCATTTCATCGATGATGCTTTGGCGCGCCGAATCATCGAGTGCCTCCAGGTGCGGGAATACGTCACGCTCTTCCTCGGCGAGATGGCTCCGCATGGCTGGCTCCAGCGCGCTCGCGGCATCGCGGATGGCATAACGGAGCACACTCCATCGCTCGGGCGCCGCCGCGAGCGCTTGGCATGGCGCGATCAACGCATGCGAAAGCGGCTCATGTTCATGGTGCTCCTCGCGCATGCGATCGAGCGCGGCTCGCACTCCGGGATCCACGAGACGCGGGAGGATCGACTCTTCTTCGTCCTGCGTGTGCATCGGGAGAGCCCGCGTGAAGTACCGCGCGATACGCTCGGCTACGTCGCGAACGTCATCTTCCGTCTCCGGGGGTGCGTTGGCGAGGTCCGAGGCGAGCGCCATCATTTCGCGGATTCGAGCGTGGCAGTCGAGCAGACGCTCGAGGAGTGAACGATCGTCGTCGTGCGGCATGGGGCCGGAAGCTTAGCGTAGCCCTCTCGTGTGCCAAGGCCGACGACGAGCTACTCCGACAGCCGTGGCGTGCAAATGCACGATGCCCCGAACCTTGCCGGCATGCCGCTCGAGCGAGCGCTCCACCGAAAAATCCCTACCCGGCGCCGGTGGCTGCGGATGACAATCACCGGATCACCTCGTCCGTGGAGCGTGGTCACGAAGCCGAGCGCTGCCCTGAGCGACCCCAGCCGCGCAACGGCCGGAGGGCGTCGCGGCTCATGGCCGTGCTCCTCGGGCGCACACGTGGAGACCCTCTCCGAAGGCGTCGAGCAAGGTGCGGCCGGCATTTCGTCGTCCCTCGCGGTCCGGGAGAGCGGGAGGTGGGGCCATTGCTGGTGGCCGTTGACAGCGCACTCGGCCGATAACCGCGGGCAATCGAGGGGGCATTTGGACGGCGCCTTCGATGCGCGATCCCACGATACCGCGAAGGCTCTTGGAATAGGCGCTGCGCGTGTGGCGGCGATGATTGAATGACAATCGAGTGAGCCAGATCCCACTTTCTATCTGCGTCCCGCTGTATCACGGCGACGAGCGATGCGTGCGCGGCCCGAGATCGCCAAGGCGGGCTCTACCCGCGGCGCTTTCCGGTGGCGGAGTAAGACCGGACGCAAGGCTCGGTACGATTTCGTGACGAGTTTCGAAGCTTCGCCTCAAGTCTAGATGCCCTCCCCATCGAGGGCACTTCGATTCCTTTTGATCCGATCCGAAGCACGCCGTGTCTTCATGCGATATGGGCAGTACACAAATCTATTTGGTATTTGCTCGCGAAATCCATGGTTCTCAGCTTGTCGCTTTTTATGTTTTATAGCCTTACCATTCGTTCTGATAATTGATTTCGTCTTGCATCGCCTATCGCTCGCGCATGCCGTAGGCGCCGGCAAGATGGCCTTGGGTGTCGGTGACGTCGCCAGGGCCAGCGGGCTGCTCGGTGAGGTGGAGCATTCGGAGCTCGAACGGACCTGCCACGGCCGCGGGGCGGGGGCCGAGCGTCAGCAACATGAAGTGTCCGCCGCGCGTCAGCTCGAATACGTGGACGAAGTCGGCCGGTGGATGTCTCGACATCATAGAAGTCGACGCGCGGGTATCGGCCAAAATCTGTATTTGTTGCGACCTTTCGCAACGAAGAGTACAGCCTGCGAGGGATGAGGATGAGATATGAATTTCGATGGTAATCGACGTGTCCGGCCATACACTCCGCAGAGTTAAAGGTAGCTCCTTGGTGGCAGCCCATTGAGTCCCGTGTACGCTTGCTCAAGAAGCAAGCGAGGGGCGCGCTACCGGCGAAGTACGGATTTCCTTGGCCCGCGGAGGTCTCATCGATGAACAATTGGCAGGGGCAAGGCGGACAAGGACAGGGCGGACAAGGACAGGGCGGACATGGGCCGGGAAACCCGTACGGGCCACCACCGCCCCAGTACCCGCCGCCGCAGTACAGCCCACAGTACCAGCAGCCGCCGGTCGTCTACGTCCAAGCTCCGCAAGTGATCAAGGCGCCCTTCAATCACACGCCGCATATCGTGCTCACGTTTTTGAGCTGTGGCGCATGGCTTCCTATCTGGCTTATTTGCTGGGCGTTGCATTGATTCAATCGTTCGCCTTCCGCTTGCGCATCACGCTGGCCGGCAGGGCCGAACGGCTTTAGGCACCGACCTGCCAGAGGTACGACGGGACCACCCTGCTCCCGAATTCATGTGAAACGAGCATGGTATCGTCGCAGCCACCCCTTATCTTCCACCTCGGCCACGACAGGAACCTCGTCAGTTCCAAGTATCGCCTGGTGCGACGCGCGCATCATCGCCGCGCGCGTGGAGCAACGATAGGGAAACATGGACAACGATCGCGCTCGTCGATTCCATGGTGCCACGTGACCGCGTCGAGCCACGGAACAGGCACAGAGTGGGTGAGCGCGCCCGTGATTGTTGCTCGGAGCTCCGCTGGCGTGCCGCCGCAGCCCTACAAGGATCGATCGACGTGACTTGGAGAAAGAAAATGTGGAAATCGCTTATCGTAGCCTCGCTTACCTTCACGGCCTGCGCGACCTCGTCGTCGGATCCCTCGTCGAGCGGACGCGACGTAGGCCCCAAGGTGTGGCCCTTCGAGGTCCCCGTTGAGGGGAGCACACGGCCAGTCAAGGGGCATGTCGAGGAGGGCTATGCGAGGGCATACATGGGGATCCTCGTGGATTTCTATCCCACGTCGATCGCCGCGACGCTCAAGCCGTTCCCGTCGGACGATTACGGAGGATTCTCGGAGGGTTTTTGTGCGGACATTCGCGAGAAGGCGATGAATGTACGTGACAAGGGGAAAGAGGCCGCGAAGAACGACTATTATGCAGTTCGCGGCTCGGTGGTGGACAGCTACATATCCTTGACCGTCCCCGTGTCACCGCTGGTGGGCACGGCGTTCCGCGACGCCGTCGAAAAGGCGGCGCGGCGCACGGGGGCTCCCGGGTCGAGTTTTATTTTGCACAATGAGCTTTCCTTGGACTCCGTCCAGCTTCGTGTCGAGTTCGATCCGGACGCGATTTCGCAGATAACGCGGGCGGCAATGCGAGCGCGGCTTATAAGCGACAGCAAGCGCTCGTAAGGTCCGCGCAACGTCCTAACGTGCGTGGACGTCGGGATCGCGTTGGGCGTTGACCTTTGGCTGCGCCTCGGCAGCGGGCGGCCCGAATCGGACCCGCGCTTTTAGAAAAGCGAGGGACGCGCCGGCAATGAGTAGCGCGACCGCTGCGACGGCGACCATTGACCGGTACCGTCTAAACTTGTCAGCGAACACGAACCGACCCCCAGCGGAAGGCACTTTGTCATCGTCAAACAGGGGCGTGGGCGATGGTTCCGTAGCTCTGGTCAGTTCTTCGATGAGCCGCGCCGCTTTCTTTTGCTCACGGAGCGGGTCGTCCTCCAACTCGGTGCGTGCCCTGCGGGGCTTGAGGTCGACCGTCACAATTTCGCGGCGATTGCGTCCCTCGGGGGTGTTGTCCAGCGGTGTCGGAGAAATGGATAGCGATACGAGATCTTCCTCGGTAATGGGGACCGAAAACGCATCTGATGCTTCTTGTGTGCGATCTTTGCTATTGCTCGAAGTTGCACCATTTCGCGCGCTGGAGTAGTGTTCCATATAGAGCGCACGCAGAGCTCGTGCCAATGTGTGTGCATCACTGGCTCTACGCCGCCTATCTGGGCGGATCATCGAATATAGTAAACGTTCAAGGCCACGGGGGAAATTACCAAACTCGGTGAGTCGGCGCGGGGCGCCGCTCTTAATGGCATCGATTATCTCCTTCGCGGAAGCGTTCTGATGAGGTGAGTACCCGTGCGTGCCAGTGAGGACCTCGAAGATCACGAGTCCTGCCGCGAAGATGTCGGTTTTCTCGTCCACGTCTCCGGCGTCTGCCAGTTGTTCGGGAGAGGCATACAGCGGAGTGCCAATGAATCCTTTCCCGGTCAGGTGGGTAGCAATTTTGCATAATTTCATTGCGCCGAAGTCAAGTATCTTGGCGATCTGATTGGATTCATCCAAGAAAATGTTTTCCGGTTTGATGTCGCGATGAATGACCTCAGCCTCGTGCGCGTCGTGCAATCCAGACAGGATATCGATTCCGATATTTATCGCCCACTTTGGGTTTGGAAGCCGGCCTTTTGCGAGTCGTCGGTCGAGGGTGTCTCTCAGGGACTCGCCATGTATGTGATCCATAATAAAGTACGGCATTCCATCTAGCGTCCAGCCGACTCGTTGGACCTTAATAAAGTAGACCGACCTCTCAAGCTTTACCATGATGCGAGCCTCATGGAGAAAGCGTCGTTTCAGGTCTTCACGGTCCCAATAGGCCCTCCGAATCACCTTTAGGACGAAGACCTTTCGCAGCGATGTGTCTTCGACCAGGTATACATCCGCAAAGCCACCGCTTCCCAGGTGTTTTCGGACGACAAACCGCCCTTTGTCGGTGACGATGAGGTTCTTGAACACATAATCGGGCGAGTCCGAGGCCACGAGGATCATCCTACCGCAAACGGGCATAGTGACGTAGTCCTGTCAGTTGGTGTTTAAGTCACACCCAACAGTCGGTGCGTCGTAGTGAAGGTAAAGGTGCTATCGTGCGTAACGTGAGCGAGATGAAGCGGAGCAATCTAGGTCAATACAAGCACCCGCTGTCTCACGCGACGGGATCAGCGGCGCTTAATACCGAAGAACTGGACGAAGCGTTCGGCGGTGATGCGCACCAACTGCGCGTAGCCAGAGGTGGCGCTCACGAACGGATCGAGCTTTCCGAGTTCAAGGCGACGAAGAGACCGCGAAGCCGCGTGGCGCACACGGCGCTCCTCGCGTCCGTTGTGTCCCTCGCCCTAGCAGCCGCGTCTTTCATCACCGTCACCCAGCGATCGAACGTGACGAAGACGTCGCCGTCCGTCACTTTGCCGTCCAGCGAGCCCGCTTCATCCTCGTCCGTCGCTCTGCCGTCCAGCGAGCCCGCTTCGTCTCCGCCCGATACCTCGGAGCACGAGGTAGTTGGCCGGACGGGGCTCGGTGCCTCTGCCCCGGTGCCGTCAAGCGGACCTTCCCGAACGCCAGAAGTCGCGATCCCGCGCGCCTCCGCGGTGCGCCCACGAAAGCGTGTCGACAGCCTTGAGAAGATGGATCTTGTTGACCGCGATGAAAAACTTTTGGACCCTCAGCTAGAATGATCGTGCGCTCGCGGCCCTTCTTCTTTGTTGCCCTGTGCCTCTTCCTCATGTCGCCGACCGCCCACGCGGATGACGACCGGGCCGCAACTTTGGCCCGGCGACTTTTGAAAGCAGGGGTGGAGCAGTACAAGGCGGGCGACTTCGAGGCTGCGAGAATGTCGTTCACGCAGTCGTTCGCCTTACGCGCGACGGGCGACGCGCTCCGTCGCTTGGCCCAAGCCGAGCTGCGGACGAACCATCCGCTCGAAGCCTTGGAGCACTTCCGTTTGTACGGGCGAGATCGAAATGCCGATCGCGATTTTGTGAGGGACGATTTGCCGAACTACATCGAGGCGTGCCATGGCCAACTTGGCCATCTTCGGATCACCGCCTCTCCCGGGGACTCCATACTGGTGGACGGGCGCCGGGCGATGGTGGACGATCGGAGCACACCGCGCTTCGTCGGTGAGGTGAACCTCGTGGTTGTGCCAGGAGAGCGTCTTGTCACAGCGCGCGGCAAGGAGGACCAGGCGCAGCGTGTCATGGTTTTGGCCGGAGAAGTCGTTGACGTGGTATTCCACAAAGAGAACAGTGCGTCGTCGGCGCTGCCCGCTGTGCAAAGCCCCGTATCTGGACCCATTCCTGCACCAGTGCAGCCGCAGAAAGAGCCGACCTTGCCCCCCATGACGTCCTCGAAAACGTTCTGGCCTCCTCCGCCGGCATCGTTGATCGCGGCGGGAGTATCAGGCGCCGGTGTCATCGTCGGTATCGTATTCACCGCTATCAGGCACGGGAACGCGGACGACCGTAGGGCATTCCGCACGCAGCATCCTGGCGTGATCTGCGGTCCCGGAGGCTCGGCCGCGTCGGAAACGTGCACGCGGTGGAACGACCTTCTCGATGCAGAATCGCAAAGCAAAACTATCGCCAATGTCGCGTTTGGCGTCGGCATTGGCGCCGCAGTTGTGGCCGTCGGAACATGGTTCCTCTTTCCGCGCGTAACAACCCAGGCGCAAGTGAAGCCTGTCTTTGCTCCCGGACAGGCAGGTGTAGAACTTGGCGGACGCTTCTAGAGTTGTAGGAAAGGTTTCAGGAAATGAAACTCTCCCCGGTCGTTTTTGCCTCCGGCGCTGCAGTCGCGATCGTCGCAGGGTGCCTGTCATCCCCATCAGTGTGTGATGATGGAGAGTGCGGTGTGCTGGACGCTGGCGGAGATGTGCGGGCGTGCGATCCATCGCTGGACGCCACGTGCATCAGCGATCAGCTCGGCGTTTTCGTCTCCACGGCCGGCGACGACGTCGGCGGTGACGGTACGAAGGGCAAACCGGTGCGATCGGTCTCGCGCGCCCTTGCTCTCGTAGACACGATCAAGCGGCAGATCTACCTATGCGAAGGAGACTACCCGGGTCCCGTGACCATCGAGAAGCCGGTGGCCATCTTCAGCGGCTTGTCGTGCGCTTGGTCGTACACGGGGGCGAAAGCAAGAATCCGCTCAACGGATCCAGGCATCACGGTCCATGTGCATGTTCCGACTGGAGATGTGATGCTCTCGGACATCGACATAGCGGCGAAGCCTGCGGAGAGCCTCGGAACGTCCAGTGTTGCGGTGCGCGTCCTCGAAAGTGGCTCCGTCGCGTTTCGACGCGTGCTCATCACCGCCGGTGCTGGGAAATCGGGGGCACCCGGGCAGACACCAACAACGTCTTTGCCGGCATCGGTGCGGGGCCTTGACGCGCCCGAGACCGGAACGGCCGGGGCTTCTCCGCCGCAATGTGCCGTATGCCCCGCGGGTGAAATCTCCAGCGGGGGGCAGGGCGGCGCGTGCGGCACGGTCCCCTCACATGGCGGAAGTGGAGGCCCCGGCAGCGTGCCAAACAACGGCACCACTACCGGCACCGCGTGCACAGAAGGCAAGAAAGGAGCAGACGCGCCGACCGCCGCAGATGGCAGCGGAGCGACCGAGCTAGGGACAATGCTCGAGGGTGTGTGGAAGCCGGCCGCGGGCTTGAGAGGACTTCCAGGGGCGACCGCCCAGGGTGGTGGCGGCGGCGGTGGCACCAATGGCATGGGCAACGGAGGTGGTAGCGGCGGCTGCGGGGGCTGTGGGGGCGAGGGAGGTGGCGGGGGGATGGGCGGCGGCGGCAGCATCCCCCTCCTCGTGCTCAACTCGACGATCATCATCGAGCACTCGGATTTGCAAGCCGGACGAGCGGGTGATGGTGGCTCTGGAGCGGAAGGCCAATCGGGCCTATCGGGAGGCGGCCGGGGAGTACGCAGCCGCGTTGGAAGCGGATGCGATGCCGCACCTGGTGGACAGGGCGGCCACGGGGGAGCGGGCGGCGGCGGCTCCGGTGGCGTTGCGGTGGGAATCCTCTGGCAAGGAAAACAACCGACTGTCGATGCGGCAACGATGAGCGCAATCCGCCTTGGCAGCGCGGGAGCGAAGGGGCTCGGCCCGAACGGAAACCACGGGATTGTCGGAGTATCGGCACCTCTTCTCCAAGTGCCGTAAAGCCTTTTCACTCCGATCACCATCGCCCGTTTGTCCGAAGGACAGCGCTTCAGGTGACGGGAGTGACGACGAAACTGTTCAAAATCCGTCAGGTAATCACTCAAAGCCAGCGAGAAACCTACGACATCGAAACGGCACGTGGATTGCGTAGGAGTTCCAGTACCTCGATGCGAACCCATAAATGGTCCGAATCATTCAGCCAAGCCGTACTTTCTGAGCCGGTCGCGCAAAGTGCCGCGCGCCAGGGCACTAATCCGCGACATTTCGCTTTGATTACCGGCGCAGTTGCGCTCGAGATCTTCAAGGTACTGCCGCTCCATCTCCACAAATGTCTTCATTGCCCGCCGCGGTTTCCCCGGCATCTCGCGTATGTGAGGTGTGAAGTCCACCACGTCCCCATCGGTCGTAAATGCAATTGCGACGGTAACCACGTTCTTCAACTCTCGAATATTTCCCGGCCAGTCGTAGCGTTCCAAAAGCTGCAATCCATCCTCCGTAATGCGCACATTCCGACCAAGCTCCGTCGCAAAGTGGTCTACGAGGATTCGGATGTCAGAGGTGCGATGTCGCAGAGGAGGCATCTCCAACCGAACCTGGGCGATCCGGAAGAAGAGGTCAGATCTAAGGATCTGCTCTCTGTCATCGTCATCGCCGTCAAAACCCACGCGCAGATCAAGGTCTCGCCTGGTGGCAGCAAGGACGCGAACATCGAAGGGACGCGCCTCGTTGGAGCCAACCGCCTGCACCACTCGTTCTTCCAGCACGCGAAGCAACTTTACTTGCACCGGACGCGGCAGCTCGCCAATTTCGTCGAGAAGGAGCGTCCCGCCGTCTGCCACCAAGAAAGGGGAGATGGTGTTGTCTACCGCTCCCGTGAACGCGCCTCGCTTATGCCCAAAGAGAATGCTTTCCGCCAACGCTTCCGGAATTGCTCCGCAGTTGAGAGCATAAAAAGTTCGCTTCGCACGCGGACTCGCCAGGTGGATCGCGCGCGCGGCGAGCTCCTTGCCCGTGCCGGTTTCGCCCGTGATCAGCGTCGTAAGCTCGAGTGGCGCGATCTTCCGAATCCGTGCAAAGACGTCTCGCATCCCCTTAGCCTCGCCGACGAGCGGGTACGTTGGCTCGCTGGACTCTCTTATCACCCGGGTCGTGGTCTCGGCAGCGTAAAACTCAACCTTGGCAGCTCCACACCGGATCGTGCATCTTCCACGAAGATACTTTTCACCTCGAAATTCACTTATATCGGTGCCATTGTAGGCAACACCGTTGCGCGATCGATCGCGAACGCGGACACCGCGACCCGTAGGCGTGAGTTCGAGATGTACTCCGCTCACCCGCCGGTCATCCAGCACGACATGGCACACCGGATCTCTCCCGATAAGGACAGGTGTTGCGACATCGTTAATCTCGGCTACAACGCGAGAGTTTGCGACCAGAACGCCGCCCAGTACCTCGTCGTAATCTGAATCCGGATCCGCAACCGTAGAGTTCATCGTACCCAAAATTGTAGTCGAGTAAACCATGCGTGACCAGATCGCCTTGCGGCATTTTGTGTGGCGACCGCGCAAGGGAGGCTCTTTGTGGACAAAAAAACATCACCGAAGCCGCTGATTGATCGCGCAAAACGGGATATGGGAGACGCAATAAAAAGCAGATACCGCGAAGCCCGAAGCCTGCTGCGAACCGCAACGACGGGTGAAAGTCTCGCCCGCTATCGCGTCGGCCGGCTGGTTCGTGAAATTCGTGAGCACACCGACCGTTACGGAAATCTGTCGGTTGGGCTCTTGGCGGCCGCTCTTGGCTACGACGAGGCGACCCTTCACAGCTATGCGCGAGTGGTGGAGTCCTGGCCGGATCAGAGTGAGTTCAACGAACTGCTCCGCCGGTACATGCCAAATGGCTCGCCCCTCTCGTGGGCGCATCTTCTCGAGCTCTCGATCGTGTCGACGCGAGATGAGCGCGAGCGCTTGATTACCGATGTGCTGACGCATGGGCTATCGGTACGTGACTTGGTCGCGCTTGTTCGTGATCAAGACCCAATTCCAGCATCGACGCCGCCAAGCTCGATGCCGAATCGAGTTCGCTGGTTCATCGAGGTTTGCGACGCGCTGGAGCGAGGAGTTCATGCGACGAAAAAGTCGCTTGCGCGCTTGGAGACCTCTCCGGACGCATTGCAGGTTTTGAATGACGCGCAGCTTGCACTAGCACGAGCTCGCGTCATACTGGATAAATATGGATCCGCGCTCGACGCGGCAGATGATCGGATAATCGGTCCGGCGGGCGAGGAGGGAGAAGTACGAAAGAGCGTAAGAGGTCCTTTCCTCCTTGCGGGGATAGCTCCCGTCAAGTCAAGGGTCAAACCTTGAAATGTGCATTTGCAAGGTGAAGATTGCGCCGAACCAGACCAGCGGTGCACCTCCTGTTTCAGGTGCTCGCCCGCGCTTGCGCGTTTGCGTCCCCAAGTCATCTAGCAGCTCCAGCATGTGTGCCTTGCCGCATGCGCCGCCGGAATGGTTCGACTCGCTGATGGACCGTATTGTTGTTTGCCGGGGCCGGCCGTATCTGCCAAGCGGCGTTCCCGTGTCTCGCGTACTTGACCTTATGGGAGACGGCGCGTCAATTGAACAGATCACTCGGCAGCTCGGATTAGCCGAGCACGATATCCGAGCATGTTGCAGCTTCGCGGGACGTATGCTCCGAGCCGGAACACTGGCGCTGGAGCCGATATAGCGTTTTCGAAGCGCAGGAGACGCAATGTGGTCATGGAGGAATATTCATGGTCTGTGCGAATGTGTTGCAAATTACTCGACCGGGACATTGGTATAATGTAAGAGTCAAGACCTCGTCGGAGCGCGAAATGAGGCGAGGAGAGAGAGAAACACCACCCGTTTCCCCCTTCCTTTTCTCTCTGCTCCTCTCCTCTTTTGGCGCTCCGACGCGGCCCGAATCTCCAGCACTCCCCCCTGCCCGTTTTGCTTTTGTTGCCGATCGATGGGAGCTTGCCGGCCCTTTTCGGGGTATGGACGCGCACTCAGTGAAAGCCAGCGCGGCACATGCGAAGATTCGCGCTACGCGGGAGCGGCCGTCCGATATGATTATCTTCACTGGCAATATTAGGTTTCTTGAGCCGAACCCTTTCTCGGGTGCTCGGTTTCCGAGAAGAAAGTATCGGTTCATCGCCGACGAGTTGCCCGAGAAGGCGCCGCCGGTGCCCCATCGCCACCGGTGCCACTCCCCGTCCCAGCGCCGGCGCACGAACCGCCGTCGACGCCGACTTGGCGGCCGCCCGCCGGGCGCTTGGGGACCGCCGCACCCGGTCACCTGGGGGGAGAGCGCATCGAGGTGAATGGAGATCGCAATGAACGATAATGACGAGAGCGGTGATGACGTAACTAGGTTCGTCCGAGACGCGACGGACGCAACCAAGGCAGCAAGGAGGACTTTCCGTGCGATCGAAGCGGCAGCTTGGGCGGTAAGTCACGCAGCGGCGGCAGTGGCAGCGGTAGCGGCGGAGGTGGACACTCAGAACGCTCGAGTAATCCGAGTAAATGGAATAAAGGTCCTGATCGTCGACTTCGATACGGACGAACGTCGCCGCGGGTGACTGCGAAAAAGTAACGGGACGAGCGAAGCTCGAATGACTTTGAGGGCTTTGCTCGTCCTCATGAGGCAAACACGCTACCGCCGTATACCCTCGACGAATTCGCTCGGCGCAACCTCCGCACCGAGCGACACGAAGTCGTAGATGGTTGAGTAGTAGGGTGGCGCAACGCTGCACGAACCGGCGCTCCCCATGTACACGGTACCGGTGTACGCGTCGCCGAGGCCCACGATCTTCGGGGCGGCCACGCAACTGGCGCTATCACCGAGCCTTGCGTAGGCGGTCGTTGGTCGGCACCCCTTCGAAACGGAGCCCGGCGCCAAGAGGTGACGTTCACGTGCGCGCCGCCCGGATCGTGCGCACGGGTCGCGGTGACCACTCGGCTCGCTCGCGTGGGAACACGATCGATCGCACGTGGCCTCTGAATCTTCCGGGCGGTCGAGTCAAGATCGCCCAAGTCGGCGCGGCGGAAGTGGGATAGCGTCGAGTGCGTGAAGGGGATCGACGTCGCGGGCCGCGCTGCCGCTGCCAGTGAAAATTTCGAAGCGCTCGCGAGGGCGGCGCGTGAGAGTGCGCCAGGGGAGACGCGGGCGAATGGAATGCGCGTCTTCGTCTGGCAGCCCGAAGGCATCACCGGTGTGAACGTGATGCGAATCGAGAACAACGCCACATTGGCGGCGACCTATACGGATCGTCACACGATTGGCGTGATCTACGATGGCGCTTTGGATTGGTGGTACCGCCGCGAAACGACGACCCTTCGTGGGGGAGCTCTCAAGCTCAAAGAACCGGGCGAGGTGCACCGCGATCGACGCATTCATGCGCCGTTCACCATGCAGGAGGCGACGTTCAGCCGCGAGGCGATCGAGGAGGCCTCCGCCGCCCTCGGGCATTCCGCCGTCGTTTCGTTCCAACGCGTCGCCCCGGGGACCTGCGCCCGAGCCACCCGCCTCGCCTTTGCCATGCACGACGCGCTCGCCGGTACCGCTTCGGTGCTGGAAGTGCAGGTGCGCGTGGCGGAGACTTTGGCCGAGGTTCTTGCCACGTGCACCGAAAAGCGGCTGGCGCCGGAGGCTCCGCGCGCGATCGTCCGCGTGCGCGAATATTTGCACGACGCCTTCACCGACAAGATCGGGCTCGACGAACTGGCGGTGCACGTGGGGTTGAACAAATATTGTCTGGTGCGAGCGTTTCGAGCCGAATTTGGGATTCCACCGTATGAATATTTGACGCAAATACGAGTTGCGCGGGCGCGCGAGCTTTTGGCCCTCGGTTGCAGCGCCGCGCAGGTCGCGCAGGCCGTCGGCCTCTATGACGAAAGCCAGCTGCATCGTCATTTTCGCCGCATCGTCGGGATTTCTCCTGGACGGTATGCGCGGGCGCTATCGGCCAAAGGGTGATTTCGTCAACATCGCCCAAGGCTCGCGCGGTGGGGCGAGCTATCTCTTCGTCGTGAGGTCGACGCGGGCTTCACGATGAACATCGTATTTCAAGAAAGAAGGTATATCGATGCGACTTTGGCCTATCATCGCATGGCTCGGCATGGCTCCCATGATGGCGTGCGCCTCGGAGGCGTCCCCCGGTGCGCCGGCGGAGCAAGACGAGTCCGAGCTCGGGAAAATCGGTCGTTTCGCGACCATGTCGGGGGTCATTACCAATCTCGACACCAAAGTCGCCGTTCCCGGGGTCACCGTGGACGCGGGCTTGGGAAACCACAGGGCCGTCACCGATGCCCGGGGAGCATGGACGATCGCGCGTTTGCCCAAGCTCGTACCGTTTACGCCCACGCTCTCGGCCGATGATTTCGTGACGATCACCTTGCAGGAGTACATTCTTTTGGGTGATTTCGATCGCGGTGGTTTCGAGCTGGCGCCGGCCGCGCGTGCGACAGCCAGCCGCGGTCGCCTTCCGGATTACGATCCGGCCAAGGGCGTCCAGCACTTTACACTCATCAACACTGGGAATTGCTCCGATCCGAGCGGCGCCACCATCGTCCTCCCTCCCGGCAGCTCGGCGCGCGTCAAATACTTCAAAGAAGGACGCCTCAGCGACGCGCCCTCGATTTCGGCCAACGAGGATCCGCAAGTTTATTTTTACAACGTCGACCTCGACAAGGCGTTCGACTACGAGCTCGTCCACCCCACCTGCAAGCTCGTTCCGTTCCCCGTAAAAATGGGCAATGTCATTTACACGGGCGCGATGAAGGTCGAAGCCGGCGGACGGCTCGACGGCGCACTCCATGGATCCTTCTCGCGCATCTTCGTGAGGTAGGGAGAGCTCGAGCCAAGGGCGGCGTAACGCGATCCGTTCATCATCTCCTGCGGTTGGCGCGCGGACACCGTTCAGCGCGCTCGTGGTGCCGCTCTTGGCAGCTCGGAGCTCGGGAGCTCGTTCGTGAGCCTGAACTGCTTGCGATAAGCCGCGGGGGAGACCGAAAACGCAGACGTGAAATGCTGGCGCAGCGACACGGTGGAGCCGAAACCGACGATCTCGGCGATGCGGTCGATGGCCTTGTCGCTGGTCTCCAGCAATCGCTGCGCGGAAGCCAGCCGGTGGTTCAACAGCCATCGCGAGACCGTGGTTCCGGTCTTCGACTTGAAGCGCCGGGTGAAGTTGCGCCGGCTCATCGCGGCTTTGTTCGCCAGCACGTCCAGGGAAAGCGGCTGCTCGAGGTGTTCGATGGCCCAGTCGAGGGTGACGGCAAGCCGATCGCTGCCGCCGGTTTCGGGCAAGGGTTGCTCGATGTATTGCGCCTGGCCGCCGTGGCGATGCGGCGCCACGACCATGCGGCGCGCGACGCGGTTTGCCACTTCGGCGCCATGGTCACGGCGGAGCAAATGGATGCAGCAGTCGATGGCCGCCGCGGTGCCGGCCGAAGTCAGGATATCGCCGTCGTCCACGTAAAGTACTTTTTGATCCAACGCCACCCGCGGGTACTTGCGAGCAAAGTCCTCCGCCCACACCCAATGGGTCGACGCCGTGCGGCCATCCAGCAAGCCGGCTTCGGCCAAAACGAAAGCCCCCAGGCACAAGCCGGCGATCCTGGCGCCGCGCGCGTGCGCCTTGCGCAACGCCTTCAGCAGTGCTTCGGGTGGGCGTTCGTCCGGATCTCGCCAGGCCGGCACGATCACGGTATCGGCTTCTACCAGCGCCGACAGATCGTCCTGCACGTGGATATCGAATCCGGACAGGGTCGCCATGCGGCCCGCCCTCTCGCCACATATCCGCAGGCGATAACGCGGCACACCCAGCCTGGCCAGATCGTCGCCGAACACCATGCAAGGCACGGAGAGGTGGAAAGGACTGATGCCCTCGAAGGCGACCACCGCCACCGTGTGCGCCGTCGCGGAAAATCGGGCTGACTTCGGCATGGCCCAATCCTATCACATTTTGGCTATCGGGCCACTTCCGTCGAGCGCCCCGAAACCCAATACTCGGTCACCATGAAAACCGCATCTGCCATCCTGCTTTCCCTCAATCTCATCTCGTTTCCCGCGGCCGACTTGAAGTGGGTCGAGCTCCCCGGCACGGGCGGAATCAAATACGCCAATGTCCGCGGCAACCTTACCGGCAAAGGTCCGTACGAAGCATTCGTTCTATTTCCAGCGGGCAAAGACAATCCGTTTCACGTTCATTCGCACAACCTGCCGACGGTGGTGCTGAAAGGGACGTTCTACGCCGTCATCGACGGTAAGCGCGTGGAGTATCCCGCCGGCTCGTTCTACGATCTGCCGGCCAAGCTCCCTCATTTCAGCGGCTGCAACAAAGGCGAAGATTGCCTGCTGTTCCAATATCAGGCCGATCACTTCGATCTCGTTCCGGTGGGTCAAAAGAAATGAATACGGGTGCTTGGCCCGGAGGCATTCGACGCAGGCGGCCTGAGCTCTTCAGCTGCCGGACACCGCGCACCTTGGGCGGCGCTATTTGATCGAAGCCGAAACTCAGCGAAGCAGCGGCAGGTGATCGCGGACCCATACCTCGAACGATCGCGGGGCGCGACCAAGTATGCGTTCGACGGCGTCACTCTGGCTCGCTGCGTTTCCCGCGCGCACGTACGCATAGCCTTCGCGTACAGCGTCGGCGAAGGCTGCGGGGGTGCCGGCTTCGCGCATGCGATCGGCGGCCATCTCCGGTGTCACATCGCGCGTCGCAATGGATCGTCCCAGCGCGCGCCCGAGCGTCGCGATCTGCTCGGCGGCGGTGAGCGGTTCAGGCCCCGTGAGCTCGTAGATCGATCCATCGTGGGTATCTGTTGCGAGGGCGCGCGCCGCGACGGCGGCCACATCGCGTGGATCGACCACGGCGTGTCGTCCATCGCCCGTGGCGAGCTCGATGGCGTCCCCCGCTCGAATGGCTGGAACCCACGCCTGCGCATTGGACGCAAACCCCGCCGGGCGCAGAACCGTCCACGCGAGCCCCGATTCCATCACGCCTCGTTCGCCTGGCTCGTGCCATCGTGAGGAAGCCAGCGGCGCCGTGCCCGCACCGAACGCGGACATCTTCACGATTTTTTGGACGCTCGTACCCTTCACGGCGCGCAGCATGGCCGCGTCGTGATCGGCGACCCAGGGGCCTGCCGCCGTGAGTAGAAACAACGCGCGAACATTCGGCAGCGCGGACGCGAGCGACCTCGAATCGGTGAAATCACCGCGAACGAGCTCGAGCTCCTCACCGAGCGCGGCGCGCGCTTTTGCGGGATTCCGCGTCATCGCGCGCACGGGAATACGAGCCGCGCGAAGCTCCTTGACGAGCTCGCGACCGATGGTGCCGGCGGCACCCGTGATCAAGATCATGTGCTTCTCCTTTCTTCGACTCCCTCGACGGTGGGCACGCCCGGGTATCGAATCTTGGAAATTTCGGCACGAGGTTCCGCGTGCACGGAGGTGCCACGTCCGTAGAATGACTCGATGCATGCCACGGGCACCCCGAGTGCCATCACCGCCGCCCGCTCCCGAGTCACCACCGGAGAGTCCGTCGAGCGAAGCCTCGTGCCCGCCGTAGCGCTCGAGCCATGGATCGCGGACGTCCGCGTCATGTCCGTGGCTGCTTCACCCGAGCGCGTGATGACCCGCTTGCCGAGTGGGACCACGTCGCTCGTGCTCTGCGCGCGCCCCGGTCGCGTTGCCGAGCTCGTGGTCGCCGGTCCCAATTTGCATGCATCTTACAAACGAGCATCGTCGGTGCCGCTCTATGCTCGCTTCACATTTCGGCCTGGGGCCGCGCGCTCGTTCTTCGATCTGGCGGTGCACGAGCTCGCAGGACGCATCGTTCCCATCGGTGATCTCTGGCGGGACGGCGTCGATGCCTTGCACGGCGGGCTCGCGCGCTCGGACGGCACGTTCGACGATGTCGTTCGCATTCTGGAAGCAGCGTTGGTCGCGCGGCTCCACGCGTACCGCGTCGATGTCTCGCGCAGCCTGCTCGCGGGCCGCGCGGTGCGCGCCATCGATGCCGGCGCTCTGGACCGGGGGTCGATGCGCGCGTTGGCCGCCCAGCTTGGCGTGAGCGAACGTCATCTTCGGCAGGTGTTCCTCGAAGCGATGGGCATCCCGCCGAAGCGATACGCCCGGATCGCACGCATTCGCCGCGTGGTTGCCAGGGCGGGCACGGCGAGCTGGGCCCAGCTCGCGATCGAGATGGGATTTTACGATCAGGCGCATCTCCACGCCGAGTTCTCGGAGCTGCTCGGGATCACGCCGCGCGCGTTTCTCACGACCCTCGCTGCAAAGGCGCAGCTCCTGAAAGGATCGCGCACCGTCGGCAGCGACGGAGAGGAGTCCAGGTGACGTCGAGCTCAGGAGGCCGTGTCTCGGTCACGGCGCGACATCGCGTCAGGGGGATGCGGTGAGCAAGTAGCCTTACTCGCCAGCGGCGGGGTAAGCGTTTCGTTGATCTTCGACCCGCCGTTGGTCGTCCGCGAGCAGGTTTCCCTCGACCGCCACGACGTCGAGCGAATGCTCGTGCATGAAGGTGATGAAGGCCGGAAGTTGGTAGGCGTTGGTGACCGCCTCGCTGACCTTCTTGAGCATCTTGCGCTTGGCATCGGGATCGCCTCCCCGGGGGACGTGCATGATGAACACGGGCCGGGCCGGTTCCGAGCCGAGGTTGCCATTTTGGCTCATGCTGCCGAGCGGCCACTCGCGCAGGAAGATCCGCGTGTCGTCGGGGAAGGGGTACACCTCGTGAAGAGCTGCGTAGAGGTCTTTTACGAGGTCCCTTTTCGTATCGAGATCCGCACCGGCAGGAACGTCGAGGTATGCGACTGGCATTTTCATTTTCCCTTTGAGTTGGTCCACGATGAACGGATGGTCGTTCCATCGTTGCCCCTCTTCACGGAAGTGTGTGGTCCGATGTTGTTTAAGTAAAGCGATTTGACTTTAAATTTTAAAGCGGTAGATTTTGGCGCATGAAGTCGTATGGCCAGTACTGTGGGGTGGCCCGAGGGCTCGACGTCATCGGCGACCGTTGGGTCCTCTTGATCGTGCGAGAGCTCCTCGACGGCCCTCGCCGCTACAGCGAGCTGGCCTATGGGCTCCCGGGAATCGCCACCAACCTGCTCGCCGAAAGGCTGCGCACGATGCAGGAGAACGGGCTGGTGATTGGCACCGACGACGACCGCTACCAGCTCACCGAGTGGGGGGAGAGCCTGCGGGGGGTGCTCTCCGCCATCGGCGGGTGGGCGAGGCCCATGATGGACCGGATGGCGGAAGGAGACGTATTTCGCAGCCACTGGATTGCGCACCCCATCCGGGACATGTTTCCGGGCACCGATCCGGCGCGTCCGGAGCTGACCATCGAGTTGCGTTGCGGCGAAGAACCCATGACGCTCCGTTCCACCAAAGGCCGAGTGAGCGTGCACCCCGGCTCCGCCACCGCCCCCGATCTCGTCCTGACCGGACCGCCCGATGCAGCCTTCGGGCTGCTCGCGCGCCGCATCAAGCCTGCCGAGGCCAAAGCCCGCGGGTTGGCCATCACCGGTGACGTGCGGCTTTTAGGCCGGCTCACCACGGGGCTCGCCTTACCGGTGAGGGTGGAGTCACGTGCAAAACGCACGTGACTCCGAAGTACCAATCACGCCGGGTGGCGTGATTGGTACTGCTTTGCACGTGAAGGCTCGATGGTGTGGTCGCCGCCCTATGAGGCTGCGATCCGGAATTGTGATATGTCGGTTTCATTGGGGGCGACGGCTACTTCGGGAGAGTCCATGCACGTGTGCCACCTCACGACGAAAATCGTCTTCGCTTTCGCCCTGGCGGTTTCGTGCGTGATGGCCTCGGGTTGCGCGCCGGCTCGTCCGGCACGAACGTCCGAGGGCGCCATTTGTGGCGTGGGAAGAACAGGTCCGCTGTCGACGGCGCGATTTCGCGCGCTCATGGAGACCATTGCCCAGGGCTGGAATGAAGGTGACTCGATGAAATCCGCGCGATGCTTCGCGGAAGGCGCCATCTACATGGAGCCACCGGATCTTCAGGTCTACGAGGGCCGAGCGGCCCTCTACGCGTTCTTCGGCGGAAAGGAGCAGCCTCCAATCCCTGGACGAATGACCTGGCATCACCTGCTGTTCGATGAAGCGCAGCAAGTCGGCGCGGGCGAGTACACGTACCAGGGGACTCGCCGGCTTCACGGGATCGTCATCGTCCGCGTGGACCAGGCATCCGGGGTCATCAGCCGTTGGCGCGAGTACCAACGTGCGTCGCCGCTGACGTGGGATGATTTCGTCGGCAAGAGCAAGTTCTGAAATGACGAGAACCGATCCGCGTCTCCAGGATATCGCCGGTGTCACCATCGCGACGGCCGAGAGCATCGAGTAGCTCGGGATGCGCCGCGATCGCGAGGCAGGGCGCGCGAAAGCACGGATTTCGAAATCCGTGGGCCACCCATTGCGTGAAGTGCTCCGGCGGAGGAGCTCAATACGTGCTAAGCTCGATCCTCCGAGGTGAGGGCTGCCATGGGATCAATCTTCCGAAAACGAGGAGCGGAGGCGCAGAGAGGCCGCCGAGGAGACAACGGCGATTCGAATACACAACCTCCCATTCCCAAAGACTGGGGCTGGGCCAAGATGCGGTATCGCGACGGCAAGGCCCTTGGTTATTACTATCGCGACGCGGCCGCCGGACCGTCGTTCAAGATCCTGCTCGATCTCGCGCCTGCCCGCAGCGTGAGCGAAATACGCGATGAATTGGCTTCACTCGGGTACCGCGGGTCCGTCACCTACCGGTGCGGTGCACACGAGACGATGAACGTCGAGGGCTTGCCGAGCGATGTCGTGGCGTTCCTATTGGACAAATTCGAACATGGCACGGGTCGTGGTGACGCGATCGTGATGAAATTGACCCGCGCCGAGTGCGAGGCGTATGGGTTGCCCGATAGGCCGCCCTGGATCGGTCACTATCTACGAGGTTGAGCGATCCCGCTGACCCATCCCTGGGCGCCGACCCGAATCGTCTCGGCGCCGATGATCGACGGCGCCCCTCGGAGGGCGACGATTCTACGATTCATCGAATGCGAATACGCGTCATCGTCGCATCGCGGCTTGCTTCGAGCGCTCGAATGCGCGATGGAATGCGCAATGCCTAGGCTTTCGCATGGGTCGAGAATCATTTGGAGCGTGATCGCGCTGACGGCTTCGTCGCTCGCGGCCTGCGGCGGCCGGGCGAGCCCGGTGGCACGGCCTCCGCGCGCCCTCCACGTGGCGAAGGATGACGGTGCTCGCTTCGGCCGTACGAGCACGCCGATCGACCCTGCGTTTCGAGCCATGTACGATTTTCGCAGCCACGCGCCCCCCCTGAACGACGCGATCTTCTACGCGCAAACGGCGATTCACCGAGCGCATGCGTCGATGCTGGCGGAGCAGCACATTCTCTCTCCCCGCGAGGCGAGCTCCATCCTGTCCGGGCTTGCCCGAGTCGACGCCATGGCTGCGCACGATCCTGCGTTGCGCGCGTACATGCCTTACGAGAGGGCTCTCATCCGGAGCGTCGGTCCGATCGCGGGCAAACTCAATACGGGGCGCAGTCGCAACGACATGGGAAACGCGGAGAGGCGCATTTATTACCGCGATCGGGTGAATGTGCTGGTCTCCGAGCTCATCGCCTTTCGAACCGTGCTGGTCGACAAAGCGGCCGAGAATCTCGATACCGTCATGGTCGCCCATACGCATCGTAAACAGGCCCAGCCCATCACCCTCGGCCATTACTTGATGGCGCACGCGGAATCGGTGGGCAAGAGCATTCAGCGCTACGAGGACCTGTACAAGCGACTGAATCTGAGCCCGCTCGGGTCGGCCGCCACGGCGGGCACCGGCTTTCCGCTGAACCGCTCGCGGACCGCGGAGCTTTTGGGCTTCGATGGCCTGGTGACCAACTCGATCGAAGGGGTGGCAGGATGGGACCACGTGGCGGAGCTCGCCGCCGCCAATAGCATCTACATGTCGAGTCTCGCGCGGCTCGCCTCGGAAATTCAAAATTGGCAGACCGACGAATTCAACGATGTCGAGCTCGATGACGGGTTTGCGGGCACCAGCAGCATCATGCCGCAGAAAAAGAATCCCGACTCGCTCGAATACATTAAACTTGCAAGCGCGGAGACGATGGGGGTCGAGGTCTCGATTCTGGCCTCGCTCAATGCCATTGAATATCAGCACAGCGACGACAGAGCCCCGATCGAGCCACGGGCCCTCGAAGCGGTTTTGGCTTCGACGCGGTGTATGGCGGGCATCATCCGGACGCTCCACGCCAACAAGGAGATCATGCGCAAGGCGGCGACCGAGGGGTTCGCGACGATGACGGAGCTCGCGGACACCATGGTTCGTAAGACCGGCATCCCCTTTCGCGAAGCGCACGAAATCGTCGCGCGTACCGTCACGAGGGCAGCAAAAGATGGAATCAAGGCGAACGAGATTACGCTCGCGAGGGTGCAATCGGCCGCCCATGAAGAGCTCGGGCACGACATCGCCTTGTCCGAAGCCGACGTCCGGGAAGCGCTCGACCCGATGGTCGTCGTCGAACGCCGCGCCACCGAGGGCGGGCCCGCGCCGAGCTCGGTGAAGGCGATGATCGAGACCACCCGCGACGATATCGCTCGAGAGCAATTGCGCCTGCGTGAGCGCACCGGACGTATCGAGAAAGCACGCGCCATGCTCGATCGCGCCGTTCGCTCGTGGACCGAGTGAGTTGACGACCCATGGTCGTCTTCTGCGTGGACCTACCCTTCACCCGCGCCCGCGGACGTCCGTGGTGTCGAAGTGGTTCGCAGCCGCCGTACCGGAGGACGGAACCGCCGCGGGCGCGTTCGGTGTGTGAAAGGCCATCCATTTTGTCTATCGGGCCACTTTTGCCGAGCGCCGCGAAACCCAATACTCGGCCCCATGAAAACCGCATCCGCCATCCTGCTGTCCCTCAATTTCATTTCGTTTCCCGCGGCCGATTTGAAGTGGGTCGAGCTTCGCAAGACCTGCCGACGGTGGTGCTGAAAGGAACGTTCTACGCCGTCATCGACGGTAAGCGCGTGGAGTATCCCGCCGGTTCGTTCTACGACCTGCCGGCCAAGCTTCCTCATTTCAGTGGCTGCAACGAAGGTGAAGCTTGTCTGCTGTTCCGGTATCAGGCCGATCACTTCGATCTCGTCCCTATGGGTCAAAAGAAATGAATACGGGTACTTGGTCCGGAGCCCAGCTCGGGATCAGGCCAGCGCGTCTTTCAAGTATTGAATCAATGCGCGCACCTTGGGCGGCACATGCGTCGATGGCGGCCGCACGGCATAGATGGGAATCGCGGGGAGCGACCATTCCGGCAGGAGTCGCACCAAGCGGCCAGCGGCGATGTCCTCTTGGAGCTGGACGCGCCAGTCGGCGCCGAGGATGGCGCCCACCCCTTCCAGTGCCAGGCGGCGGTTGGCGTCGATGACATCGCTGACCACGCGCGCCGAGAGCGTTACCGTGCGCACCTCGTCGCCCCGCCGCCACGTGGTCGGATTCAAATGCGCGCGGTGGAGCACCCACGGATAACGCAGCAAATCATTTGGCTCCGTGGGGACGCCAAATCGACTCACCAGCTCGGGAATCGCAAGTGGCAAAAGGCGGAACGAGCTCAATTGGGTCGCACGCAGCGCGGAGCTCGCAGGGCGGCCGAAGCGTACCGCCAGATCGAAGCGCTCGGCCACGACGTCGGCCAGCGAGGGCCCGCCGTGCAGCTCCAGCCGCAGACGCGGGTGCGCTCGGAGGAACGACGCCAGCGCGGGCGTCAGCACGGTGGAGGCATATTCGTTGGTCGAGGTGATGCGCAGGGTGCCCGATAAGCCCATCTGCTGTTTGGCCTGCGACTCGACCCGCTCGGCCTCCAGCAAGAGCGCGCTGCCCGCGGCGTGCAGGCGCTCGCCCGCCTCGGTGGGCGCAAGCCGCCGCGTGCTCCGCACCACCAGGTTGCACCCGAGGTCATCCTCCAGGTGGCGCACGTGCGCGCTCACCGCCGCCTTGGTGAGGCCCAGCGCCTTGCCGGCCGCGGTGAAGGACCCCGCATCCACCACCGCCACGAAGGAGGTGAGCTTGACCAGATCGAGCATTGGGCCATTGTCAACGTTTCGTTGACGGTATGTCCAGACCTTCCACGGCTGCTCCACGACCTGGCCGCGATCTAGTTTCTCGGTGCGGCGCCAAACAGAGCACCGCAGGAGACCATCATGGGCAAATTGCAAGGGAAGGTCGCAGTAGTCACGGGGGCATCCAAGGGCATTGGCGCGGGCATCGCGAAGGCGCTGGGCGCGGAGGGCGCCCGCGTCATCGTGGGCTACGCCGGCGACCGCGCAGGGGCCGAACGCACGGTGCGGGCCATCGAGGCCTCGGGCGGCGAGGCCCACGCGGTGCAAGCCGATCTCTCCAAGGAGGCCGGTGTGAAGGGCCTCTTCGCGACCACGCGCGAGATGTACGGCCGCCTCGACGTGCTGGTGAACAATGCCGGCATCTATCGCTTTTCGCCGGTCGAAGGGGTGACCCTCGACGATCTCCAGCAGCAGTTCGCCGTCAACGTGTTCGGCCCCGTGCTGGCGGTACGCGAGGCGCTGCCGCTGTTCGGCCCCGAGGGCGGAAGCATCATCAATGTGGGCACCGGCGGCACCTCGCTGAACCCCGCCAACGCCGTGGTCTACATCGCCTCGAAGGCGGCGCTCGACGCCGCCACCGGCGTGCTCGCGCGCGAGCTGGGGCTTCGGAAAATCCGCGTGAACTCGCTGAATCCCGGGGTGGTCGACACCGAAGGCAACAACGCGAACCTGGGCTCCGATTTCGTCAAGAGCTTGATCGCCAACACGCCGCTAGGACGCGTCGGGCAGCCGGAAGACATCAGCCCCCTCGCGGTATTCCTGGCCTCGAACGACTCCGCGTGGCTCACCGGCGAGATTCTGGTGGCGGGTGGCGGCCTTCGGTGACCTTTGGCGAAGCCTTACATCGGGAGTCCCGCGAAGGACGGGAGCCCCTTGACCGCCGCGTCCACGCGCGCCGTCGTCGTAACATGATGGATCGCACGGCGCGCACGCGAGAGCGGATGCATGGGAAACGCGACGTCGAAGCGCTCGTCGTCCGGATCGAAGCCTGCCACGCGCATGCGTCCCCCGCTCACTTCCAGTTTCGCCCCCGCTGCCATTTGCTGATCGAGGAGCACCGCCTCGCGGACCCCCGTCGTGCCGCCCTCTTCGCATTGGACCTTGAGCACGAAGCTGAAATCGCGGAAAGGGATCATGACGGAGGCGACGTAGGTGAAACCGGAGGCGTGCTGGGGAATTTTCGCGATTGTCTTCACGGCGAGGCATCCGTCGACTCGGAGCAGCGAAGCTTCGACGATTGCACCCCCGGAGGGACGGAGTTGGGCATCGTAATGGCTGCGCAGGTCGTCGACCTTCTTGCTCGGGGGGATGTCGGGTGGCAGCGCGAAAAAGTACAGGCCGAAACCGTCCCGATCGGGGGTGAGCCACGCACGCATGGTCGGTGGGGATTCTCTCGAAGAGTACCCCGTCGCGTCGAAGCGAATCGATGCGAGCGACGGATGTGTGTGCGTCTTTCCGATTCCGAACATGGTTTTTGTCCTGCGTTTTTTTGTATCTCAGCATATTCCTTCACACGCGGGCGTCTCGGAAAATCGACGGGACGGCCCGTGCGTGTGCGCGGATCTATCGAGGAGGCCCATTAGGAATGGTTACTTCGGTACGCCAGCCGAGCAAGTGGGCCTTGCCCGCGGGGGGGCCAATCCACCTTCCACCACGATTTTGGAAGGGGAACACATAGGAGACGGCCACCGGACGCCGATGCAGGAGCACGGGTGTAAACCGATAAGGCTGTGGTGTTTGGATGGCGTCGGCTGTAGCGCAGTCGCATTCCGGCGGTACCTCGAGGGTGCGGCAGTTCGACACCGAGCCATCCGTCTCGATGATGCGCTGAAAAACGTACATGCCGGGGCAAGTCGAGCCGCCCTGGATGAATTCCGGGGGATTCTCTCGAGAGGCGGAGGGCGAGCCATCGTGTGGTTGCAAAGCTCCTCATCTGGTCACGATGACTTTGGTTGGTCCATGGGCCCCATGCGCCTGCCCAAATTGTCGACACGCCGAGTCTTGGCCGCGCTCCATAGCCAGATGGCGAGCAGGCCGTACATGACGACGGTCGCCGGAAAATAAATTGCACCCAGAAACCGATTCAGCGCGTCGATCTCGGCAAAGCCGACCGTACGCAGACCGAGGCGTATGGCGTTGAGTGTCCATGCGATGGAACCGAGACGTGCGGGCGCGCCCCGCTCCCCCCGAAGGGACAGGGCGAAGCAGGCCGACCCCAGAGCGTAGGTGAGCACCGCCGGGAAGTAGAGCGCGTTGACGGCGGCATCCCATTGGGCGATGCGCTCAATGACCATTTGCCTGAGCGCCTCGTCGTGCGCGCTCAGATACTCGCGTGCCCAGTGCTGGCTGATGGCAAAGAGGTCGATCGAGCGGCAGGCCAATTCGAAGCCGATGAGCAGCAGCATGCTGGCGAAACCGACGAGGGCTGCCACTGGCGCTCGACGCACACGGTCGAACGCGGTGGCAGCAAAGACCGCGAGCAGGAGCAAGAGGCTGAGGAGCATCACCGTGGCGCGCACGTGTTCGATCGACAGGCTGCGCACCTGGATCGCCTCCACAGCGGAGTTGGCCTCCGGGATCAGGAATCGGTTCGCGATGGCTTGAAACACTTGCGCTGCGATGTTGAGCACCGCGCACGCGGCGCCGATGCGGCACAGGCGCGCGCGCTCCGCATCGTAGTGCTCGACCGAAATCGGCGGAATCTGGGAAACGGACGGTATGGCGTGGGCGGAGGCATCCTGGCGGGGTAAGTGCATTTCACCCATTGCGATCTCCTCGGTCTCGGTATTCGGCGCTCGAGCGGTACATGCTTCTCAATCGACCTTTTACGTGATCCGTCGATTCCGTCTCCCGGGGCAGTCAAACCTCCGAGGCCACGTATTGTTCCGTCGAAGCCGTGTGCGCATTTCGTCGAAGCGGAATGCGGCCTACGCCGCCACTGGGCGCCGAATCACGTCAGGCTCACCCGACCTCCGCACCTAACCGCGCCCGCTGCTCTCGAGAACCGAGCACAGAGCCACCAAAGCGTTGCAGCGCGTCTCACGCCGGCCGATGCGAGAGCCCGCGGCAGCACTGGACCAGCCAAACTCACGCTCCGCGCGGGAGGCATCTCGATGCCGGGAGCGACTATCTCACGGGCTCGACCACCGTGTACGTAATCCGCTTCACGTTGGTGTACGTTGGCAGGAAGATCGCAAACGCGTCCGTCTCAACGGCCGGCGACGTGAACTCAGCTCGCACCCCATCCGCCCCCACCGTGATGGTGGTGGGCGCGATGAGCGGCTCCCAGCTCCCCGCCGCCGTGCGATAGGTCAGGCAGGTCTGCTTCGCCAGCTCCTGCAGCGTGCTGCTGTTCCCTGGGCTCAGCTCCTGATCGATGTTGATGCTGAGCAGCTTGATGGGAGTCTGCACGGGTACGGATACGCGCGCGAGCGTCTCCTGCGGATCGGGGGTCCAGCAGCCGGCTCGTGTATAGGGGACCTGGAGGTCGCCGGGCTCGGCCCTCGATAGCGCGCGGCTCGGCGCGCCCGGCCTGAGCGGCAGCACCAGCGTCTCGTTGGCGATGCTCAGACTCGGCGGCGTGTGAGCGGGGTCGTAGTGGGTGAGATCCAGTGAGTGGACGACGACTCCTTTTTCTGCGCTGCCGCCGTCGGCCGTGCCACACTGGAATCCTGCTGCGATCAGAAAGGAACCTGCCGCCGCCGCAAGAATGCGTGGCGCGCTGCCCATAACGTTCATGCTCTGGATATCGACCCCGGCGCGGGAAGGTTGCCTCGTATCTCGCTCCAGGCCCGCGAGAGCTCTCCTGGTCCGTGGCAGCGGACCTGGTGCGAGATGACATAGGGAGCGCGCAAACCGCATCGCTCGTGTGTTTCGGTTGGTACTCGAAGAAGATATGGTCTTGGTCGGCCAGTACAACGAAGAAGTGGCCCATCGCGCACGGTTGCCGTCGACCGGGGAGGGCCGCCGGGCGAAGCGGCGCGGGCGTTTCTCCGTGGGAGTTCAAAGACCAGGGCGCGAAGCACGAAGACTCGTGACGCGCGCAGGCGGAGGGTGGGAACGTAGATGAGCTTGCGCGTTGGCCTTCCTCGACAACTGTCCGGATACCAAGGCATCTCGACGTCGAGCGGCCTTCGCTTTGGCGCGGGTTTGGGCGATGGCAGGAGACTCGAAACCGGGGGCTGAGGCTTTGTGCGAAGATGCCGGCCGCCGTGCATGGCGAATCGTACGACGCGATTGGCCAACGTCCACGTAAGAGATTCGCCGATACGGGCAATTTTTCTGACGAATGTCCGCATCGAATTTGGCGGCGCGGTCGATAGCCCCTTCCGCGTCGACGATACATCGAAGGGAGATTCCGCCTCACGCGGATCGAATTCGGTGCGGACAAAGGCCGGACTATCGGCGTAGGGCCTGCACCCCAGCGTCCTGACGATGATGAACGAGAACGCGGCGGCGGGGAGCGCTCCCAAACCCGGTGCACAAGCTCGAGACCCGCGGCGCCACAGTGGAGAGGCATCGCCTGTGGCGCATCACCTGGTGCTGGCTCGAGCTCGGGGTGGCCAGGAAGAATGGAACTTCAGACAAGGTGCCTGATTGAAAATCATGTGTCTGCCAAGCTGCTCGAGAGGGAGTAGGGCGGGATTCGAATCCGCGGCGGCCACCCGACATAGGACGAGCGGGCTTTTCCGGTATGCTCGGCCGCATGAGCGATGAGCTGGTTCGTCTCACCCGCGAAGAACTATTCGACCTCGTGTGGTCGACCCCTATGAGCAGGCTGGCCGACCGATTCGGAGTGTCTGATGTTGCCTTATCCAAGACGTGCCGTCGTTACGACGTGCCCACCCCTGGACGAGGGTACTGGGCGCAACTCGCTGCAGGTCAGAAGCCCGCGCGCGCAAAGCTCCTCAAGAGCTCGAACACCGAGCCGATCGTCTTCCGTAAAATAGCGGAGGGTGCCGCGGCTGGTTCCAAGATCGAACCGCCGATGGTTGTCGTCGCGGAGCAACTGACTGACCCACATCCCGCCGTGCAATGGCTGGCATCCGCGTTCAAGGATGCGAAGCCCGACAAGCTCGGACGCCTCGTCGTTGAGAACCCGTGGGGCCCAGAGTTCAGTGTCACCAAGGGACGCGTCGCGCGCGCACTCCTCGTCCTCGATGCTTTCGTCAAAGCGCTCGAGGCGCGGGGCCATCGTGTCGAAGTGAAGCCGCGTGGTGACAGTGGGCGGCCCGATATGCTCGCGTTCGTCTTCGAATACGACTTCACGATCGAGCTCGAAGAGAAGCTTGATCGCAAGCCGCACGAGCTCACGAAAGAGGAGAAACAACAGAAAGAAAAGTGGGGGTGGAGCAACTTTCCCAAGTACGAGTACTTCGCCAACGGAGAGCTCGCCCTTCGGATCGCTCGAACACACTACAATTACACGGGACGAAAGAGCGTATCGGACACGAAGTTGCGGCGCATCGACGACCAGCTCGGGCATCTCGTTCTCGCCACCGAGCTGGCTGCGGAACTGGGAACGCACGAGCTGAGGGAAGCCAAACGCCAACAAGAGGAGTGGCGGGCCGCGGAGCGTCGACGCCTAAGAAGTGAGCGGCTGCAGTGGTATCGCAGATGGCTTGCGGAAGACCTCGAGCGCATGGCGGCGGATTGGGAGGGCGCGAAACGGTTGATGTCGTTCGTGGCAGCCTACGAGACGGCGCTGCCGGACGAGAAGAGGACGGCGCGGGACAAAGCGTGGCTTTCCGCGGTCCAAGCGTACGTGCGTCAGCTCGATCCGCTTCTCCACGTCACGGAGATTTCGAAGGATCTCGAGCCTTCGGACGAGGAGCTGGAGAAGCTCGTGGCGAAGTACGCACAGGCCGAAAGAACGCAGAATATCCAACATGAGTGAGTTGCGCGCCGGCAGGATTGGAAGCTGCGACCTATGGCTCCGGAGACCAGTGATCTATCCGCCTGCGCCGTCCACGTTGCTCGAGCTCGGGCACGGTGGCGAAACCGGCAGCCGCACCAGACTCCGGTTCCGTCGCCGTGACGCATCGCTCTGCCGAGCGCGGCCCATCACGGCTCGTGTCGACGGCTGCTACGTGCTTGATCTCCCGCCGCAGGCTTTGATCCAACGATGCGTCTCGAACATTGGGACAAGGGTGCGAAAGTCTCCTTCGACAAGCGCGTACTCTCGGAGCTCGCAAGCCTCCGATTCCTCGAGGCGCACCGCCACATTTGCATTCTCGGTCCGGTCGGCGTCGGCAAGACCTTCGTCGCGAACGCACTGGGTCACCTCGCATGCCGGCACGATCCAACGTGACGTTCGCGCGTGCCGACGAGACGCTCTGCCGTCTTCGTCAAAGCCGCTTCGACAACTCACGCGATGCACAGATGACGGCTCTCGCGACAGTCGATCTCTTGATCCTCGATGACTTCGCTCTCGAACCGATGTCGAAAGAGGAGAGCAAGGATGTCTATCAACTGTTCCTCGAACGCACGGGTCGCGCGTCGATGATCGTCACTTCCAACCGCGACACGGCGGAGTGGCTCGCGATGTTCGACGAGGTACTCCTCGCGCAGAGCGCCGTCGATCGATTCAAGAACTCGGCCTACGACTTCGTCGTCGAGGGTGAATCGTACCGCGCGCGTCTCAAGCCCGCGATCGATGCTTCGACTCCAGAGCTCGGGAGCGGAGGTCGGGCGTTCCGCCCTGGCCTCCGCGACGAGCACCACGCCGCCCGAGACGCCTCGGGATGTTTTATTGACTACGAGGCATCGACGGTACGGTAGCCGCATACGAGAAAGACGAGCTCGATCACCGGACGCGATCTTTGCGTTCCCTCTCTCCGCACCCGCGGGATACCGTCCCGATTTCGCACCGTTGCTTGACGTTCAAGCCTCGAGTGTACCGCCAGCAAACGCTTCCTCCGCATCCCCCTGATCGAGAAGGACTAACACTGCATAATCCAGCCGATCCAGAAATTCTCGAAGAATTCGTTGGTCATCCTCAGAGATCAACTCGTTTCGTCGAAGCATTCCGGTTGGCTACGCTCCGGGCCCTGCGTCATGTCGGATTGAGCCCCGCGTCGGCTTGGAACGGCTCCCCGGGTCCTTCGGAATCGGATCCTTAAGAACAAGCCACGCGGCGTTCTTAAGAACATCCCAGCGGCCGAGCACGAAGCAGGCCCGGTTGCTCGCCATCGCCCAGCTACCAGAATTCGCTCGCCGGGAGGCCCAGATGGCCCTGAGGCATGTAGCCCCCAGATCTACGCGGATGGTGACCGCTTCGACCAAGGGGCCCTTGGTCACACCGCCGGTTTCGACCAGTCGATGCCGAACCCCCCTTTTCTTTGTAGTCTCGTGTGTGAGAATTCTTGAGAGCCGGTGTTGCCTCCAGCCGAGAAAGTCTTAAGAAAACATCCTCTTTCACTACGACTGAGGGTGCTCAGTCGGACGGAAAGAGGGGGATTTGAACTAGGGCTTCGATGAGCGCGAAAGCGCCCGAAGAGCTGGGATTTGCAGGCGTTGTGCGGCTGAGGGCGCTCTTCACAAAGACGCAGAGATGTGTGCAGAGTGCACATGGTTGGGGGATTTTGGTGCTCTCAGGGAAGAGCCCCTCTGTCCCCATACCTCAGGACAATGGTTCAACGCCCGACCGGCAAGCTTGGACCCGACGGTCAATGCCGCTAGACTCATTCGGAGAGAGCTCGAAACGTGCGCCCGATGACCACGGATATGAACAGCGACTCCTTCCGCCCATACTTCTTTTGGGACGAGGACGTTTCCATCGGCGAGCTCCACCAAATCCTTCGGAACGGCCCTCCCTCAGAGCGGCTTCGTCTCCTCGGAAAAATGCTCCGCGAGGCTCGCGACTTGGATGTTTGGGTGTTCGTCACCCCCGAGGATGTGGAGCGCGCGCTACCCCTTCTTGGACGCCGTCTTGGACGCCGCCGGGTATTCTGGGAATTTCTCATTCGCGGTTGGCGAGAACTAGGAATCCTTGGAGCCGCATAGCGATCTTTCCCCTTTGCAGCGCGACGTCCTCAAAGCTTTTTTTGAGCGCGAGCGAGAGTTCTTCCTGACCGGCGGCGCAGCGCTCACGGGCTACCACCTGCACCATCGCACGACCGACGATCTCGATCTCTTCGCGCTCGAGATGGCCACCTTCGAACGCGGCCCATACGTCATCAAGGATGTTGCCCGCGCCTTGGGCGCCGAGCTCAGCGTTCGCCAGGACGCCCCCGGCTTCAAGCGATACACACTGAAGCGGCACGACGAGGTGCTCGTCGTCGACCTCGTTTTGGATCAGGTAAAACAGGTACATGCAGAAAAACCGGAATATGCCGGTGTGCGCGTGGATCCCCCCGATGAAATCCTCGCCAATAAGCTGACGGCCCTCGTGGCTCGAAGCGAGGAGCGCGATCTCGTGGACGTCTTGTTTCTCGAGCGCGCGGGATATCGAGTCGAAGATGCGTTGGCGAAGGCTCTTGCCAAGGACGGTGGCTGCACCGGCGACGCTGGCGTGGCTCCTCTCCGAGCTCGAGATTCCCGATGGCTTGACTCTGCCCGCGAGAATTACGCCCGCAGAACTTCGCGACTTCCTCAAGGATCTCGTGGCTCGGCTCCTCCGGGCGGCGGCTCCTCCCCACAGATGAGCGTGTGAATTGTCGCAAGGGCCACGCGCAACCTCCGCTCGTCGTTCACCGTCAAAGTCGCCCTCCACCTATCGCTCGATGGCCGGCTTGAGCAAACCGGTATTCGACTTCGATGATCTTAAAGGCTCCCGGACCGAACAGCCCCTCGACAAAAAATGGGGACTACTGATGTAGGTTTCAATCAATCGCCTCCGTTTGCGCTCGACTTTTGAAAGTCCATCGTTCTATTCCATGGACCAAATGTGGCACCCGGGCCCAAGTTGCCGCAAAGCATCGCCGCTGCGGCAGCTGCGCCGCCGCCCGCTCATCGTTATCACGACTGGTGCCGCGGCCGCATGTCGCAAAGTTGCCTATCGACATCAATTATTCTTAGTCTTCGAGCGCATCAATATCGTGCGATTGTACGACAATCCATTTTCACCATCGCGAGCATCTCTTGAAAGCCACGAGAGCTCCCGTTTACGCTCGACGTTCCCACGTTACGAAACGGTCTGAATTTCACCCTCGACACAGACTTGGGGCCGATCGACCTCGCGGTGAAAGTCGCAGGGCTTGGCACCTACGAGCACCTCGATGCGCTCGCGACGGAGGTGGACTTGAACGGCTGAACGTCTTGGTCCTCACGTTCGAAGGGCTCGAGTGGGCGAAACGGGCCGCGGGCCGGCCGAAGGAGCTTCTCGATCTCGCGTTCATCGCGAACTCAAGAAGCTGTCGGAGTAGGTCCAACGAGGCCCGTATCGTAAACCGCGTACTGGGTCTTCGAAGCCGAACGTGAGGTGCTCGATGTCGTAGCGGCGCCGTCGAAGAGCCCCGAAATTGGCTGCTCGCATGCACTCCACACGTATCTCCCCACCTTTCGTAGAGAGCGCACTCAGCCGCACACCGCCGGCAAAAACCAGCACTCCGGGGCGCTTTCGCGCCCATCGAAGCCCTGGTCCAAATTCTCTCTCCCCACGTTCGACTGAGCACGCCCGGTCTGATTCGAACAGACGACATTCGGCTTCGAAGGCCTGGGAAAATGGCCGTTTTTTCGATGTTTTTGAGGCAAATGACGACCCCGTGTCAACGTAGCCTGCCACGCCGTTTCCGCGTGGCTGGCGACGTCGAGGAGCACGTGCACGGTGAGGTGTGCGTAGCGCTCGGTGACCTTCACGCTCGAGTGCCCGAGATACTTGGACACGTCCTCGAGTGACCAGCGCGTCCCCCACCATCCGGCGACGAGGGAGCTCGCGCAGGTGTGTCGTAGAAGGTGCCACCAGATGCGCCGCCCGATGTGCGGGATGATGCCGAGCTTGTCAGCGAACGTGTTCCACACTGTCGGCGGCTTAGTCCGCCTGCCGCCTTTGGTGTTCGGGAACATGAGCCCGTGTGGGTTCTTCTTGGTGTATCGGGGCAAGAGCGCGAGCCACGCGCGCGCAGAGGCGAGCCCGAGCCCAAAGAGCGGAACGATGCGGGTCTTCTTCTCGCCCGTGCGACCCTTCGGCGGCCTGTACCGCTGCTTCTTCGGATCCCACGACCCATGGCGCACGACCACGTGCGGGTTCTCGCCGTCGACATGGACGTCGGTAAGGTGCAGGCAAAACTGCTCGCCCTTGCGAAGCCCGGTCCCAATCGCGAACTCGATGATGTGCCGCTCCGCGCGCCAGAACCAGGTTTGTTCGTCGTCTTTTCCCTTGATGGTCGTGAGGGCGGTGTGCGCGTCGCCCTGCTCCTGCCCATCGAGATACCAGCCTTCCTGGTAGCCATCGTCCTCGTCGCCGTCTTCGCGCTTGACCGTGATCCCGATGCAGGGGTTCACGTTTACGATGTCGCGATCGAGCGCCCACGCGAAGAATTGGCGGAGCAAGATCAACATGTGCTTGCGCGTTTGCCATCCGAGAAAATCGATGTTCTCGCGATACTTGTACGCCGTGAGCTTCCTTTTGAGACGATCGAGCCACGCCAGAACGTCGCGGCGAACGACGGTGGCCGCCGCACGCTGCGCAAATGCCTCGTGCGCGATGTGCAGCTCCCAATTGCCGGCGTCGTCGGTCCGGTTGCCGCCGCGGCTCGCGAGAAAGGCCGGGCCGAGCTGCTTGATGCTCGAGCCGCTCACGTGAATCATCTTCCCCGAGGCGAGGAGCTGGCGGGTCGCATCGCGAATTTCGAGCACCGCGGCGAGCGTCGGGCGCGTCTTGTCGATCTTCTTTTTTCCGATCTGCATGCGCAGACGAAAGCTCCCGCTCGGGAGCGGCGTGATCCCGGTCATGTCGATCTCGGTCATGTGCTCCCCGCGTCGTTCGTCTCGACGATGCCGTATTCACGGAGGATGTTTTTGGCGCGTCGCTCAGCCAGCTCGTCGACGGGCTGGCTCGGCGGCGGGATGCGCCGGGCGCGCCGAGGCTTGGGCGCATCCCCAGCCCCAGGGGCACCAGCCTCCTCCTCGAGCCACGCGTCGACCAGCTCGTGGAGCAGCGCTGCAACTCGTGCGCGGTTCATGCTGCAACCTCCGCCGTCACGCGCGCGACGGCGTCGTCGATCGACTCGCAGAGCGTCACCCCGGGCCGGAACGTGGAGAGAATCCTCCGCCCGACCCAGTAGACCGGGATCTGCCGCTCGAGTGCGTAGCGGACCTCCGCGAACATCTCGCCGCCGGCGCCCGGACGCGCGATCACGAGCATCGCGTCGGACATGTCGATGCCATCGTCGTTGAGCCGCGTGATTTCGCGCAGCTCGTCGACCGTGGAGAGCGCGAAGTTCTCGGCCCCGCGCGCGTTCTCGGCCCACGTGGACGTGTAGATGCAGCCACACGCGCGCAGGCGCGCATGCACCTCTCTCACGAGCAAGGCGTCCTCGTACGGAGCTGCGACGTAGATGAACGTGCTCATCGCTGGCCTGCCTTCTTGACCGGCGGTGCAGCGGCCACCGCGACATGGAACCCCGGTTCCTCCCTCACGGCTCCGCGCAGACCGATTGTCGCGACGGTGCGCCAGGCATCGCCCTCGTTGCCGCTGCGGGCAATGGACGCGAGCTGGTCGACGACGCGCACCACGTCGATGGCGTCGACCATCTGCGCCGGCGCGATCCCGCCCGGGTAGAGGGCGCTCACCGCGTCGAGAGCGCGCGCGGTGGCTGGAAACTCGCGGTGCGCTGCGCTCGCGATCTCTTCGGCGATGACTTGGAACTTGTTCTTCATGCACGCACCCCTGAACACCCGTTTAATTGCGGAATTTTCTGCCAGCCCCATCAGAGGGGGATGCGAATAGACTTAGGCGGCGCGCGCTGCCGGAGGGATGAACGGCTTCTTCGGCTCCTTGCCCCACGAGCGAAGCGGGATCCCGAGCACCGTGTCGAGCCTCCCAGCCCAGTACCAGCCTGGCTTCACGTCGCCGTAAAGCCAACGCGACACCATGCCGGGCTTGGCCCCGAGCACTTTCGTCAAGGCACCTTGGGTGCCGTAGACGTCGAGCGCAGCCCAGAGGAGCCGCGATCCTTCCGAGAAGCGCGCCCCCAATGACCGACGAGAAAGAACGAGCGGCATGGCCTGATAGTGATGCCAATCTACATCAGTGTCAAGTTACATCTGTTGCGACGAGTGATGTAAGTTTGCATGATGCGAGAGTGAGCATCGGAGGGCGTGTCAAGGAAGCATTGGAGCGGGCCGGAATAGGCTACAACCAGCTCGACCGTGCGATCGGGCAGAGCAGCGGATATACAACCCGCCTCGTGAGTGGTGAAAAGAAGCGCCCGGACCCCACGATTCTTGCTCGAATCGCAAACGAGCTTGGTGTCTCAATCACCTGGTTGATAGACGGGTCGGGCTCACCGGATTCCGCTCAGGATGCTATCCCGGTTCGCCACTACCCCAACCTGGAAAAGCTGCTTGTCGAACGTCCGAGTTTCTACACGAAGGCGGCCATCGCGTTCGCACGATCGCTGCCGTTCCACATCGAAGAAGATCCACTGCCCGAGGTCTGGCACGAGATCTTGCTCGGGGCGATGTTGGAAGAGCGGAATGCGATGCGCAGCTATGGCCAGCGCACCCGAGGGGGCGTCGAGGTTCATGGTGCTATCACCGACCTCCCCGATGCTGTCGCAGTGAAGAAGCCGAAGAGAGCGTCTCGCTGATCACGGCGCAGCTGTCGGGATGATACTCATGAGCTCGAGAAAGACGATGTAGATTTTTTGTGATGTAGATTGACACTGATGTAAATCGTCATCACTCTTCTGCCCATGCCGAAGGTGCTGGGGTGTTTTTCGAGGGGAGTGCCGATTGCCACGGTAATCGGCCTGATTGCGCGCGCGGCGGGGCTCGACCCGGCCGCCGCGCTGGAGATGGCGGCGGCGGACTTCGCCGCGCTGGTGCGCAAAGCGCGCGTGCGGGTGTTCTCGTGAGCGCGCCCAAGATCAAGACCGGGGATTGCGTCCGCGTCAGGCCCGAGCTCGTGGGGGTGGTCTCGTCGACCGTCGATATGATGGGCGAGGGGCGCATTCGCGTGCATCCGTGCGACGGTACGCCCTCGACGTGGGTGGACCCGAGTACCGTGGTGCGCCTCGATCTGCGCTCCGGCGTGGAGGTGACGGGGCGCGTGGCCGAGATCGCGAGCTTTGCGACCGCGGGGTCGAAGATTGCCGCGGCCATCGCCGAGCGGATTCTCTACCGCGACGTCCTGCACGCGATCGCGACGGGAGAAGTCCACGACGCGGCCGCGCTCGCGCGTGAAGCATTGAGCGCCGAAGAAGCACGAGGGCTGTCGTGAAACTGCGAGAGGGGGACGGCCCCATCTGGGCCCAGTTCGCGTCGGCGGCGTTGATGGGCCACCGCGCGAGCGAGAGCGAGCAGACCGGGTTTGCGAAGTCGGCAGGAGCGGCTCTCGAGGCTGCGCAGGATGCCGACGCTCTCGTGGAGCAGTGGAAGGAGCGCTTCGAGCCCGACGAGACGGAACCAACATCTGACGCGGATGTTTCGGCGGCCTTCCTGCTTCACCGCGCCAAAGGGCATACGAATATCGACAACGCGCACCTCATCTCTGAGCTCGCCCGTGAGCTCGTGATGGGGGAGCACGACGCGGCATTCCATCACGGAGAGCTCGACGATCTGTTCGAGCACATCGAAACCATGCGCGGCGGCGCACACGTCGATGCCGCCGCTTTGAAGAGGGGAGAAAGACGATGAACGACACGGACACGAAGAATCTGTACGCCGCGCTCGTAAAAGCCCAGACGGCCGCGCGTGCGGTCGGGAAGAACTCCACGAACAAGCACCACAACTATCAGTACGCCGCGATGGAAGACCTCATCGCAGAGGGCGGGCGCGCGCTCTCGAGCGCCGGCCTTGCGCTGTTCGCGCTCGGCTGGGGCTTCGTGCCTCCGGGGGTCGAAGGTTCGCA
Organism: Sorangiineae bacterium MSr11954; assembly: GCA_037157815.1. Taxonomy (NCBI): domain Bacteria; kingdom Pseudomonadati; phylum Myxococcota; class Myxococcia; order Myxococcales; family Pendulisporaceae; genus Pendulispora; species Pendulispora albinea. Next base: position 11,941,955 of record CP089984.1, read on the forward strand.
CGCGCGGGTCCGAATCCAGTATCGCTTGGTGCATACGTCCGGAGAGTCGTTCAACTTCGCACCGGTCGATGTTCCGTCGATCCCTGGAAATGGGCGACCCGAGGACAAGGCAGAGGCGGCGGCGCGCACCTTCGCGCTCGGGTACTTCCTTCGCGATTTGCTCTTGATCCCCCGCGTCGACGAGCAAGTCGATACCCGCGACGACTCCCAGTACCAGCCCCCGCCTCCGCCGAAGCCGGGCCCCGCCAAGGTGCCCGCCAGCGAGCCGCCGCCTTCGCCGGCGCGCGAGTCGATTGCCGTCGTCGACGCAGTGGAGGCCGCGATGCGCGCCGCGAAGACGGACCCCGAGCTCGTCGATGCGTCCAAACCCGCCAAGCGGGCCTACGAGGACAAGAAAATCTCGAAGGCTCAATACGATGCGCTCGTTGCCGTGTTCATCGAGTGCCGCAAGGCCATTGCCACGGCGGCCTCGGAGAAGGCCGCGTGAATCCGACGTTTTCATCGCTCGAGCGCGGGGAAGCCTGCCCCGCGTCGCACGTGCTACCCCGCGTGCTCGTCACGCACGAGTGGACGGAGGTCGGCATCGAGATCCATGATTTTCTCCGCCTGGTCGCGCCGGACCCCGCATTTACGTCGCGCGCCCTCGCGCGCATCGCCGATGACGAACTGCGTGCGAGATGCGCCGCGATCGACTTGCCGACAGCGCTCGACCGGTTGATGAACGTGCGTGCCGAATGCGCGTACGCAATCGACCTCGAGACGGCATCGGTGCGCTTCCTGGGGCATAACCTCGAGCGCGCTTACACCAATCTCGCACCAAATGAGATCGCTGGGACCCTCGACGTCGATGCGGATCACGTCGACCGCACCCCGACCGCCGGTGACTGGAAAAGCGGTTTCAGTGAGCTCACGCCTGCGGAGGACAACCTGCAGATCGGCGTGGGTGCATACGCGGTCGCCAAAGCGCGCGGGGCGGATCGGGCGATCGGGCGTCTCTGGTTCATCGGCCAGGACGGGCGGATCCGCACCGACGAAGCCGAGTTCGACGCGCTCGACCTCGAGCACGTGCTCGACCGGACCCGCCACACCGTCCGACGGATCCGCGAAGCCGAAGCCCGCTACTCAGCGGGCGAGACGTTGACGGTGCACCGCGGTCCGTGGTGCACGTACTGCCCGGCGCGGCCGCACTGCCCAGCGATGATCGCCTTCGCCCGGGAGATGCTGCCGGCTCTCGAGCAAGACCGCGCCGCGCTGGAAATGCTCTTGCCCGATCAGCTCGGCGAAGTGTGGGAACGCGCGCGGCTTGCGGCGAAGATCGCCGAGGAGGTTATCGACTCGCTCAAGAAGTTCGCGGCGACCCACCCGATCCCTCTTCCGGATGGACGCAAGGAGGTCCGATCTCACCAGGGCAGCACGACGTGGGTGAACGGCCACCGTGCCCTCGAGATGCTCCGCGAGCGTGGCGCGAACGACGAGGAGCTCGCACCACTCATCGGCACGACGCGATACCCGGTGTTCTCAGCCAAACTTCGCCCGGGAGTCGGGCGAAGGAAGGCCTCGAAAACGAAGCCGGCGGAGGTAGACGGCCATGGGTGAATTTTCGTGCACGAGCATCTGCCCCATGTGCCTGACCGATTCGCTCGAGGAGGAGAAGATCTCCAAGAGCCAGACGATCGACGGCAAACGAATCGTTGGTCTGCTCGTGCAGCTCACGGGCGTTTACGCCGTGATCTGCATGCATTGCACAAGGGACATCCTCAACAAATTTCGGAGCTTGGGAGAAGGAAAATGAATGGATTCAATCGCGTGCACTTGTTGGGCAATCTCGCCGGAGATCCCGAGCTGAAAACGATTCCGAGCGGAACGTCGGTGCTCAAGCTGCGTATCGCGTGCTCCGAGAGCTACCTGGACGCGAGTAGCCACCGGCAAGAGCGGACGGAATGGGTGAACGTTTCGGTCTGGGGTAAGCGCGGCGAAGCGCTTGCCAAGATCCTGTCGAAGGGTGACCGCGTCTTCGTAGAGGGCTCGTTGCACACGAGCTCCTACGAGAAGGAGGGAGAGAAGCGCTATTTTACGGAGGTCAACGCGCGCGAGGTTGTCCTGAACGGCGCGCGGCGCAGTTCGGACGAGCCCGAACAAGCGCCCGCCCCCGCGCGGCGGCAATCGGCTTCACGAGCTGCCGAACCGCGGCGCGCGCCGCCCGCGCACGCCGACGACTACGGACGTGGCTTCGGGGGCGACGGGGACGTCCCGTTCTGATGAGCGGAGGGGGGACGATGAGTGAGCTGAAAGAGCTGCGCGAGACGATCGGACTCCGGGCGGTTTTCGCGCTCGGTGCGCGATACGACAAGAAGAGCGGCGGCCGTCGCTGGCTCCGCATGCATGAGGACTTCGGCATCTACGAGGCGTCCTGGGTGGACGTGCTGGAGCTCAACGTGCCGCATCGCCTGCACGCGTTCTCGCAAGATCTCTACGCCGCAATCGAGCAGCTCGTAGGGCATCTGCGCGATCGGACGGGTATCCCGTCGCCATTCACGTCGACATCGCGCGGCCCAGTGCGACGGTGAACGCCTCGACGTCGCGACGGCGCACCGCCGTGATGACGTCCTTGTGGTGCCCGCGAAGCCACGAAACGAGTCCGATGGCGGCTTCATCGAGCGAGCCGTAGACCCGGAATCTCGTCAACGGGTGGCGAGGCAGGTACCGAACCATCAACGTCGACGAGATTTCGTCGAAGCCGGCGGCGAACTCGCACGGTTCAGCGGGCGTCGAGTGCGCAACGGCGCGCTCGGCGTCCCCCCGAACCATTGGCACCAGCGTCTCGCGGTACGTGTGCGGACCATGCCCCGTGGATCGGATCTCCAGCAGGTTCCAATTCCAGTGGCACGTTTTGGAGCACGTTGTCTGCACCAAGATCGCGAGTGCACACGACGGAATGTCCTCGTGCATGCAATGACGCCATGCGCGAACAATCGCCGCTCGCAGCTCGTCGCGGTCTACGACGGTGCGCTCTGGTGCCACGTATTCACCGTGGAGCTTGATGACATCTCCCTCACCCCTGCCGATCTCTTGTGTGATGCTCATTTGACGACCACCCCGACATTGCTGGGCACGCTAAAGCAACGGCCTTTTTCCCGCTTCATCGTGCATGGCACATATCTTCGCCGGGCAACATGCGTTGTCAATTGATGACCAAATTTTTACCAAATTTTTTGAAAAACCTAGGCAAAGTTGTTTCGCAAAAAATTTGGCCGTACCCTCGAGGGTCCCCATGGCGATTGCGCAACTTTCCCCAGAGCTGCGGCGTGTCGTTTGGGCAGCGTTGAGCGATCTAAAAAAAGATCTGCGGACGCAGAAGAGAGTGGCAGAAGCCCTTAGGATTTCACCATTTACGGTGAATCAGGCACTGCACCGCAAAGGGGGGTCGAGGGCGGTGCTGGACGCCATTTTGGGGTACCTCGGCACGAGCGAAGAAAAGTTGCGTGAGCGCTATGCTGACGCATGCGAGATGCCCGAGGGCACTCAATCCGAACCTACAAATTTGACGATTGCGGTGGCGCGCTTGCCATGGGACCACCGCCTCTCTGCGGACCAACGAGAGGCGGTAACGCGCGAGGTTGTCGATCTCGTTGCGGGTTGGGGCGTTGATCCAACCGTGCAGGTTTGGACGCAACTCCTTCACTCGCAACAGGTTCTTGCGATTCACGGCGGGCGCCGCCGTGAGCGAGCCCGCGATCGGCCGTGAAGATGGATGTTTTTATGTCATCGTCTAAGTGGCATGGCTGAGACGAAGGAGCAAAAACAGCTCTCGCGGATTCGACGGGCGGCGCTGGCCGTGTTCGCGGAGTACCGCGGCAAGGCCACGATGGCGATGATCGCGAAGCGCGCGCGTTTGAGCGAGGAGACCCTCCTCACGCACTACGCCTCAAAAGACGATCTGTTCGCCGATGTGCTCGCGCTTGGCGCTCTCGAAATGGTGACGCCAGGCGCCATGAAAGGTTTTTCCGACATCTTGGCGCTTCCATGGAAGGATGCGCGCAAGCCGCTCACGACGTATTTCACGAACTACGCCCAATTCGTGCGCACGAACGCGCCGCGCGTGAAACCCGTGCTGCAGGAGGCGATTCTGCGTCCCCAGACGTTCGCCCGCGTGCTCGCCGCGAGGCGAGGGGCTTACCCGCGCTTCTGCAACCTCGTCGAAGACCTGCAGGCGCGGGGTCGCGTGCGCCGGGATGTTACTCCGATAGCGTTGTTATGCATGGTCTTGTCGACGGCGTGGGGTTACGGCCTCGCGCGCGCGGTCCTGATGCCCGATGCCGATTGGGATGACGACGCGCTCGCGCTCATGTTCGCCAGCGTCCTCGCGGACGGCACCCGCCCGAGGACGCGGCGGGTGGTGAAGAAGAAAACGAAGAGGTAGAGCTGCGATTTTACATGCCGTGCTCGCCTCCACATGGCAGCCTCGTGCTCATGGGGGAAGGTCGTTCGTGGATCGCTGGCACCCTACTCGCGACGATGCTTTGCGGCTGCGTGGAAGTCGCGAAGGAGCCACCGAAGTCGCCGTCGCCCCCCGTAGAGAGCACGGCCGCCGCTGCCCCGAAGGCTCCCGAGCCACCGCTGGAACCGTACGTGTCCCGACAGATGCCACAACTACCGATGGTTGCGGTGGCCGATGACGCGCCGAAGCCGACCCTTGTAGCGAACCCCACGGCCCGACCGCCTCGGTATGCGCCGGCCGCCTTGCACGCTGCGCGTTCGTTGCGCTGCGACTTCTTGGTTTCGACTACCCTCGGTGAGGGAGGCCGCGCCGAAGCGACAAGTGAATCATTCGCGTTCACATTCGATCAAATCGACCACAAGAAGCATTCTGCACGCGAGCTCGGGAATTTTGGGGCAGCGGGTGTCACTGTTCTCACAGGCGCAGACACAACGTCCTTTCTAGAACTCACCAAGTCCGGAAACCCCATCCTGACAACTGTATTCGCATGGATCGTTGGGGACGAAGGCTTTATTTCCGTAATGTCTCGGCATCTGGGAATGCTGGATCTCGATGCGCCCAAGGTCTCGCAGCACCACGGATTTTGCAGAGTCCTTATCCAATGATGGAGAGAGGCGCACGCGTTGTCCGGTGTGTGGACTGCTCGTGCGGACACCGGAATCGCGGTGATGCACGCTGGTGCTCGCGCTGCGGGATGAGAACACGCAAGTCGGGGCGACCGATTTGGCGATTGACCCCCTCGGCCGCCGTCGTTGTCGCGCGGCCAGCCTCCGACGCCGTCGTCGAGGAGCCAATTGTCGAGCGGCCCGCGCCGCGTCTCGCCGCGCCCGTGACGACAAGGCCCAACAGGCGAAGAATGTTCGCCATCCTCGCTGGCTCGATCGCTGTCCTATTCGCGGGCTGCTCGTTCATCGTGAACGAGCCCGTCACTGCGCTAGCCGTCTTCTTCGTCGGGATGCCCTTCGTTTCGTTCGTCGTGTGGGTCACGATGGGGCTCCTGGCTCGCGCGCGCTAGCGCGGACTCGAGCTACTGCGCTTGCATCGTCGACTTCGACGATGGGAAGATGCGCATCGTCGACGGCGCGGCGCCTTTCACCACGAGGTACCGGTCGATGTCGCGCTTGATCTCGTAACGGTACTTCGCTCCGGCGGGCAGGGCGAGCGGCACCGCGGCATTGAGCGACAGCGGCGAGCCCGCCGCGAGGATGGCCGAATTATCGAGATCCGCCGGTGGCGGCACGGGATTCACCGCGGGGCCCGAAGCCGCAGCGAAGTAGAAATAAATCGTCGCGACACCGTCGTTTTGCAAGTCGATGAACAGCGATTCGTCGACGTTCGCACGCCACCGTTGGCCGAGCCACGGAAGTACGGCGAGATCGTAGACGCGCGCCGTCGTGTCGACGGCGACGGCCGCCCCTGTACGCGGCCACGTTAAATTGACCCACGACGGCCACCAGAAATTGACCCACCCGGCGGAGCGCGGGGGGGAGCAGTTTCGGCCAGGGAAAATTGACCCACCCCTGAAAGGGGTGGACAGGCGAGCGGGCGATGGAGTCGTCGTCCGGGGATGGTGCCGATGGACGTGGTGGCAGTGATTCGACACAAGGTGGCGAGCGAAGGGGTTCCGATTCGAGAAGTGGCGCGGGAGCTCGGATTGTCGCGAAACACGATTCGGCGATACGTGAGGGCCAACAAGATTCCGGTTCCAAGGCCAGAAAAACAGGTCCGACCAAGCCCGGTGCGCGACGAGGTGGCCACGGCGGCCGCGGCTATCTGGCGAGCGCGCCGATCCTTTACGGCGGGCAAACAGCGGCTGACGGCCAAGCGGCTGTGGGAGCTATTGCGTGAAAACGGGCACACGGCGAGCGAGCGCACCGTGCGGCGATTGGTGGCCGAATTCCGGAGCGGTGAGCGTGAGGTGACTGTTCCTCTGGTGTACACGCCCGGCGAGCTCGCACAGGTGGATTTTTTCGAAGTGTGGGTCGAGCCCTCGGGGATTCGCCAGAAGGCGTGGATGTTCGTGATGCGCTTGATGCACTCAGGGCGCGACTTCGCCATGCTCTGCGCGCAACAAGACGCCACTTGGTTCTTAGCGGCTCACGTTGCGGCGTTTACCTACTTCGCGGGGGTGGTGGCCGCCGTGGCCTATGACAACTTGAGCGCGGCCGTGGCCAAGATCCTCGTCGGGGCGCCACGGCTGCTTCGGCCCCGATTCGCCGCGCTTTGCGCCCACTACGCCTTCGAGCCGCGTTTTTGCCGCCCCGGCGAAGGCCACGACAAGGGAGGAGTCGAGCGCCGCGGAGGACACATACGTCGCCAGCATTTGGTGCCCATTCCGCGCGGTAAATCACTTGCGGCCATGACCTCGGCTTTGCAAGCACGCCTCGATGCCCAGCATTCACGCAATCCGATGTACGTCGAGGCCTGGGCCCGTGAGCGCAGCGCGCTGCGGCCTCTCCCAGCGCCTTTTGACGGCCGCCAGGTACGCACCGTGCAGCTTCGCCACCACGCCAGCTACCTCGTCGCGGGCGCTCACTACTCGGTGCCCAGTCGGTGGTGCGGTCAGATGGTCGACCTGTTCCTGGGCATCGACACCGTCACCTTTGCCAAAGGCGACGAGACCATCTGCCATCCTCGCGTCGCCTTCGGTGGCCGAAGTATCGACTATCGGCATTTGCTACTGCCACTATCGCGCAAGCCACAAGCTCTGCGCCAGGTCGCTCACGAGTTGGTGGTACAATTCGGCTCACCATGGCCCGAGCTCTGGGAGACGCTTTGCAATCGGTATTCGCCCGACCTGATCGAAGCTGCACGAAGACTGGCTCCGTGGTTGGAGCGCGCTGACCGCGAGGGAGTCGGTCGGGTCAAGCAAGCCATCATCACCGCCCTTGCGTGCGGTACGCTGGTGCCCTTTCTGCAACGCACAAGGCGCACCGAAACCCTCGCCGCTGTCCCGCTGGCATTATCGGAATACGCGGTCGAGACGCCCGACCTATCGCGCTACGACGTGCTTCTCGAGAGGGCGTCGGCATGAGCACCGACGACGTGCTCTTGGCCGCCGTACGCGCCCATACGCGCGTACTCAAGCTACCGACCGTCGCACGAGAGTGCGAAACGCTGGGACGTCAATCGCTGGCCGAAGGCTGGTCACCGTTGCAGTACTTGCGGGCGTTGCTCGACGCCGAGCTCGCGGTCCGCGCCGAGCACGCGATTGGGCGCCGCATGCGAGCGGCTCGTCTGCCCGTACAAAAAACGATGTCGCAATTCGATTGGCGGAGGCCACACGGTCTCGAACGCGCCCGCGTCGAAGACTTGGCTCGTGGTGCCTGGATTCCGACGGCGCGCAACATCGTGATCTTGGGCCCCGTGGGCACCGGAAAAACGCACTTGGCCATCGCGCTCGCCATCGAGGCCATCAAGCGCGGTCACCACGTGCTCTTTTACCGCGCCTCCGACTTGGTCCGGGCACTGACCGAGGCCCGGGATGCACGGGCTCTTTCTCGCCTGCAAGAGCGACTGCGAAGGGTTTCACTCTTGGTGGTGGACGAACTTGGCTTTGTACCGTTTGAAAAAGCCGGCGGAGAGCTGCTCTTCGACGTCTTGTCCACCCGGCACGAACGGTGCGCAACGGTGATCACATCGAATCTGGCTTTTAGTGAATGGAACCGGGTCTTCGTCGACGACAAGCTGACGGCCGCACTCCTGGACCGTCTGGCCCAGCATGCGGAGGTCCTCGTCACTCGCGGTCCGGGAGACCGTGTCCCGGCCGCGGCCACCAAAAAGACAGATTCAAGATCTGACGAGAGCAAACCCAAAGCGACCCAGGAGGTGCCGGCGCTCACGCGGTGAGTGCCCCCCATCGCGGCGGGGTGGGTCAGTTTTTGATGGCCGAGATGGGTCAGTTTTCGGTGGCCGTTGACAGCCCCCTGCCCGCGTCGCGGTGGCAGTCGGTTCGCGTAGTGCAATTGGGACTCGTTCATGCAGCCTCCATTCTATCCAGTGGCGTGGTTTCGTCGGCGAGCTCGAGGGGCCGTCGCGGTTTGGGCGCCGGCGGCTCGGTGCTGGCGTTGGGACCGGCGAGATTCTGCTGCAGCTGCTCGGCCATCTTCGGGTCGTGTGATGGGTCGGTCGCGACACCGAGAAGCACATGCAAACGCTGGCGTGCTGCGAACGCGAGCGGATCGCCCGCGGCCTGCCGATCGAGCACCACTTCGAGCGCCTGCCGCTGGAGTTGCGCGAAAACCTCCGGCGAGACGATGCGCAGCGCTTGCGATTGAGCCAGCGTCATCCGCCCGCGTTCGATGCTCCTCAGCGCAGCGAGAGGATTGCGCGCGACCCCCGCGACCTCGACGAACTTCTTCATGTCAACCGCGGAGGCGCGTTCGGGCAGATCGCGCCCTAACGTTGGCCGCTGATTGAGCGGCGAGGGGGCAGCGTTCATCGTGAACGCCGCGGCGCGCACCGTCGCAGCCCCGAGTGCAGCTGAGATCTTCGGCATGTGCTCGTTGGTCGCGCCCGCCCGCTCGACGAGCGCGCGCTGATTCTCGGCGAGAGACGCGACGAACTTTTTGGCCTCCTCGTACCGCTCCCGCAGCGACCGCGGCGTGGCCGCGGGCAGCGAGCGATAGGGATGCTCGGTCGGCCCGAGCACGATCGCACGTGCGCTCTTCTCGATCTGCTCGTCGACCGTCTTGATCGCCCGGCGTGCCCGAACGAACGCTGCGGCCTTGTCCAACGCGGCTGCAGCGATGGCATTGCCCCGAGCTCGCCCGAAGTGATTGATGCTGCCCAGGAGCAATCCGCCCGGCACACCGCCCCCCATGATGCCGGCGAGGTAATCCGACGGCGACAAGTTGCGGTTCGTCTGCATGCGCGCCGTCGAATCGTCGGCAGCGCGTTGAGCGAGCGATAGGGCTTGGTAATCGCGTTTGAGTTCGCGCAGCTTTGCGGATGCCTCCGGTGTGCCCGCAGCCGTCGCCGCCTCGTCAAAGGCCGTCATGATCTTGTCCTCGAGCCCGCGGCGAATGTCGCGCAGCATCGCGACGCGCGTGTTCGGGTCGAGCGCCTTCGTCTCCTGGTACACGAGGCGGTCGAGCGCCTTCCGCTGGGCGAGTGCGTCTTGGATGGTGATGGGCACCGAGTCCAGGCTCGGCCGCGGCTCGATGGCGATGCGCGCGTCGTAGCTGGGGACCTGGAAAAGGAAGTTCTTCCCAATCGGGCGTCCCTTGTATTCCAATCGCGCGACATCGGGTGCGCCTTCCAATGCCGCGCTGGCCATGGCTTCGGCTTCCGCGGGAGGCACCCTCCGGCTGAGAAGGTATTCACGGAGCTGCGCCTGCATTTCTGGACCGCGCGACTCGGGCCACGAGAATCCGTATTTGGCTTGCGTATACTTGGCGACGGGCGTGTGCGTGGACGATGTCACGCGCGAGATGCCGAGATCGCGATAGGCTTCCGCCGACGAGCGATGAATCGAATCTGCGATGCCCTGCCCGTGAACGGACTTGTCGAGCTCGAGTAGGTCATGGTGGACGGTGAGGCCCTTGTCCGTGCGCTTGAACGTTCGCTCGAATTCGCCGACCTGCTTTCCTTCGCTGTTGAGAATCGCCCCCTCAACCCCGAGCTCGCCGTCGAGGGCGGTGAACTTGCGAATCGAGCTGCGATAGCCGGGCGGGGGCTCCCACATTCGTTCCCACGAACGTGCATCCGGGACCTTGCCGCGGAAGACGGCATTCGCGACTTCGGACACGTCCTTGGGATAGGGCATGTTCGCCTTGAGTTCACGCGCAGCGTCCTGAAGAGACCCGCCAAACGTGACCCTTGACGCGGCCGCCGCTTCGGCCTCTTCTCCCAACAGGTGCGAACGTAACGAGGCTCGGTACTTCTCGAGAGAAGAGACGACCCCGTCGTAGCCGGCCTCCTTGCGCACGGGGGCGATGACCTTTTCGATCGCGTCGTCGACCTGCCCCCAGGTCATTTTACCTTCCGACGAGGATTGGAGCTCGCCAAGGAGGTCTCCGACACGCTGCACCGCCTCATCCAGCTTGTCCGAGATGGCCCCTACATGCCCCTCGCGCGTCGCGCGGGCGAGATCGTTGCCGGTGATGTCGTATTTTTTGAGGACCTGGCCGACACCCTCGGTGCCGCCTGGCACGCGCGCGAGGGCTTCTTGCGTGTATTTCTTGAGCGGGTCCAACGTCCGCCAACGCTGTTCGTTAGCCATCCCTTCGAGCTTGTCGGCGTTTCGCTCGATGACCTGAGCCGCCAGCGTCGACACGCCGCGAGCACCGCTGCGCGCAAGCGACGTGGCCGCGCCGAGCCCCCCGCCCAGCAGCGCGCCGCCCTCCGCTCCATCGGCGGCCGCCGCGAAGATCTTTTCCGCGGAGAGCTCGGGCGATGCCGAGAGCAGCTCTTCGTTCAGCTCGCGCGCCGCCGAGTAGAAGCTCGTCTCGGCAGCACCCCGCGCGCCGAGTTCGGCCCCAGCGGCAACAGCGCGCCCCAAGGCGCCGCGCGTTGCCAATCTCCCGAGAGTCGCGCGGGCCAGCGCGCCGGCCGCCTCGCCCGCTCCTTCGACGACGCCGATTGGCGAAAACCGCGTGGCCACCTGTCCCGCTCGAGCGAGCGCGGAGCCGCCACGCGCCGCCGCCCCGAGTTCGCCGGCGACACCTCCCGTCGCGAGCGAGCCCACCACCATCCCGCCCGCCTCGCCGATGGCCGACGCCGTGGGATGCTCCGCTTCCAGCCGTTTGCCCTCGTCGATGAAGTCCTGAGCCGAGCGCTCGCCCCACTCGGGGTTTCCGAGCACCTTACCGAGCAGCCGCCGCCCGCCGACTTCGATGGTATCACCGAAGCCGGCTGTTTCGCCGCGCAGCGCGCCGCGCGCACCGGCTTGGATCGCTCCTAGCAGCCCCCCCGATTGCGGGTCGCTCGGGGCGGGCTGGTAGCCCTGAGCCTGCGCCTCTGCGAGATCGGACGCGGCGATCGATACAAGCTGGCCGCTGGGATCGTAGACCTGAACTTGCGGCGTTGTGGGCTCCGGCATCAGCGTTTCACCGGCGTGGTCTGGATTTTCGATGGGGTGACGCGTTGTAGGTTCGACAAGAACCGCTCCGTAGCTTCTGGCCCGGCTCCCGCGTGGATGGCATTGGCCTGGGCCTGGAGTTCACTTCGCATTACGGCGATGGTGTTCGCGCGCGCCTCCGGGGTTCCAGCGCCGTCGAGCATCGCATCGAGGCGCTCTCGCTCCTCATCGCTCATGCCAGCACCGGTGATGGCGTTCCTGATGCCCGCCTTCACCTTGTCCCAATTTTGCTCACGCTTGCCGGCCTCCGATCCGTAAACGGTCGTGTACCCGAGATCTCCAAGAGCACCACGGACGGTGCGCCCGGTGATGCCAATACCCGCTTGCGCATCGGGATTCTGCGCCGAGGGAACCATCGATTGCGCGGCGGCATCGAGCGCCGCGAGCCGCTCGGGAATTTTGGCTCGCTGATACTCCTGCGCGATGAGCTTCGTCCCCTCGTCCGTCCTGGCTCCATCTTTCATCGACGCGACGTCGAGTCGATTCTGCTGCTCGCTCGCCTGTTCCCCCCGCTTCTCCAATGCGGCGAACGCTGTCGGCCCGCTCACGGGAACCGGATTGCCTGGGATCATGTACTGCGGCGCCGTCTTCTGGGCCGCCACGTACTTCAGGGCAGCCTTTGCACGAAACTCGTCGGCATCCGCAGACATTGAGGCCTTCAACTTGGCCGCGTTGGCGTCGATCTCCGGGATCTTGAGCGATGCCGCGATCTGGTCGGCACGTGAAGCGACGCGCTCGCGCGCCGCAGCGGCATAGACGTCCTTCGCTGAGTCGAGGCCAATTTGGTTTGCCAAATTGTTGAATCGCTGCTGAGCGGAGTCGCGAAGCGCTAGCTTGCGCTGAAAGTTCATTTGCTTGGTTTTTATGTCCGAATCGATCTGCGATTGCAGGATCTGCATGGCGCTGTTCTGCCCTTTCGTGAGCGACGCTCCGAGCTGGCCGAGCCCCAAGGCGAGCGCCATACCGATCTTTCCTCCAACGCTATTATCTGCCCAGAAGTCGGTGTCCTTCGTCGCGGCGATATCGGTGGAAGCTTTGCGCATATCGTCGTTTGCCGCATCGAGCCGTTGCTGTTCGAGTGCGCGCGCCTGTGTGGCGGCGCGCATCTGCGCTTCGGCCTCGTCTTGTCGTACGGTCGCCGCCATCGCTTGTTGCGTGGCGGCCTTCTTCTCGAACTCGCTGGCGACCTCGAGACCGTGTGCTCGTTCTTGCTGGGCCTTGTTGAGCAGCTTAAGCTGCGTTTCACCCATGGTGGGCACCTCGCGCGCCGGGGTCGTCCCGCCGCGCATCATCACGACACCCGGTGGCGGCGGCGCACCACTGCCCGGCACGGTCGGCGGGGGCGTGGGCGCCTGGCTCGCGTAGGACATATTTGGGGTGCTCAACGCCGGCGGCTGCACGCTCATGCCGCCGGCGTCATGCGGCGGTCCGGGTGACTCGAGGTTCCACGGGAGCTGCAGATCCGCACCGGGTCCACCAAGCGATCCCGCGGCACCGGGACGAGGAGGTGGTCTCGGTGTCGGTAGCGGCATCTCGATGGGTGCCGGCGCCGGCGTCGACATCTGCGAACTCACCGGCGGCGTGTACGACGCGTTCTCGGTGGCCAGGGGCTTGTAGAGATCCGGCATGCCTTTGAGCACGTCGGCGATGAACTGGCTACTTGCGGGCATGTTTCGTCCCTTTCTCGAGCTCCGAAATGCGCTCCCCGAGTCGAGCCACGGCGGCGAGGGTGAAGCCCGTCGCTTTGGGCACGCTGAGCATGCGGAGCCCCGAGCCCGGCTCGTGCACGACGACGCGTCGGCCCGCGCGCGACCGTTCGAGCTCCTGAGCGAGGATACCGATCTGGGGCCCTGCGTCGCCGTGGCCTTCCTTGTACTGGAACGAATATGGCCGCATCCTCGAAAGTGCGTCGTCGATTTCGGCGTCCGCCGTACGGATCTCCTTCTTTGCGCGCGCGTCCGACTTAATGAGCGCTCCAAGGACTGATCCTGCGACGGAGGCCGCCGTGCCAAGCCACGTCTTCGTCTCCTCATGTGACTGCTGACGGTTCGCGAGTGTCCACCCTCGCTCGGCGGCTTCGCGCGTGAGGTTCTGCTCTTCTCCCGCCTGCATCAACCCGTGTTGCATCGTGTAGAGCTGTTGTTGCATTCGCTCGTACTCACTCTGCTGCCCAGCCGCGGCCTCCTGCTGCGCCGCCTGGAGCTGCGCGGCCTGGTAGTCGCCACCGCGAAGGGCGCCGGCCAATTGCCCATACTGCCCCATTGCTGCAAGCTGCTCCTGCGCCCGCAGAAGCGCGCCTTGCTGGACGGCGTTCTGTTGCAGGCCGGCGGCCGCATTCGCCGATGCCGCTTGTGCAGCCGCGAGATTCGCACCACCGCCCCGCGCGGACGCTGCAATCGATGCTTGCTGCTGCTGCGCCGCCGTGAGCCCCTGGAGCATCTGTTGCTGCGCGACGCTCGGTCCCGTACCCGCAATTTGGTTCTGCAGGTACTGAAGTCCCTGCATCTGCTGCGCGCGGGCCTGCTGCGCTTGTTGCATAGCTTGCCCGTACTGCTCAGCGAAGGCGCCTCGCTGCGTGCGGGCCTCCTGCGCATAGCCGCCGTAACGGGCCGCCTCGCTCTCGGCGAGGCCAGCTTTGCCGCCATATTGGTAGGCGTCCGGGTTGTAGATGTACTTCAGGTCACGCTTATCGGTACCGGGCCTAGGCGCCTGATACCGGGAAGGATTGCCCGGCGTGACTACCTGCCCGGTCGATGCGATGCCCTGTACGGACGGTGTCGCCCCGGGCGTGGGACTGGGGTATCGAGGCCGCTCGTCGGGCGCGAGCCCGCCGTCGGCGCGTGCCATGTCGTCGTCGAGTGTCTCGCCGGCAGTCCCGTGGTCGAGCGATTCGCCGAGGGTTTCGCTCGGCTCGTCCTCGTCGTCGAGCGTTTCGCCCATCGACTCGCCGTAATCCAGCGTCTCGCCCCAGATATCGGACATCGTCATCATCCTTTCTGAATCGCCGGAAGGCGAATCGTCTTGTTGTCCAAGGGATCCACCTCCACCGCCAAACCAATGAACGCCGCTCCACGCCCCGTACCGACAGGGGCGCCATCGGGTGGAGCATCCGCGATGCGCAAGCGCATCGACATCGCCTTGTGCACCGATACATTGTTCATCACCTGCGCATCGGGGCCGCTCCACGAGAACGTGTCGAATGCGCTCGACTCGTAGTCCTTGAACCACGATAGCGTGAGCGAATTCGGCGTGAATCGCTCGGCCAATAGCGTCCACTTCTTGAAGCCCACGTATCCCTGCAGCCCCGCGGGGTGCACCTCGGCGAGGGTCAGAGCCATTTGCGTCCACGTGCCATCATCGAGGTAGTTTTGCGACTCGAGGAACAGCGTTTGCGTACCAATGTCCGGGCGCAAGAAGTAGACGCGACCGCGCGATGCTACCTCATTGTGGAGTGCCAACGATGCCGATTGGGGCGTATCGGCGTTGAGCTCCGAGAACATCGCATCGTACGACCAGCGATCCGTCGCGTAGTCGTAGACGAGCCGCACGCCGCGCAGCACGCCCGACGCATCGGGCACCGGGTGGCGCACGCAGAACGTGACGTAGCGCCCCTTGGGATGCAGGCAAGCGCTTGTGACCTCCGGGAACGCGGCCAGGAGATCGCGCACCCGTGCTCCAACCGGCTCGGGACTCACCGAGCGCCCGCGCGTCATGAGCGTAAGCCCGACCGCCGACTGGAACATCGTGCCCATCGGCGTATTGACCACCGATCGCTGGTCCACCACGCCGTAATCCGTGGCCACTCGGTTCGGGGTGCCCAGATCGTTCGCACCACCGGCGTCATTGGGACCGTCGCCCTGCAACACGTAGATTCGACGTGGCGTCGCGATGTACAAGGCGTCGTCGAGCGCCCAGAGCGCGGTGATGCTCTCGTCGTCGTCGAGCGGTACCTCGAACGCGTCGGTGAACGAGATGGCCTCGCCGGCGACGAACGCCTTCGAATAGCTGACCGTATTGCCGTACGCGATCCACGAGCGATTCCTGTACGTCGCGACCGACGTGAACCCCGCGGGCATCACGTTCGGCAGCACGCCGCCGAGCGTGTAGAGGCGATCCGGTTGGACCTTCGGCGTTCCAAGCGGCACGCTCGCCGCGAAGTCGGCCGCCGTGTCCGTGATGGTGATGAAGGGGCTCGTTACGCTGTTCTTCGGCGTCTCGTTGTCGGAATGGACGCGGTAGAACGTAAACGGATCAACGTCGAGCGGGCCAGCACGATAGACGACGAGGCGCACGCCGTTTGAGACCGCCACGACGGAATCGTTGTCCTGCTTCGTCGTGATCGTGAGGCACGGCGCCCTGAACACCACCTGGCCCGTGCTCGTGCCGGCCGTACCGGGGGTGGTGACGATCGCGACGTCGCTCGGCTGCGAACGCTCGACCGCCCCCGTCGCGTCGACCCACTCATACAGCACGCGGTAAGCGTACTGCTTGCCGCACTGCAGATTGCCGCCGGTCGCCGACAGCGTGAAGTCGCTGATTTGCTGCGGCCAGTACACGAACGACAGTTCGGCCAGCCGCTCGCCGTCCCAGCGAAAACCCGGAGTCATGATCAGCGAGCGCCCGAGTTCCGCAGCCACAAATCGATTTGGTCCTCCAAAACTGGCTCGCACCGCCTGTAGTCCCACGCGCGTGGCGGCATTCTTCCGGACGATGCAGTCGGTCACCCAATCGCCATTGGGCAGGGCCACCGCGTTCGGCGGAGCAAACACCGGGAAGCTGGCAGGGTTTCGTTGGCCCCGATAGCGATTGTCGGGCACCGCGTAGCGCGGCGCCTGCCACGTAATGGGTCGCGCGACGTACTGGCTCGACGACGTGTCATCGCACCGCAGGTCGACGAGCACGAACGTGTATTGAAGCGCCTGCTCCGACGTTGCTGGGAATGTACCGGCTGCGCCCGTCGACATGTACGCGCCGCCGACATAGCACCAGGCGTACACGCGCACCGGGTCCGTAGACGCAACGAAGGGCAAAGAGCCCGGGATTGCCCAATACGTACGTCGGTTGGCGACACTGGCGTTCCCGGCAATGGTACCCGACGTGGTGACGACGGGTGCAGCCATCCACGACTGGGACGCATCAGCCCGCGTGGCCAAATTATTGCGGAGACCGAGCAGTACGACGGCTTGGGTGGGGGTGATCCTGCAAATTCCCGTCGTGCAGTGCTCACCCAATTGTCCGCCGTGAACGACGAAGGGCGCTGTCGTCTCGCTGGTGAGCGCAGCGTTGAATCGACTCGCGCGAACAGTGATGTTGTTCGATGCATCGATGTTGCACCACGCAATCCAAACGCCTTCGTTCGCCGTGGCGGACACGGAGAACTCGCCCGAGATCGTGCCCGCGGGTGCGGCATAGGCGCTGTTCATCGATGCGACGCTGGCGCCCGTGGACGGAGTTACCTTGAGCACGCGGATCTTGTTACCCGTCTGCTGATAGGCGACGTAGGCGAAGCTTCCGTCGCTCCCCATGGCAAAGATGGGGAAATTTCCCCCGGGGGCTGCATCGCTCACGAGCGCGAACGGCGTATTCCACGCCAGCGCGTTGGCATTCCAGGTCTGGCACATGATGTTTTGGGCGCCTGACGCAGACCAGCACATGATGACCTGGTTGCCACATGCGACGATTCGCGGATTCCACACGTCGGAGAGGACGGTGAGCCCTTGCGAGCTCAAAATCTCCGCACCGGTGTCGGTGTCCTCGACCGTCCAAAAAATATCAAATCGAGGTACGGATGGATCTGAGCGGTCGTTGGCGGCCCAAACGTGAAACAGCAGACCGTCCGTCGAATAAGCGACATCCGGTTGCGACACGAAGTACTGGGTGGTGTCGACCGAGCGTGAGGAGCTGACTGCCTCGGGGACCTTCCCACGGTCGACGAGGCGAGACTGCCCGCGTGCCGTCGACAGCGTGCCGATGCGGTAGCCGTCCGTCACGAGGAGCTCATCACGGCGCGCGATTACACGGCCTTGCCCCGGCTTCATGGCGTAGAAACTCGGCGTCGCGAACGTGCTCGCAACCGACTGAGAGCCGGGACGCTTGTCCACGGCTCCGAGACGCGTGTAGCGCACATTGCAAGCCGAGATGACAGCAGGCGCAGCGAGCTGCCGCGGATGCGCGCGCTGATCCATCCCTCCATCGAGCGGCAGATGCAGCGTTTGGGTGTTCGGCGATCCGGTGGCCATTTACGCGACCCGAAAGGTGGCGGTGCAGGAAAAATACGATGCGATAGTGATCGTGAGCGAATCCCACGCCACGCGGCGGAACGCGCCGAAGCCGTCATAAGTACCCAACGAATTCGGCGGTCGCGTGGTGTCGATGGCGGTCCACTCGACGGGCTGGCGTTGCAGTTTGTGCTCGAGGCGGATCGACTGTCCGCCCGATGTGAACGTGATGGGGCCCACGATCGTGCTGGTAATGGGCGCTTGGTTCGCGACCTGGCGCGCTTCGTTGGTCGCTCCCTGGAGAGAGTCCAGAGGGCGGTCGTCGAAGTGCTCGCTCTTGGCGGGGAGTCGCGTCTTGGGGATCATCGACCGAACCTCCTAGATCGGCACCACGTGTCTCTTCGAACGTCGCTCATGCGCGGTGGCTCCGCCGTCGTGCGCATCGCCTCGAGCGCACGCATCTGGTCTAATTTCTCGGCCATCATGCCGGTGAGCGTGTCGCGCAGCTCCCAGTCACGATTTTTGATGGCGATCACTCGTCCCGCCCACGCGACGATGTACTCCTCGAGCCCATTGATGCCATCCACCTTGTCCGTGTCCGCGACGAGCTTCACGGCCGCACCGATGAAGCGCACGAAGAAAACCTGCTGCGCGGTCGGCGCGGGTCGAAACGCGATCGTGTCGGCCTGCACACGGTAGCTCGATTCGACGTCCCCCGAAACGGCGTCGCTCAGTCCGTCGGTCTCGAACTCCTCGAACGTTCGAAGCACGCACTCGACTCCGCCGTCCATCGTCCACACCTTGACGACCGAAAGCCACCGCGTGGGCAGCGGATACGTCGTCTGGCCGGCCACCGTCGTGATGGTGGCCTGCTCCTCGCCGAAACCTTGACCACGACATCGCACCAGTTCGGTGTGGTAGCTTGCAATGCCCTCGTTAATCGCGACGTTGAGCTCCGTGTCGGGCGTCCGGCGCGTGGCGTTCTCCTCGTCGATGCGCCACCGCACGCGCTGTCGCAGCTCCGCCAAAGAAACGTTCCGCGCCATATCCCTACTCCTCTTCGTTCTGGTACTTGCCGAGGCATTCGCGGATCGCGCTCTTCATGTGTTTCGCGAATGCCTTCGGGTCCTTCTTGTTGAGCGCCTCGTACGCCATTTGGAGGTACTCGTCCTCGAGCGCTTCCTCGTCGCTTGCGCCCTTGGAGGCCGGCTCGCGAGCCAACCCCTTGCCGAGCAGGAGGAGCCCTTTCATCAGAACGGCAACCCCAGCTCGTCGAGCTTGAATTTGAGGAAGACAACGTCGCCCGGATTCGGGTCGGTCGCCGTCGACCCGTTGAGCGTTTCAACGACGACGATGGGCGAGGCGCTCACGTTCTCGGTTCGAAGCGTGGGGACGAGCGCAACACCCGCCGGACGCTTCATGCCGGGCTCGAATCCCACTAGCCCCAAATAGAGCTGGTCGAGCGTGATCGTGTACTGGCCCGGGCCGGTCCGCCGCGGAGGCTTGCCCTCCTCGGTGCCCATGCCCCGGAACGTGGAGACCGAACCACCCGGCCCGATGACGAGCGCCAACTCGAGCGCGACCGTGCCCGGGTTGAGATCGCGAGCCAATTGCGTTTGCGCGCGCATGGTCAATCCTCCTCGAGATCGAGCCCCACGTGGAAACTCGAGGTGGGCGCGGAGAGCGCTACGCCGGCGCCCGACTTGGCAACGGCGAGCGTGAGCAAATCGCCTGCGTTGAACCGGATGTTCTGCTGGGAAATATTCAGCAGCGGAATGGTGTACGGCACGAAGGCGCCGAGCGGCCCCGTGCCCCCCGACGCGCTCGGCAAGATGGCGATGTTCGCGATCGGCAGCGACACGTAGTTCGGCGCGGTACGACGGAGGAAAATTAGCGAGGCGAAGTTCGTCCCATCGGCTGGTATCGCCACCGGAGCGGTGAGCGTGATGGCGCGCAGCACGCCGTCGCGCAGCACGTGCAGGATGATCGACTCGCTCAATGGCGCATTGGCCGCGCCGTTCACGAAGTCGTAGCCGTACGTGCGGGACGAAAGGAGCTTGCGCACCTGGTCCTGATTGAGGTCCGTCACGCTCCCGCAGACGGCCGCCTTGAACTTCTGGACATCGAGTGCCATATCAGGCTCCTTCCGCGTGTTGAAGGGTGGCGGTGTATGCAGGCATCTCGTTGTACAACTCGTGATCGCCGACGAAACGTGACTCCCACGAGTCGGCATTTTCCTCCATCATGGGATCCTCGACGAGTTGAACAAGCTCGTTGGTTAGCGCGAGAGTCCAAGTATCGAGTTGCGTCATTAGCGAGCGCCCTGTCGGACAATCTGGATCGGGAAAAACGTCAATTTCCCCAGCCGGTCCCATGATGACGATTGATTTATAGGTGGCTCCCGGTTTGTATTTGCCAATACCGGCAGCAGGTGTCGTATTGTAGGTCAACGACCCTGCGGCAGAAAGCTCGACGCGCAGCTTATTCCAATCGAACGTGGACATCAGCCATGTATCGGGCTTCGCGCCCGAGTCAACGAGTGCCGTCGCTGCGAGCATGCCGCATTGAAAGATGCCGCCGGCGCGTCGTCCGTCGATGCGCATGCCCGCATAAATGTCACTGTCGGCCGAGCGTTTGGACCTGCTGCCGAGAAAATTGTCCGGGATAGGAAGGCCAGTAACCGGATTGATACCACCAGGCTTGCCCGGTGGTATCCAGCCCTGGATACCAGTCACGACATTTCCGAATACACCGCGCCGAAAGATGAAATCGTTCGCGGTAATCCCTTGCACGACGGAGTTGAGAGATGGCTCCTTGATGACGATCGTTCCCCTCGTGTCTCCAGATCGAGAAATCTCCTCGATCGTCACGAAGCCATTGTTCACGCCACCGGCGACGCCTCCGCCACCACCAGGCAACGGCGTTCCCGGGTCGATGCTGCCGTCGTTGCCCGTGGCGAACCACAATTTTTGGTACCGAGAAAAGAAGCGAACCTTCGACGGGTCACGCAGGCGGAATGTTCGCGAATTCGGGTCGAAACCAGTGGGGTCGATCTGACCGATAGACCCTCCGCCGTTTCCGTAGAGGAACGCTGACATTTCGCGTTTCCATTGCGAGATTGAATTTTTCGATTCACGCGCATAGGGTTTAACCAGCAGAGCTCCGTTCTTCTTCGACTGGCGTATAATGCGCCCTTCGATGGAGAATATGGCATAGAGGGTCTTTGCGCGAATTGTGAACTGGTCGGCCGTGCTCGACGTTTTGCCTTCTTTCGCGAACTGAAAAACCGGCCCAACGCCCTGCGGCGTACCCGTCCCGAAACCGATATGCCAGTTGTCCTCGTTGAAATCCGTCCTCTTTTTGAGAAGTCCGAGAAGAGGCGATTCTGCGACCAAATACTCGTTGATATCCTTTTGCGGCCATAGGTCGAGGCCGACATTCGATGTTCCAGATGAAAGAGCAGGCATTTGCGTCCCTCGTGTGGGGGCGCGCGAACCTCAAGTCGATCGGCGCGCCCGCTGTTCCGCGCGGCGGATCCGCTCATCCCACGACAGCCTGGGACCATCGGTCTCCAGCGTCGTGCGGTCGGACCCGTCGCGATTCGTCAACGTTTTCGCCTGCTCTTTGGCGCCGTTACCGCCCTTGCCTGCGGGCCCCGTGCTCTTGCTGCTATCGTTACGGCCCTGATCTGCGGGCTCCGTGACCTCGTCATCCGTGTAGAGCGCGTGCTCGGCTTTGAGCGCTCGCTCGACGCGTGCGATGACGTGGTCGAGATTGAAATCTACGCCGAAGGTAAGACCCTCGCCACCACTTTCTTCGGACCCGCACATGCGCTCGACGATGGTGTCGACCCTCTGCATGAGGGCCTCGGGCGCCTTGCGCATGATGCGAGCCGTGTAGGGAGCCTCGACGGCCACCTCGGTGATGCGCGAGTGAAGCGCCCGCTCGACCTGCGCTTGCAGATGCTCGGTGTGCAAGCGCTTGTTCTCCGCCTCGAGCGCATCGATGCGTGCCGTGATGGGGTCGAGCTCCTTCTTCTGACTCCTGGCCGCCGCGAGCTCGGCGCGCTTCGCGGGGTCATTCTGCTGGTGCAGCCACTGCGTGAGCTTCTCGTACCCAACGCGCTGCTCCAATGCCTCGAGTAGACGGTCGGGGTCGCTGAATATGGCTTCGAGGTCCGCCGCCTTCTTTCCCGCGTCCGCAACGCGCTCACGCTCGGCGGCGAGCTCGCGCTCCTGCCGCGCGACGGCCTGTCGCCGGCGACGCGCTTCGCGCTCGAGTGTGGCGACACGGTCGAGGCGGTCGTCTGCGGCCGGCTCGTCAGCCGTGGCGGTCTTCGTGACTTCGAGTGGAGTCGCGGGCGTCTCCGCCGCACGATCCACTGAGCCGTTCTCGCTGCCTTCGTCCTGGACGTCAGATGATGTTTCTGTCGATTCCGCCGAAAGGCGTTCGAGGAGTGCCGCGGCGCGCGCGTCGACCCGATCCATCACACTCGAAGCGGACGTCTGTTCGTCGTTCATGCTGCATTACCCATGGGCATGGGGGGCTCGCCCATCGGCGGCCCCGGTGGCATTGGCGGGCCGCCAACCCCTGGTGGTGGCGGCATGGGCGCGGACATCTCTGGAGGTCCGGTAGGAACCTGTTTGGCGTTATCGTTCTCGATGAGCGCTTCGCATTCCGCGATGAACTCACGCAATGCATCGAGGTTGTACTCGTCCACGCCATGCGTCTCGGCCTGATTGAGCCTCTGTTGTGCACGTCGCTGCGCCCAACGAAAGTCCTGGTAGGCTGAAGGAAGAGCCTTCGACTTCGCGACATCGACTTCCCGCTGCCCTTCAGCGTCGAGAATCAACTCGAGTTTCTCGTCGATGTTCAACCTGTCGGCGGTTTCGAGATCGAGCTCGGCCCCGAGATCGGGCGCGTCGAGCTGCTGAAGAAACGTCTGCCGATCGATAATCTGCGCGTCGAACAGCTCACGCAATTTTTGCAAGCGTGCACCGAGCTGCTGCGGCAACAGCGACGTCGGGAATACGCGCAACATGAAATCATTGAGGCTGACGTCTTTCCACGAGAGCTTCAGCAGGCCATCGCGCATCGGCACGCTGATAGTCATCTCGCCGTAGTCGGGATCCGCGGCAATCTGCGCAGCGAGTCGCAAGAAGATTCGAGCGAGCTGCAGGCATGCAGCCTCATAAGCTCGGCCGAAGATCACATGGCGCTCGTCCTCGATGTCGTCGAGCGTTTGGATCGCGATGCCGCTGGTGATGCCGGGCTGTTTCATGCCTTGGGTCGATGTCGGCGTGAGCCCGACCTCGCCAAGCGCGTCTTGCGGCATCTCGCGATCGCGCTGGTAAACCTGGGGATGCACGGGCGCCGGCGTGACGAACATCGGCGGCGAGTTCGCCTTGTACGTCACGATCGGGACGACGCCGTTGGTGAACGACGTGTCCACGATGTCGGCCCCGAGCGGTTTCAAGATCATTCCGCCACCGAGCATGTCGTGGCTGTCTTGAATCTTGGAAAACTGCTTGTTGATCGCGTATTGCCAGCCTTCCAGCATTTCGCAAAGACCAACACCCCAGAAGCCGGTGATCGGATCGTCGAAGTTCAGAATGGCGAACGGAAATTCCGTCTCGCCCCAGGGTTCGCTCAAAAGCTCCTTGGATGCATCAAGCAAGGTGATGACGTGACGGCCGGTGCATCGGTGCTCGACGGACTCGGTGCCCGAGTGCGCCTCCTCGTTCGCGCAGAGGTGCCATGCCTCGGCGATTCGTACGCGCGAGACCGTGGTGTCCACATCCCCCTGCCAATCCCATTCGTCCGCGCGTGATGCCCCCGCCGAGGTGTAGATCGCTGCGACCTTTTCCTCATCGTCGGCGAACATCTCGGCCGCTACTCCGGCGTCGATGCTCCGCACGTGATACAGGCTGCGCGGCTCTCCGTATCGTGCGTCCCAATCGTCGCAAAGCAGCTCCCAAGGATGCACACGCTCGACGCGGATTTTGGAGCCGGTGCGAAACGCTTTGAGGACGCCGCGCCCGAAAACGGCCGCGTCTCGGACCCAATTCTTCGAATGCGTCTCGAACACCTTGGCCTGGTAGAAAACGCCCTCCAAAAATTGGGTCATTTTCCGTGCGCGCTTTTGCTCTTTCCAAGAGCCTCTGGACGTGAGGCATTGGGGGAGCGGGCGATGCTTGGCCGTCTTCGCGCGGATGGTATCGACTGCCTGTCGGCATACGTTGCGCGGTAGTGCACTCGGGACGTACCGCCGACTCGCACTGGACGCCATGCCCGCCGCGCTCGACCCGCCGCCGTACATCTCGGCGTGCAGGAGGTCGCTCTCGCGGCGCCAACCGTAGCGCTGCTGGATATGGCTCACGACCGTGGCTACCATCGGTCCCTGCTCGCCCTCGGGAGCGGTCCACCAATTCATCGTGGCACCACCCCGCTGCGATTCGTGCAGCACCTCGTCGACGCGGATGCGTCTCTTTGCCATCAGCCGATCTCCCGGAGACTGGAGACCGCGCCGAGGATCATCCGCCGGCGCTCCACGATCGGATCGACAGGTTCCGCCTTTTTCGACTTGCGCGCTCGCGTCGGCTCGGCCTCTGGTTCGGGTTCGGCGGGGAGCTCACCGAGCTTCGCGTAGACGAGGCGATCACCGAGCTCGTTCCAGCGCGCCTCGTCGACACCGTGCTCGCGCATGAATGCGACCTTTTCGTGCCAGTCGGCAGACATGTCAGGATTATGTCAGCTTACCGTCGGATGCCAAGGCGATTCTCACCGGCGCGAAGCGCCGCGCGTCGCTTTGCGCGCTCGGCCTCCTCCCACTCGGGGGTGCCGGGCTTGGGGACGCTCGATTTCGCCGCCTCGCCATAAAGCTGGTAGACGGCCAGCATGAACGCCGCGGCGATGTCACCGTGCGACCCGTCGGGCCACAACGGCAGATGGATCGTCATCCCGCCGCCGGCCGTGGCCTGGCCCTTCACCTCTTTGAGCTGTTTCACGAGCCGAGTTACGACGGTGGCGAACTCGGGCGGGAGCGCCCGAGGGTCGGGGAGCCGCACGCGCCCGTCCCGCATCAGCGTGCGCACGCGGACCGCCACATCGCTCGGCGATGGGGCATCGACGAGGAGCAGGTCCCCCAGGTGCTCGACGACGGCCTCGCGGTAATGGCCGTCGGCCATCGTCGTGGAGACATTCCGCGCGCGCAGCGCTTCTCGGAACGTGGCGACCGTGTGGCTCACACGCAGCGGCTTGCCCGGCTCGGGACGGAGCTCGGCGGCGTATCCGAGCACGATCATCCCCAGCACACGGTACGTGATGCACAGCGCGCTCGAATTGGATCGGAACCCCATGTCGCTGCCGGCGCTCTTCTCGATGTCAGGATTGTCAGCATGCGCCAACGTTCCGAACCAAGGCACCTCGATGAGGCACGATTCGATGAGCTCCTCCGAGAAGAACGTCGTCGCCGTCTCGGCCATCGGTTCGGCGTCGAACTCGCGTCGCGCGGTCTCGGGATCGTTCGCGCGCTCGAGCGCCACGATGTCCGCGGCCGCAGGGCGGAGCATCTCCGTGGTGGCGCGGGCGGCCACACCGCTCACCGGGTGCCCGAAGTTCTGCTTCCACTGCTCGTAGTGGTAACCGACCTTCGCCCATGCCGTCGTTTGCGCAATAGCTTGCCCCCCTGGGAGCACACGAGGCGCGGCCGCGGTGAACAGCTCCTTGTCGTTGACGACCTTCTTCTCGTCCTGAAAGAACGCCGCTTCGTCCATCAGGGCATCGGTGAACGAGCGCCCGCGGCCGCCGACCCCGCCGCGGTTGCACGTGCTCGCCTCGAAAGAGACCGTCTGCCCGTCCGGACGACGGATCGTGAATCCGCTCGGCGGGTGGTCGAGGCTGATTTTTCGAGGCCAGACGATCGTGGCCCAAAGCTCCGGACGCATGCTCATCGCACCGATCTGGTAATTGACGACCTGCTGGCGCTGCTCGTCTTTCGGGGCGATGGTGAGCGCCACGGCCCGCTCGCCCGGTGCCATTGTCGAGAGGTCGCGAACGAACGCGCCCCAGAGCAGTCGGAGCGCGCCAAGCACGTAGGTCTTGCCTCCCCGACCGCCGGCCAAGGTGAAGATCCTGCGGAGCATGATCGGCGGGATATGTTCAATCCCATCGAAGATGACACGCGCGATCTCGCGCTCCTCGCCGTCCAGATCCGCGGGCTGGACTCCGTCGTAGACCACGAGGCTGTAGACCCGCTGCGCGGGCGTGAGCGTTACGCGGAGCCAGATGCAGAAGTCCACGAAGCGCGCTGGTATCTCGAGCGGTGCGAGCCGGGCGGCGCGCTTGCGCGATTCGGCGAGCAGCGCGTCGACATTCACGTCACGCGTTTCAGTAGCGCTTTTAGCGCCTGGTGCTGAGCCGCCTCGATAAGATTTTCCATGCGCGCTCGCGAATGCCGCTCGAGAAGGATGCGGAGCCGCCGGTTATCATCGATGAGCCTTGCGGTCTCGACGTCGAGCTTCTTGCACTCGTCGAGGAGAGTCTCTTCGTCGGTCATGACTATGCTGTCCCCCGCTTTCCCTTTGGAGGCTTCGGCTCGTCAAGCTCGGGCAGCGGCTCGCCGTAGATGACCCGCGTCCACGGTACGACGGCGCGTGCTTCGCCCTTACGCAAGGCGACAACGTCGCCCTCCTTGGTGATCGCGCATCCAGCCGCCGCCGACAGCTCGGTGACATGAGCCTCTCCAGCGAACGAGATCGCCCTTTCGAGCGCGATGAATGAGAACTTCATGCTGCTGCCTCCAAGATGAGTCGGGCTGGCAGGTGCGGATCGAACCGCCATCCGCTCGGCATCGCACCGAACACTTCGATGTAGTCGGCCGACTGGAATGAGTACGCGACCCCGTCGAGCGGCATTGCGCCCAGCAGGGCGAGGAGCATCTCTTCGCGCCAATCAACGAACCGGTCCTTGACCATCACGTAGTGCAGGCGCCCGGCGCCCGAGCATGCAAATGCCCAGATGATGCCGGCGTTCTGCGGATCGCAGAGGACAAGCACTCGCTCACGCTCGAGCAGCCAGCGAACGACACCGTGCAGCTCCGTCCAGATGCGCGCCTTGTGCTCGCGCATGGTTTCGATGGCGGCGCGCTGGGAGAACTTCGAGCGCGCGAACGACTCGAGCCAGAGGAAGACGAGCCCGTCGTGGTCCGCCGGCGTGGCGTCGCGGAGTGTCCAGCGGGTCATCGCGTCGCTCGGTCCGCTAGAAACGCGAGCATCACCTGGTTATGCCGCGCATCGGCGAGTGCGTGGTGCTCTCCCGAGAGCTGTTTCGGCAGATCGTCGGACGATACCCCGAGTCGCGCCGCCTCCTGCTTGATATCGCGAGTGAACATCGGCACCGCGTTAGGTCGGTCGACCATTCGCCCCCAAAGCTGGGCGAGTGCCACATGGTCATAGGCCGTGTAATAGGCCCAGAGCTCGGGTTGCGGCGTCTGACGTATGAACGTCTCAACATCTGCTGCGATTGCGGCGCGCGCCAAGACCACATGGCTCGAGCGGTCGAGAACCCGGTGAGCGTTGGGATCGGGGCCAACCATCACCGTCGGCAAATGACTCAGTACATTGGCGGCCAACCATCGGTCGTTAGCCGCGCGCTGCCAATCGAACTCCGAAGAGACGGCATAGTATTCGCGCCCGTCTTCCGCGACCAAACCGATCGATATGAGGTCGATGGTCTTGCCGTTCTCATGAAATTCCGTGTCGTAAAAAATCTTCATCGTTCACGCTTCGCTCCCTTTCAAACGTTGGATAACTTGATCGATCAATGCTGGCTCTTTGGCGGTCATCTTCCGCAATTCTGCCACCAACGCTTCTAAGAGCTCGGCATCGCTCAACGAGCTTGGATCGCGCGTTCTGCGTGGCCGCGCGAGCCACCAATCACGCCATCGACGACGCTCGAGCCACCAGCCTGCCACCTTTGCACGACCGACTGCCTCGGGTGTACCACGTTTGATTCCCGCGCGGATCGCACGTTGAGCACGCGCCTCTGCGACCGCCTCGGCCTTTCGCGTTTGGGTGAGGAAGCTGAGATACGGCTCGGCTCCCTCGGCCCCTCGACGGAGCCAGAGTTTCATCGTGTCGTAGTGCACGCCCGCCATATCGGCGGCGTGCCGCATCGTGCTGCCACCTGCGATCGTCTTGTAGACGATCGCCGTGATGCGCTTGTTGAGCATCGTCGGCCGGCCCGGCGGCATCTTGCGCTCGTGCATCAACGAGCCTCCGACCAGTCGACGCGCTCGTAACCTGCCGCCGCCAGGTGCTCGAAGACCGCGTCACCAGGATCGCCCGCGCCGCGTGCCGCGCTCTGGTCTCGATGCCCGTAGACGCCGACGACGTCGCGGCCGCCGTGTTGCAGGACCGGTAACGGTCCGCGGTATCGGTCCGGGATCTGTCTCGGAATCGAAAAGCGCTCCGTGAGCCAGTCGACAAGCCGCACGACGGCGTTGAGCTGTCCCTCGTACAGCTCCGCGTCCGAGCCTTGCGCGATCTCGATCCCGATGGTGTGCGGGTTCACGCTCGTCGCATGGTACGCCTGCTCGGTCACGAGATCGGCGAGACACGCCACCGCCCCGTCGAAGTCGACGACCAGGTGCGCGCCGGCGCTCTTGCCGTTCGTGCTCCACCACGAGTTCACCGAGCGCGCCGTGCCTCGCGCAGGCCCGAGGCCGGGTAAGATCTTCTGCTGTCGACGGTCCGTGCCGCCGGGGATGCCGCGCGTGGTGTGGAGAACGAGCGCCCGGATCCAAGTCCCGGGCGGGCGCCGAGCGCCGTCCTCGCCGATCTTGAGCCGCAGCGCGGGATCGTCGTGCCACGACAAGCACTCGAGCCCCGGCACGAGCTCGGCGACGCCATCGAGGATCAAGCCAGGCATCAGCGTCCCTCGAGTTCGACGACGACGGCGTGGGACTCGCTCACCTCGGGCAGGATATCCTTCACGCTAAGAGAAAAAGTGTCCGTACGCCCGTCGGTCACGACGCGCAGCCACGCGGCGAACGGAGGGACCGTGTCGGCGAGCACTCGCAAGACGCCGAGGGCAATGCCCAATCCGAGGTCACGTTCCGGCATGGCAAAGCCTTCCGAGGCTGGCGCTCACACGGAGCGCGTCCTCGACGACGTTTGGGATTTTGCCACCGGATCGCACGACAGCATCGGTGACGTTGCGCAGTGCAACGGCAGCTTTGCCAGCGGCGCATAGCGTGCGCTGCTGCTGACCAGCGTCCCATGCGTCGACAGACGCCTCGGCCAGCAGGAGAGCCGACCGTGCAACGCCGTAACCGTCGTCGCAAGTCCGTGCGAGCTCGAGCGACTGGAGCTCGCGCGCGAGGTCGGCGCAAGTATGATCGGCTACCTTCACCGCCTCGGCGAGCGTGAGCACGGCTGCGCGTGCGGTATGCCGCTCGGGAAAGCGTGCACCAAATGCCGGCGCGCATCCGCCGAGGGCGAGCGCGCAGGCAACAATGCCGAGACCGAGGCGCCCCATCACGGCCCCTCGGGCGGGATCCGCTCGACGCGTCCCACGGGCGGAATACCCCGTGGATTTCGCTGCACGAGAGCCGGAAGCAGAGCGTGGATGATGTTCGTCGCGAGGGCGACGAACGCGGCGGCCTCGATTTTGCCGAGGCCGACGAGGACCGCGAATGCAACGACGGTGAGCGCAAGGAGGCTCGCCGGCAGTGCGGAGATCTTCATGTTTTTACTCCAACGGAGTGAATGGAGACGTCACCACTGATACGTCAAATTCGACGTATAGCAACTTCGCTGGATCGACCTGGGGGTGGCTCCGAAACCCCCATAGCCGGGTGTCGAGAAATAGGCGGCTCCGAAACCCCCATAGCCGGGACGAAATCGTCTTAGGACTTCTCCACAGATCGCTCGGTAGGCTTCTTCGCTCGCTCTCGCCGGCGCTCCTGCATCTCCTTGATGGCCCATTCAGCGATGCCCTTGGCGAACGCGGAGAGCCCGGCAATCAAGACCGCCTTAGCAATTTCGCGTCCAATGACCCCTTCACAGGGGGGATCATGCGACATCCTTCTTCGGTTGTGATGGCTCCGAAACCCCTATAGCCAGTCCGTATTGTAGAGATGGCTCCGAAACCCCTATAAGGGGAGACATCTCTCTATAGGGGGTTTCGGAGCCATCCCCCCCCATGCCCTGATTGAGCGCAAGGGTCTTCAATTTTGCGGCCACACTCACGGGGATGCCACGCGCTCCAGCGAGATAGCGTTTCAGCGTGGAGCGATCGCACCCGAGGTGCGACACGGCAGCTCCCACGCCACCCAGTTCCTCAACGATAGCACGCGCCTCGTCGGGCAACATGCGCGGCAGATTCTTTGGTCGCCCATTGTCGGCCCGCTCGACTCGCACCTGCCCGGAGGACCAGCCCGAGCCCCCAGGGACCAGCGCGCCAACGTGAATCGCTCGAGCGGGGCGAGTACGGTGCACGGTCCTCAAGCGCCCGTGCGCCTGCTCAAGCTCGGCGCGTGCCATGGCTTCGGCCATCGAGTCGGGATCGCCCTCCGTGAAGTCGGCCCCGAGGCGCACATCTCCGAGGTGAGGCCATGGATCGCCGAGTGTGGCGACCATGTCCAGTTCCTTCCAGTGATCGAGCCCACGCGTCGCACCGTAGTGGCCGAGCTCGACGGCGCGCCCCTCGAGATCGGGCCCATCGAGCCGTGCCACGCGCAGGATTTCGATGTTTTGCCCGGCCTCCTTCCACTCCCGTTCTACGTCGGCGTTCCTTGGTTGGATCAATCCTCGGATAAGGATTTCGAGCGTACGGAACGTGATGAGCCCGAATCGCTCGGATCCCGCCCAATCGAACACGGTGCCGATAGCGAGGAGTACCCCCGTGGTGAGCACGAGCCGGCCGTGCTCGAACCAGTTGCGTCGCGTCGCACCGCTGTAGCGGTGAAGGGATCGCTCGACCGCAGCGCCGTCCCGGGCGGCGAAGTGATGAAACGGAGGCGTGTATCCGATGATGCGGGCGTACGACGGCAGATGAATATCGGCGTTCGCGTCAGTCACTATCGTGGAGCCGTCTCGCCGGAGAGCGGCGGCAAGGCGATCATTCGGCGCAGCGATCGAGATGACGCCATCCTCGAGGGCGACAGCGGCGGGGCCCATCACGGCACGATAGAGAGCCCAAAGCACCCGTGATGCGGTGCCGAGCATACCCGCGTACCGTGGCGATCGTCGCGCGACGAACACGTTTTGGCGCAAAATTGGGGGCGCATGCCGCTGACGAGCATCGGGGCCGAACGCGTCCGACACATCGAGCGTGTCCGACATGTCCGCCCACATTTTATCTGGCGCGTCGAACCACGCGGAGGCCGCCGCTACGACCGGCGCGAGGGCGTCGCTAAAGAGGGGCTCGAAGGCGCTCAAGCAGCGCGCCGTGGTGGCCAGGTCCTCGCGCGCGAGCTTCTCGACAGCGAGCACCGGCGGCGGCTCGTCGATCACGAGTAGCCCGGTCGACCCGGCGGCGCTCGCGAGCTCGGCGAGTAGCGGGTGCGTTCCGACCGTCACGCGCGCGTCGTCGGGGCCCTCGACTCCGTCCTTGGCCGAGCATTCGTCGTAGAACTCGCACGGCTCCTTCCCGCGGCCCAAGCAAAATTCCCATCGAATCGATTGGCCGCCAGCCACCATCGGCCCCGCGCTCGCGTGGTAACGGCACTCGGGAGTGCCATCGGGCCGGCGCACCGACAGGGCGCCGAAGTAGCGGCGCACCGCCACACCGTGTGCCCGCAGGTTCGCCGCCACCTGCAGGGCCAGCGAATTCTTGTCCACGGAGATCGACGTCTTCGATTGCGTCGGGGCTCGTGCCGAGTCCACGACCATAAGGTGTCGCTTCGCCGAGCGCTCAGCGGCCACGGTCTCGGCCGACCGCGTTTTACCCAAGCCGCATTCCGCCTTGATCACGCTCAATCCGTTGGGCGCGTCGCGGAGGGTGCGCTCGAGCGCGGCTACCGTGTCCGCGAGCGATTGCGGCGGGACCGCCGGCGGCGCCTCGACGAGAGCCTGCACCCGCTCGCCGCGCGCGGTGAGGGTGACCCGCTCGACCGTGTCGGCGACGCCGGGCCATTCCAGGGCGAGGCTGTTCAATCCGGTGATCGGGAGCGCATCGAGCCAACGTCCAGCGGTGTCGCGCGCGCCGATCGCGTGGTTCTCGGGTTTCACCGAGTCGGCGGCGACGGCGATCGCGTGAACGAGCTCCGGCAGGTGCTCCGGGGGCACGCCGCGCCCGAGTAGGGCCCCTCCGAGGGCGAGATAGCACGCGTGCCAATCCTGGGTAACCGTCTGGCGGATGGCGCGGGCAAGTGGCTCGACGAGGGCATGCCACCGCTCGGGGAGCTCGCTAGAGAATGCGACCGCGGCGCCGCCGCCCTGTCGTCGTGGCGCACGAGGGCGCGGTGCAGAAGGCGAAGGTTCGTCCGCCCGATCGATCGAGATCGGCTGCATGCGCGAGAGATCGACGACCGGCGACGTGAAGGCCCGCCCGTCACGTCGCACGTGCGGCAGGCGGAAGTGGCGCGTCCAGTCGGTGCACGACCAATCGACGAGGTAGCCGCGTCCCTCGAGTTCGAGCAGCCAGCGGCGGATGTGCCATTCGGCGGCAAGCACGGGGAGTGGCTCGGCGAGCGGCTGCACAAGCCGGCGCCCGCTGCGCGTGTGGTACACGCCTTCCGTCTGCAGATGGTGCGCGTCGAAGGCGAAGGCGGCGGCTCGCATCTCATCGGTCCACGCTTCATGCCGCGGGTTGTCGATGTCGCAGAAAAAGACCGTCGTCTGCGCGTTGTAGAGCCCCTCGAGCACGGCACCCTTCGTGAGCCGCGGCTGCCGCGGGCCGAATCCGGCAGCCAGGTATCCGACGGCATGCGCGTCCGTCCTCCATGTGCGGTGCAGCGCCTCAACGAGCTCGACACGTTCGTATGCGTCGAGGCGCGCCGTCTCTTTCGGCACACCGGTCAACCGCGTGTGAGGGGCGACGGCAACGAGGGTCATGCAGCGCGCGCCCTCCGCTCGGTGATGGCCTGCTGTACGAGCTCCACGGCGCGCTCGACGTTCTGCGCGAGGCTAAGCTCTTCGTCGTACTCGACGAACACGTGCACAACGCCGTTGGCACGAGCCAGCTCCGCGAAGCGGATTTGGTTCGGCGCCCGCCGCCCGCCGGCGGCTTTGACCTCTATCTCGAGACGCCATCCGTCCGGACGCGTGAAACCTGAGATGTCGGCTACCCCCGCCGGCGGCCCTGCATCGAAGCGCCGTTGCACGCGACCTCTCGCGTCGCGTACGAGCACGCCGCCACAATTCTGGCGCCACACACGGCACCATGGCTGCGATCCGAGCGCGAGGAGCAACGCCTTCATAAACGGGTGCTCGTCCATCACCACGCCTCCGCATACGTGGGTTCGCGAGGTGGCCACTCACCGAACTTGCCCCGGTACCTCGCCAACACCCACTTCGGGTCGTGCCCCAGCTCTTCGCATTGGGCGACGAGCCGCGCGTGATAGGCGCGCTTCTCCTTGACGGTGAAAGCACGCTCCGGGTCGTAGTCCGCCGAGGGGAACGAGCGAGGTGGCCAGGTACCATAGCGGCGCTTATATTCGTGTGCCGCCCATCCTGGCGAGCGGTGGTCACTGCGCGCGCGGGCGCAGATCTCGTCCCACGAGGCGCGCTTCTCGTCGAGCGACGCCGGCCGCACTTCCACGAGCTCGCCGGGTTGCTCTTCGAGCTCGCGCTCGCCGTCGGACACGGGAAACGCCGCGCCGCATTCAGGGCACTCTCGTGTCGCGGACGGGACGACGGCGAAGCAGGACTCACATGTCTTGCATGGCGGAGCCTCGCTCGGTTTGCGCTTTCGTTTCTTTTGCCCATCCAGGGAGAACGCGCGCTCGTCCTGCGGGAGCCCGTGCTCGAGGGCGCACCCGGCATGATCAAGGATGATGGCCTTCTCGCCATTCCAGGGACGCAAGATGCGGCCCGCGCATTGGAGATAGAGCCCCGTGCTCTTCGTCGGTCTGGCGAGAATGGCGCATTTGACCGCGGGCTGGTCCCAGCCTTCCGTGAGCACGGCGCAGTTGCTGACGATGCGCGTCTCACCACGATCGAGACGCCTCAGAATCGCATCTCGATCCGCCGCCGGCGTGGTCCCGTCGAGGTGCTCGGCAGCGATGCCCACCGCGCGAAAGCGCTCCACGATGTGCCTTGAATGCTGCACGTTGACAGCGAATGCAACGGTCCGTCGGTCGCCCGCGTGCCGCTGCCAATGCTCGACGAGATCTCCGACGAGACCGACCTTGTCGACGGCCTGCGCCAATTGCTCCTCGTCGTAGTCGCCGCCCTTCAATCGCACATCGCTGAGGTCGGGCAGCGAGGCTCGCGGCACGGTAAACACCGCGGGCGCAACGAGAAAGCCATCGTCGATCAATTGCTGCGGCGACGCGACCACGACGAGCTCGTCGTACATCGTGCCCAGCCCCTTGCCATCGGCGCGGTAGGGCGTGGCCGTGAGCCCGAGGATCGCGGCGCGCTCGTAGTGCGCGCAGATCCCGACGTATGTATTCGCGAGCGACCGGTGCGCCTCGTCGATGAACACGAGATCCGCAACCGGTTTCGGCCGATTTCGCAACGTATCGACGCTCGCCACCTGCACGGGCGCCGTGGGATTGCGCAAGACGGCGCGCCGGTCATCGAGCGGCACATGGCGCTCATTCGCCATGATGAACGACACCGCGTCGGTCGGCACACCGATGGCAACGAGCTTCCGCACCGCCTGAAAAATCAACTCGCGACGGTGGGCGAGAAAGAGCACGCGTTTGCCGAGCGCGATCGCGAGCGTGATGATCCAGCTCGCGATGACCGTCTTGCCCGCACCCGTCGGGGCGACGATGAGCACGCGCCGCAGCCCGCGCGCGATGAGCCCCCGCGCGCGCTCGACCGCCTCTTGCTGGTAGGGGCGCGGCGCGATCATGCGTCCACCGTGTAGGTGCCCACAACGCGCAGTACGCGCGCCGTCCGGCGGAGCGTGTTGTCGATCATCGCTTGGGCGCGAGAGTAAGCAGCAGACCGCCAGCCGCTCTCGTCGCGTTCCCATGCGCGACGAAACGCGTTCTCAAGGCGCTCTTCGGAAACCTTTGCCACAAGCCGGCAATCGGGTGTCGGGATGATGACGAAATCGGCAACGCCAGCCACGAACTGCCGCACCTCGTTCTCCGTGACGAAAAGCGCCCACGCGAGCGCATCCACGCCAATCATGTTCTCGCCTCCTGTTGAATGCGTTTACGCGTTACCAAACAAGGCAATTTGCCCTGAGCGAACTGCCTGAAGAGTCGATTGCGTCTCCTCGGCGGCGCATCGTTCGCGGGCGGTCCGCGCGTGCGCCGGATTCAATTCGATCCCAATCGCGCGTCGACCGAGACGGAGCGCTGCAACCAGCGTCGTTCCGGAACCGCAAAAAGGATCGATCACGACATCGCCCGGGTCGGAGAACAGCCGGACGAGGTCGAGCATCAGCCCGAGCGGTTTCTGCGTCTCGTGCACGCGGCTGTTCCGCTGGCCGAGCCGATTTGCAACGATCGGGTGCGACCATCGCGCAGGCGCCCCGCCGCCATTCCAGCGTCGACGACCTTTGCGATGGCAAATCGTGATCGCCTCGGATGCCGCCGCGGGCTCGAGTCCATTGAATTGTGGCGCACCACCGAGCCGGTCCCACTCGCCGGTACGTCGGTAGTTGAGCCCCGCCGCCTGGAACGAGAGCCGCCAAAGCAACGAGCTCTCCACGTCGGAAAATGCCAGCGTCCATCGGCGCACGCTTTGCGCGCACCACGCGGCAATGAATCGCCGGTCGGCCGCGTGCAGATGCTCGAAGCCGATCTCGACGCGCCGCTTCGTTCTGCAAGTGGCCTCTGCCACGTCGGGGAGGTCACGACGGCGGCTCGTGCGCGCGTTCTCGTGCACCCGCCGTGAATAGGGTGGGTCGAAGATCGCGACGTCCACCGACGGGATGCTTGGCAGGATGTTGCGGCAGTCACCGGTGATGACGCACCACGATGAGCGACCTTCGACGACATCGGCGATTGACGAGTTCATGCGGCCCTCCCAGTCCGAGGCAGCGCGCACTCCCATCCGATTTTGACTTGGGTCGGGTGCAGGTCGACCCGCGGTCGCGATACGCGATCCCATGATCCGCCGCCGCGCTCACCCAGGCACGTCCACCCAGCGCCACGGAGCGAGTCGCCCGACTCATTCGCCAGCGTGTAGGTGATCAGTCGTCGGTACCCCAGGGAACGCGCAGCTCGCCAGCACGCGCCGTACAGCATCGAGCACGCATTGCGGGCGCCTTCAATCACGCAAACGCGCGTGACCTCGGCCACGTAACCGCCACCGAGCAGGCGCGCGCACGGGCGACCCACGATGGCCACGCCCACGATCTCGCCATCGTCCGCGACTCCGACCGCCCAAAGTCCGCCCCTTGGCGCTCGATGATGGCGATGGTGGCGCGCGACAAAGTCGCGCGCCTCCTTGATGGTCAAGGGGCAGAGCATCATGTCGCCGCCTCCCAAAACGCCCGCGCTGCGGCGCTCTCACGATTCGGCGCGTAATCGTGCTTGAGCGGCGAACACGTTTCCGAGCCGCACACGCACCAATCGAACATGGGACGTCGGACCTTCGGCCGATAAGCGTTCTCCGGCACGACACGGATCCAATCGGCCGCAGTAGTCGCGCGAAGCACGAGCTTCGCCGAGTAATCGGACATGATCGGGTCGAGCAGCGCGTGCCGCATGTCGTCGGCGAACGCCTGCACGAGCGAGGCTCCTGGGACGCCCACGTCGTGCCAATGCGCGCGCAGCCACCACGCAAACACGCGGCCGCGGTCGTAGCGAA
Organism: Sorangiineae bacterium MSr11954; assembly: GCA_037157815.1. Classification (NCBI taxonomy): domain Bacteria; kingdom Pseudomonadati; phylum Myxococcota; class Myxococcia; order Myxococcales; family Pendulisporaceae; genus Pendulispora; species Pendulispora albinea. The sequence goes on from CP089984.1 coordinate 11,978,693, forward strand.
ACGCGGTCTCGAGCACGCGCGCGATGCTCGGCGGCGACGGGTTGGGCATGCGCGGTGCGTTCGCAAACGATGAAACGTGCGCGCACCTCTTCACGACGCACCCCGTGTCGCGTGCACTTGCTCGTGCTCCTGAAGCACCAAGCCGGCGAGCTCGACAGCGATGCGATCGCGATCGGGGCGCCCCTGCTGGACGGCCTCCAAGAGCCGCCTGGCAGTTGTCACGACGTTGTCATGACCTTCTACCGGCGGCGCTTGAAACGCCTTATTTTCTGCGGCACGCCCGGTCTGATTCGAACAGACGACATTCGGCTTCGAAGGCCGACGCTCTATCCAGCTGAGCTACGGGCGCAGAATCGTTATGACTAGTAGCGCATCCTGCGGCGAAAGCGAAGAGGCAAAGGTGTTCGCAATGACCCTGCGGTGCGAGGAGGGCGCCAAGTGCCCGCGGTGGGCAGACATCGAGGCGCGTCGATGGTACGATTGACGCCGTGCCGAACGTCGCCAACCCTAGCAACGAGCCGATTCCGCCCTCCCAGACGGAGTCCGCCTCCTCGGCCGATGCGCTGCCTAGCTCGGTTCTGCGGCGCGTAATGCCTCGCTTGAGCATCGCGACCGAGTCCACGTTTGCCGCGCCGGAGGTCTACGGGCTGGAGGCGATCGCGAACATTGCGCGTGCGCTGCCCTTCGTCGAACGGGCGTATGCGAGCATCCGCTTCTCGATCCTGCGGCCCAAGCTGCTGAGCGTCATGGATCTGCTGCTCACCGATCAGGGGCGCATTCTCGATGTGGGGTGCGGCTTCGGGCTGTTTGCGGGCTACTTCGGGCAGACGCAGCCCCGGCGGTCCATCGTGGGCATCGACCCCAACGCCAAGCGCATCGAGATGGCGCGGGCGGTGGCGAAGAAGCTCGACTGCACCGCGCATCGGTTCCATGTGGGGGACGTGCGGACTGTGCCGCTGCAGGGGCAGTTCGACGCCGCGTATGTGCTCGATGTCATGCACCATATCCCCGCGGAGGATCAGCGGTCGGTGCTCGAGCGGCTTCGTGATTTGCTGGTGCCCGGTGGGATGCTCCTCATCAAAGACATCACCACCGAGCCGCGCTTCGGGCTCCTCTTCACCGAGGCGCTCGATCGTCTGATGGTCGGTATGAAAGAACCGCTGGCCTATCGGCACCATCAAGACTGGGGCGCCATCCTCACGTCGATTGGCTTCAAGGTGCGCATCGTTCGCGTCCCCGACGTGCTTCCGTATCCGCACGTCGTCATCGCCGCGACGAAGCTGTGAGCCGCGAGGGCGCTAAATTTTGCCCGTGAGCGCCTCGTAGCGGAGGCGCCAGACGACGCCGACTGCCTCGAGGAAGATCTTGCGGCTCATCTTGGACGCGCCCAGGGTGCGGTCGACGAAGACGATCGGCACCTCGGTGACCTTCATTCCGCGGCGGATGGCGCGGAAGGTCATCTCGATTTGGAACGAGTAGCCGTTGGAGTGCACGGAGCCCAGTTGGATGGCCTCCAGCGCGCGGCGCGAGAAAGCTTTGTAGCCGCTGGTCAAGTCTTTTACGCCTAGGCCGAGGATGGTGCGGGAGTACAACGAGCCTCCCTTGGAGATGACGTGCCGGCCGACTCCCCAGCCCTCCACTTGGCCGCCCGGGATGTTGCGCGAACCGATGACGATGTCCGCCCCTTCGTCGAGCGCCTGGAAGAAACTCGGAAGGTACTTGACGTCGTGGGACAGATCGGCATCCATTTCGAAGAACTGGTCGTAGCCCTCGGCCATGCCCTTCAAAAAGGCTTGGATGTATGCGGTGCCCAGACCGAGCTTGCCCGCGCGGTGCAGCACCCGAACGTGCGAATCTTTGGCTGCGATGGCGTCGGCGATGTCGCCCGTGCCGTCGGGCGAGTTGTCGTCGACCACGAGAATGTCGGCCTCGGGGGCAGCGGCCCGAACCGATTCGATGAAGCGAGGAAGGTTGTCTTTTTCGTTGTAGGTCGGCGTGACGATCAAGGTCCGTTTCATGTCTCGTCCTGATGCTTCTGGTATCGGCTGAAAATCGTGGAAATCGCCAGGGGAACGGCTTCGGGCTTGGTCTTTTCCGTCTCTTTGTGGCTACGTGCTCGTAGCCTCTCCTCGCCATGAGGTCAAACCAGTAGAATGGTGCGGTGAGCGTGAAGAGTCTGGTGTCGGCCACCCGAGGCCCCCGTCCCGCCGAGGCGCGCGTGGCGGAGCTCGAGGAAGCCCTGGCCCGGGAGGTGCGGGTCACCAACGCGCTGCGTGAGGTGGGGCTCGCGCTCGGGACGACGCACGACCTCGATCAGGTCCTGGAGCTCATTCTCGAGAAGATCACCGATGCCCTCGACGCCGACCGGGCCACCCTCTACCTGCTCGACGAGGCCAAGGACGAGCTCATCTCCCGCATCGTCATCGGCGACGAGGTCCGCTCGATCCGGCTGAAGGTGGGGCAGGGGATCGCCGGGCACGTGGCACGCACCGGCAAGCCGCTGCACGTGAGGGACGCGTACAAGGATCCTCGCTTCAGCCCCGAGTGGGACACGCTCTCGGGCTACCGCACGCGTTCGATCCTGGCCGGCCCGATGAAGAATCATCTCGGGCGCACCATCGGGGTCATCCAGGTGCTCAACAAACGGCGCGGCGACTTCTCGACCGACGATGCTGCGCTGCTCGCGGCGCTGGCCACGCAGGCGGCCGTGTCGATCGACAACTCGCGCCTCTTTCTGGCGACCATCCAGAAGAACATGCAGCTTATCGAGACGAAAGAACAGCTCGAAAGGCGCGTGCGCGACCTGAAGCTGCTCTTCTCCCTCGAGAGCGCGATGGCCCGCGCCGCCTCGCTCGAAGAGCTGTTCTTCGCCGTCTTGGGCGAGGCCATGCGCTCGTGCGAGGCCCGCGCCGCCGGCGTCGCCCTGCGCGATCCGGTGTCGGGTGAAATCGTGTTCAACTTGGTCGACGACAAGCACACGCGCCTGCGCCGCGTCTCGCTCGCCGAAGGACACGGCCTGGTCGGAACCGTGATGCGCAAGAACGACGTGGTGCTCGTCCGCGCGGATCAAAACGGCAAGAGCGAAAAGGGCGAGAGGACGGAGAAGGGCGAAAAGGCCGAGAAGCGCGGCGCGAAGTCGGCGGCGGGCAAGACGGCGCCGCCCGTCGACGAGAAGCTGGGCTTCGCCTGTCACTCGGCCCTGGGCGTGCCGCTCGAGGGCGAAGAAGGCGTGCCGATGGGGGCGGTGGTGCTCTACAACAAGCGCCACGAGAAGCACTTCACCGACGAGGATCGCGGGCTCCTGGCGCTCATCACGGCCAACGCATCGACCGCGATTCAGCTGCAGCTGGCGCGGGAGGCGCGCGAGCGCGAGGAGCGGCTCACGACCATCGGGCGCTTGATGTCCGGCATGATCCACGACGTGAAGACGCCGCTCACCGTCATCCGCGGCTACTTGCAGATGATGCAGAAAGAAGACCGCGCCGAGCTGCGCGATGGCTATGCCGAGCAGGCCCTCAAGCAGTTCGAGCACCTGAGCAGCATGACCCGCGACGTGCTGGAGTTCGCGCGCGGCGAGCGCACGGTGCTCATCCGCAAGGTGTACTTGAAGCCGTTCTTCGACGCCGTGAAGGCGGAGCTCGAGCCGGAGTTCCAACGGCGCGGGCTGGAGCTCGCGATCGAGCTGAACGACAAGGGAACCGCGCGCTTCGACGAGGGAAAGCTGCTGCGCGTGATCCACAACCTGGCGCGCAACGCCGAGGAGGCGATGACGGACAAAGGCGGGCGCTTCCTCATCAAGGTCACACGCGAAAAATCCGCCGATGCCGCCATCGTGATGACCTTCTCCGATACCGGGCCCGGGATCCCCAAGGAAATCGAGCATCGCCTCTTCGAGTCGTTCGTGACCAGCGGCAAGAAGGGCGGAACGGGGCTCGGCCTCGCCATCGTCAAAAAGATCACCGAAGAGCACGGGGGAACGATCACCGTGCACTCGACGAACCGCGGGGCGACGTTCAAGCTACGACTTCCGCAGAAGTGATGGCATGGTTGGCGCTTCGACGGTCCTAGCCTCCAGGCTCGGGCCTTCGCCGAGGGATGGCATATGCACATTGCACGGATCGGGCTCTCGACATTGGTGCTTGGCGCGCTTGCGCTAGCGCCGATGCTCGTCTCGAGGGTGGCGCACGCCGATCGCGCGTCGCACGAGCTGCCTCCGTGGACGGATCCGAACGACCTTCCGCTCTCGCCCTCCATGCGCTCGCTCGTCACCCAGCGCGCCGAGGTGCCGATCTTCTCCGTTCCTGGCAAGCTCGACACGCGCCGCGGCACCATGATGCCCAACGCCAGGCTCCCCGTTTACGGCGCCAAGCGCGCGCCGAACTGCAACGCGCGCTGGCTGCTGGTGGGGCCCTTGGCCTGGGTTTGTGCCGATGTGGTGGACCCTTCGCCGGAGCCGGCGTGGTCGATCAAAGAGCGCGGGCAGTGGGCGAGCCTCCCCGGCAGCGATGGGCTGCCCTTCCGCTACTACTTCGTGGGCCAGAACGGCGCGTTCGGGTACGAGGAGCCGGGCCAGTCCGAGGAGGCGTCGCCCGCGCAAGAGTACGAGTCGGGGTTCATCGTGGCCGGCGCCGAAGAGCGTCATGTGCGGGGTGAGCGCTGGCTGCGCACGCCGCGCCGAAGGTGGCTCTCGCTGCGCGAGCTCGCGCCCACGAGCCCCTCCTCGTTCCATGGCGAGAAGATCGAAGGCGAAGCGCGCGCCATGGATGTAGCTTGGGTCGTCTCCGACAATGCCAAGGTGCGCCGCGGGCCGCGCTCCAGCGACGCGGCGGTGGGCGCGCGTCCGCGGCTGGCGCGCGTGGTTTGGAAGGAGGAGCGGGCGGTGGTCGGTGGGGCCATGGTGCGCATCTCCGAGGATGGTGCGACCCCCGAAGAGTGGATGCTCGCGCGCGATCTCGCGCACCCGACCGTCTCCGAGCGCCCGCAGGAGGTCGCGGCCGACGAGCGGTGGATCGACGTGGATCTCGCGTCGCAAACGTTGACGGCGTACGTGGGCAACCGGCCCGTGTACACGACCTTGGTGTCCACGGGTCGGGGCACGCCGGGCAGCGATACGGCGACCCCCAAGGGCTCGCACCGCGTTTGGGTCAAGCTGGCCACGACCAACATGAACAACTTGGAGCGCGAGGACGCCGATCGGCGGTACTCGATCGAGGACGTGCCGTACGTTCAATTCTTCGATCGCGGGGTGGCCCTTCACGGTGCCTTTTGGCACAAAGACTTCGGCCGGGTGCACAGCCACGGCTGCGTCAACCTGGCGCCGCTCGACGCCGAGTGGTTCTTCAACTGGACCTTGCCGCACCTGCCCGCGGGCTGGAGCGCCGTATTTCCTACGGCGCTCGAGCCGGGGACCCTCGTGCGCGTGCGCTAGCGTACGTGCGCGGTGGTGCGCGCGGGAGGGACCTCGATGTGCCATACGTCGGGCGCCACCTCGGCGGCGGTGATGGTCACGTCGAGAAAGAGACGCAAAAGCTCGATTTGCGTCAAGCAATGCGTCGACGGTCGCACGGTCCGAAACGCGCCGCCTGCGCCGAGCGCCATGGGGAGCAGCAGCTGGTCGGCCAGGTGCTCGCCCACCGGCACATTGGCCGCGATGTAGCGCGCCGTTTCGGCGGCGACCGCGTGCGCGACCGTCTCCGCGCGCACCCCGCGCTCCCCGAAGCCCGCCACGATTTCGGTCACCGCGTCGCTCTCGACGATGGCCAGGAGCGCATTGCCCGGTCCCTCGGGGCGCTCGATCATGAGCGGCTTGCACCACGCGCGCTCCCAACCGAGCGCGCGCGCCAAGGTGTCCAGCTCGCGCAAGGCCACCGACGGCGACACCTGCGCGATGAGCGCCGTCGCGCGGCGCGCACGGATGTCCCCGCGTTCCAGCAAGGTGAGTCGGTCGAGGCTCTTGGCCGGCTCGATGGTCGCGGTCCATCGCCCGCCGCCCGCGGGGTAAAAGCCGTAGCGCGTGAGCTCGCACGACACCCGCGCCCCCATGCGCGCGAGGATCGGCAAGAAGGTCTGCGTGAGAAAGTCGAAGGGCGGGGCCATGGGGTTGTGCGTGCCGCCCTCGAAGGTCAGCTGCGAGGGCCCCGCGGCGCCCAGGAGCAACGGGAGAAACACGGTTTGAAACACCAACGTGGTGCTACCGGCCCCGCCGATGGCAAACGTGTAGTCCCCGCCGCGGAGGGCCTTCGGATGAAATTCGAGCTCGACCCCGCCGATTTCGGCGCCTCGAACCTCGGCCTCGCCGATCTGGGCCGCCGCCTGCACCGCCGCCAAGTGCTGGCGCATCAACCCCGGCTTCGCGCGGCCGCGCCGGATGTTGGCGATGCGGATGGGGGTCCCCGTCAAAAGAGAGAGCGCGAGGGACGAGCGCAGAATCTGCCCGCCCCCTTCGCCCATGGAGCCTTCGATCGTCAGCCATTCGGTCATCGTCGCTACCCCTTGACGCACACCACTTGACGCAAAGTGTGCACGATGTCGACCAGCGAGCGCTGGGCGTTCATCACATCGTCGATCGACTTGTACGCGGCGGGCGTCTCGTCGATGACGTCGGCGTCCTTGCGGCACTCGATCCCCTTGGTCGCCTCTTGGTGATCCTGCACGGTAAAGGTCTTCTTCGCCGCGGTGCGCGACATCTTGCGCCCCGCGCCGTGGCTGCACGAACAGAAGCTCTCGCGATTTCCCTTTCCGCGCACGATGAACGATTTCGCGCCCATGCTGCCGGGGATGATCCCGAGCTCACCCTCGGCCGCGCGCACCGCGCCCTTTCGCGTGACCAGCACGTCGGCACCATAATGGCGCTCGCGCGCCACGTAGTTGTGGTGGCAGTTCACGGCCACGTTGGTCAGCTCGAAGGGCGGCAGCGCGCTCTCCTTGGCCGTGCGCACCACGGCCTTCATCATCAGCTCGCGGTTCTTGGCCGCGAACTTTTGCGCCCAGCTCACCGCCTTCCAGTAATCGCCGAAGTGCTCCGTTCCCTCGGGGAGGTACGCGAGATCCTGATCCGGCAGGTTCACCAGCCACCGCTTCATGTCCTTCTTCGCCAGCTCGATGAAGAAGCTCCCGATGCGGTTTCCCACCCCGCGCGAGCCCGAGTGCAGCATGAACCAAACGCGGTCGCCTTCGTCCAAGCACACTTCGATGAAGTGATTTCCCGTCCCCAACGTTCCCAGGTGGTTGGCGGACGCACCGCGGTCCAGCTTGGGAAATTTGTCGATCAAGAACTTGTAGCCCTCGTCGAGCTCACCCCACGCGCCCACGACGTCGGCCGGCAGTTGGCCCCACGCACCGCGATCGTTGCGGCCGCCGTTGTCCGTTCGGCCGTGGGGAACGGCCGCCTCGATGGCCGTGCGCAGGCCGCGCAAATCATCCGGCAGATCCGACGCGCGGAGGGTCGTTTGCACGGCCATCATTCCACACCCGATGTCGACCCCCACCGCCGCCGGAATGATGGCGCCCTTGGTCGCGATCACGCTCCCCACCGTGGCGCCGATCCCGGTGTGCACGTCGGGCATCACCGCCACCCACTTGTGGATGAACGGGAGCGCCGCCACCCGGCGAAGCTGCGCCTGCGCCTCCGCCTCGAACGGAACTCCCACCGTCCAGGCCTTGATCGGAGCCCCCTCGGTTTCCATGGTGATGTGGGTCGCTTCGGTGATGTTCGCGTTCATGACCATCCTATAAGCACGGCCGGTGCCAACGGCACGCTTCGATGGTTTTGCCGGATTTGCGGCGGCTCGATGCATCCAGGCTGCGTTTGGCCTTATCCTATCGTATAAGATCGATACATCTCGATATGGCGCGACGAAAGCTGGTCGTCCTCGGTCTTTTGGGAACCACCCTCGACGCGGGGCATGGAAATAAGCGCTGGGAGCGCTGGCGGCCGACGGTGGCGCTCACGCAGCACGAGGACTTGCTGGTCGACCGGCTCGAGCTGCTTCACGGGAAGGACAGCGCCGCGCTGGCCGACACGGTCGTGGCCGATATCGGGCGCGTCTCGCCGGAGACGGCGGTCGTTCGGCACGCCGTGGAGTTCAAGGATCCTTGGGACTTCGAGCACGTCTACGGGAGGCTCCATGATTTTGCGCGGGCGTACCCCTTCAATCCCGACAAAGAGGACTACCTCGTTCACATCACCACCGGGACGCACGTCGCCCAAATCTGCCTCTTTCTTCTGACCGAATCGCGCTACCTCCCGGCGCGGCTGCTCCAAACATCGCCGGCGCACCGGCGCGATCCGAACGAGCCGCGCAGCGCACGTGATGGCCGCGATCCGCGGGACGGCCGCGACGCGCGCGACACGAACGCCAAGAGCTCCGCGCGGCTGGGGCCCGGGACGTATGCGATCATCGATCTCGATTTATCGAAGTACGATCGATTGGCGTCGCGCTTTCAGAAGGAGAAAGATCTCGGTCAGTCGTTCTTGAAGTCGGGCATCGACACCAAGAACGCCGCCTTCAACGAGCTGATCGAGCGCATCGAGCGGGTGGCCGTCGCCTCGCGCGCGCCCATCTTGCTCACCGGGCCCACCGGCGCGGGCAAGAGCAAGCTGGCCCGACGCATCTTCGAGCTGAAGAAAGCGCGCCGTCAGATCACGGGCGAGTTCGCCGAGGTCAACTGCGCCACCCTCCGCGGCGATGCGGCCATGAGCACCCTGTTCGGGCACACCAAGGGCGCGTTCACGGGTGCCGTCGCCGATCGTCCGGGCCTCCTCCGCAAGGCGCATCGAGGGGTGCTCTTCTTGGACGAAATCGGGGAGCTCGGCTCGGACGAGCAGGCGATGCTCCTTCGCGCCATCGAGGAGAAGGTCTTTTATCCCCTGGGCTCGGACCGCGAGACCAGCAGCGACTTTCAGCTCATCGCCGGCACCAATCGAAACCTGCTCGCGCGCAGCGACACCGCGCGCGCCCCCACCGGGTACGAATTCCGAGACGACCTCTTTGCGCGCATCAACCTCTGGACCTTTCGACTGCCGGCGCTGCACGAACGTTCCGAGGACATACCGCCCAACCTGGACTTCGAGCTGGAGAAGGCCTCGCGCGATCTCGGGGTGAACATCACCATGAACCGCGAGGCCACCGAGCGCTTCCTCCGGTTCGCCAGCAAATGGACGTGGCCCGGCAACTTCCGCGACTTCAACGCATCCGTGACGCGCATGGCCACCTTGTCGGACGGCGGCCGCATCACCGAAGACATCGTCGCCGCCGAAATCGAACACCTCCGCGCTCGCGCCCAACCTCCGCCCCCATCCGGCCCCCGTGCGGGCGAGCTCACGGCCCGCATCCTCGGCGCCGAACGGGCCGCCCGCCTCGATCGCTTCGACCGCGTCCAGCTCGAAGACGTCCTCTCCGTGTGCGAGCGCGCCCGCTCCCTATCCGACGCCGGCCGCGAGCTCTTCGCCAACTCCCGCACCGAACGCACCAGCGTCAACGACTCCGACCGCCTACGAAAATACCTGGCACGCTTCGCAATCGACTTTGCGTCCTTGAAGGACGATATACACAGATAAGCCCCTATCCCCTCGTATCGCCCCGCCGGGGCGGGGGAGCCGCCCAATGCACCCCTCGCGCAAAGATCCCTCGATGCCCGCACATGGCCCGCTCCTTGCTGAACCCGATGCAGCCGCCCGCGGGACTTCGGCGTGACTTCCGTTACCAGCCTTTGCAGCTGTCCTAGCCTCGTCGCGCTTCTTTCTCCCCGGGCGGCGCTCCACCATGTCCGCTGCCCTCGATCGCGTTACCCGAGAAGATTGGCTCATGTTCGTGAACGCCTGCTTTGCGTGCACGGGCCAGCGTGAGTTCTATTCGGATGGACACGGCCAGTCCGTGTCGATCGATTTCCTCCACCAGTACATCCTGGGAAACTACCGCCGCCTCTATGCGCGCGCCCTGGCGTGCGGTGTCAACGACTTCAACGCGTCGTTGATCCTCGCGAACCTGCTCGAGACGGGGAAGGCCACGCCCGCCGATCACAAGGCCGAGGAGGGCGCCTTGATCGCGCGCGCCCTGGAGACCTTGCCGGCCCACCGCGCCATGCACCTCCTGGAGCGGCTCGCCAAGCGGCGCGTGAACAACCGCCGAACGCGCGCCATCATCCGGCAATTCCTCGGGTCGCGGCCCAACCCGGAGCACCACGCCGTCAAGTACCGGCGCTCGTTCCGCCGCGCCGCGCTGCACGCGCACCTTCGGCTGGAGGGCGAGTATGCGACCTTCTTTCTGCGTGGGGCGAACATGCGCGCGTACGCAACGCCGCTCTTCGAGGCCTTCCGAAAGGCGCACTACAGCGCGAGCGCCATCTACGAGCTGCCCTTCTCCATCGCGGAAGGCCTCGCGCAAAAGCACGGCGTACCGCGCGATACGTTCCTGAAGCGCATCGAGCCGAACCTCACGCACACCGAGCGCCTCCGCCTCCAGAGCGCGAGCCACGACTCCCTCGGCGCCGCGTACGCCCTCGAGCCGAACAAGCTGCCGCTCACCAAGCTCGCGAGCTACATCGTGTCGCGCCCGGATCGGGCCGCGCGCCGCGCCGAGCTGCACGACGCGCTCTGGGCCTCCGCCCGCCGCGCCGTTCGTCGTTCGAACGCGCGCTTCGGCAAGGTGGCGTGCGTGCTCGACCGGAGCTACTCGTCGTCCGGCTCGACCGAGAAGCGCCGCCGTCCGCTCGCCGTGGCCCTCGCCGCCTCGTACTTCCTCCGCGCGGCCTCGGCCGAATACATCCCGTTCTGGACCCACCCCACGGGCGACGAGCTCCTCGTCGACGCGCGCGGCGCGACCGATCTCGCCACGCCCATCTTGGACGCGCTGGAGACCGAGCCGGATCTCTTGGTCATCGTCTCCGATGGCTTCGACAACGATCCGCCCGGGATCGCGGGCCAGGTCCTCCAAGCCGCGTGCGCCCGGCTGCGCGTGCCGCCCATCGTTCACATCAACGCGGTGTTCGACGCGGAGAGCTACGCGCCCAAGTCCCTCTGCCGCGCGGTTCCCACCATGGGCATCCGCGACGCGGAGGAGCTCCCCACCGCCATTTTGTTCGCGCGGTTCGCGCGCGCCGACGTTCACCTCGACGAGGTGCTCGCCTCCCTGGACGCGCGCGTTCGGCATTTCTTGCGACCCCCCACGAAGCGAGCTGCATGATGAAGACGGCAAAGCTTGCCCTCACCAACCTCCGCACCGGATCGCCGCAGACCCTCGGCGCCATCCGGCTCGTCCCCATTTGCCGCGACCGAGCGCCCGGCGATCTGCGCATTCGCCTGCGCGACCTCGTCCCCGCGCCCGCCATCGTGTCGCTCGACGGTGCCCCCGGCGAGCCGGGGTTGAAGTACGTCTCGTACGTGCCGCACGGCCTGGTCGTGGCGCATACCAAGGACGGCGCGCAGGCGAGCTTCGGGACCACCCTGGGCGAGGAGCGCGGGGCGCGCGGGCGCTGCGTGAACCTCTTGCACCGCATGGTCAAGCGGGAGGACGACGTTCGGGAAGGCGCGACGAGCACCGCCCGATTCCGCCTCTTGCCGCTTCATCTCGCGATGGAAGGCTTCCTCGCGCACCACTTCGGCGGACCGGACATCGCCTGGAGCGAATATTCGCAGCACGCCATCCGCCGCGGGCTGGACCCGCGCGCCGAATCGAGCGTGCGCGGACGGTCGCTCCCCGGCTTCGAGGCCGCGCTCCGCGTCTTCGAGATGCACCCCACGCAGGTGGGCGTGATGATCTTCGTGGCCGACGCGCTGGCCTCCGTCTTCGTGGTGTCCCACCCGAGCGACTACCGGCTCCTGCACCGCTCCGTGCTCGAGGACTTCTTCGGCCAGCTCGTCTACGAGTACGGCCTCCTCTATCCGGAGACGCCGCCCATCGAAACGCCGCTCCACGAAGAGCGCATCGCGAGCATCTCGGATCTTCGGGCCGAGGTGGCGCGGGCGCGCGGCGAGTGGGAGGAGTATGCGCGCCTCCTGGCGGACGGCTTGTTTCGCCGGGAGGTGCGGGTCGAGACGGTTCGCTCCATGGCCCCGTTTCGCCTCGAGCGCTTCATGCCCGACTTCGATCCCGACGAGGAGTGCCACCTCGGCGAGCGCATCGTACGCGATGACGGGACGGTCGAGTACATGAAGACCTTTCGCCTCTCGGCCGCGCAGGTGCGCCGTGCGCATTTGCTCGAGCAGCTCGCGCGCGCCGGTTGGAACCTCGGCGACGCGGCAGCACGACTCCGGTGTACGCGCGACGAGCTGGTCAAGCGGCTCGACAATGCCGGCTTCGGCTACTTGCTCGCGCCCCACGTGCTACGTGCCAGTGGAACGGCCCCTTGACTGAGTATACCGTACGGGGGTGATCGGCGTCGTTTCCGCTTTCCGCGATCTGGGGCGTCTGCGCGAAATCTCGACGGTGCTCGTGCGCCACGGCTTCGGCGAAATCGTCACACGAGCCGGCTTCGGCGGGCGCCATCGGGCCCCGCGCACGGACACGGCGCTGGCCACGGTGGGCGATGGCTCGGCCGAGCTCGCGCTGGAGGCCGGGGGTGACGAATTCTCCGACAGCGAGCGACAGCGCGGTGAGGAGGAGAAGAAGCGCATCTCCACCTCGGAGCGCCTGCGCCTGGTGCTGCAGGATCTCGGCCCCTCGTTCATCAAGCTCGGGCAAATCATCTCCACCCGCGGCGACATTCTGCCCGCGGAGCTCATCACCGAGCTGAAAAAGCTGCAGGACGATGTCCCGGCCGTTCCCTTCGCGGACATCAAGGCCGCCATCGAGGAGAGCCTCTCGGCCCCGCTCGATCAGCTCTTCGTCAGCTTCGATGAAAAGCCGCTGGCCACCGCATCCATCGGGCAAGTGCACCGCGCCGTTCTGGCCACCACCGAGCCCGATGGCGAAACCCGCAATGTCGATGTCGTGGTCAAGGTGCAGCGTCCCGGCGTGGGGGCCACGGTCACGCGCGACTTGGAGCTCCTGCACATCATGGCGGCGGCCGTCGAGCGCGCCATCCCCGAGACGCGGATCTACTCGCCCATCGGTCTGGTGCAGCAGTTCGATCGCTCCATCACCAACGAGCTCAATTACACGGTGGAGGCCGACAACGCCGAGCGGTTCGCGCAGAACTTCGCCTCCAAGCCCATCGCGCGCTTTCCACGCGTCTACAAGCAGGTGAGCTCCAAGCACGTGCTCGTGCTCGAGTACTTCGAGGGGCGCAAGGTCGACCGCGCGGTGGCCGATGGCTTCGACGGCAAGCGCATCGCGAAAGAGGCGCTCGCCATCGTCATCAAGATGGCCTTCGAGGACGGCTTCTTTCATGCCGATCCGCACCCGGGCAATGTCATCGTCATGGGCACGCCCGAGGCCCCCAAGATTGGCCTCATCGACGTGGGCATGGTGGGCCGCCTCTCCCCCGAGCTCCGCGACTACACGGTCGATCTCATGGTGGCGGCCTACCGCAAAGACTCGTACGGCGTCGCCGATGCGCTCTACAAGATCGGCCGGCCGACCAAGAAGGTCGACATGCGCGAATACCGCGCCGAGGCGGCGATGCTCGCGGAGAAGTACTTGGGCCGGCCGCTGAAGGAGATCGAGATGTCCGCGATGATCCGCGATCTCGTTCAAGGCGCCATGAAGTACGGCATCGAGATCCCGACGGACTTCATGCTGGTCGGCAAGGCGCTGATGACCATCGAGGGCATCGGCAAGCAGCTCGACCCCGATCTCGACGTCTTCGGCATCGCCGGCCCGCACTTCATCGAGATACTGCGGCTCAGGTACTCGCCGCAAAAGCTCGGCAGCGAGCTGCTTCGCGGGGTAGGGCAGCTCTCACGCGCTGGTTACGACATGCCGATGCAAGTGGGCGAGGTGCTGGAAGACCTCCGCCTTGGCCGCCTGGCGCTTCGCACCGTCGACCCCGAGCTTCCGCGCGCCACCGACCGCCTCGGCCGCCGCATCCTCACGGGCGCCCTGCTCGCGTCCCTCGTGGGCAGCGGCACCCTCCTTCTTTCACGCGGGACGCACGAGGGCTACGGCCAAGCGATGCTGGCCATCGCCGCCTTAATTTGGCTCGGCCACACGGTTCTCGACCTCTGGCGTGGTCCAAAGAAGCAATAATCCTCAGCTATTTTGCGAAGTGACATCATGCAGGCACAATTTGACTTTGTGCATGCGCGGGTTAGCGTGAGGGGCATGGTGACGTACAGAAAACGGGCGCCGCCGCGGAAGCTTCCGATCTCGGACGTGTCTCCGGCGACCCAGGCAGCCATACAAGCAGGCCAAGTAGGTCAAGCAGGTCAAGCGGCCAACCAACTAACCCAAATCACCGTGCGCGGCGTTTCCGCCGAGCTCACAAGGAGGCTTCGCGAAATGTCCGAAGCACGCGATCAAAGCATCAACACCATCGTGCTCGATCTTCTCGAGCAGGCTGTGGGCCTCAACGATCGGCGCGAGAGGCTCCGTCGCTACACCACATGGACCGAGTCCGAGCTGCACGAGTTCGAAGGCTCCCTCGACGCGCAACGAACCATCGATGACAAAGCTTGGCGCTAGCGCATCGAGCCGCATCGTCCTCGACACGTCGGCCTACTCGCATTTTCGTGCGAACCACGCCGAGGTCGTCGACTGGATTGCCCGTGCGGAAGTCGTCTACCTGCCGGTCACCGTGCTCGGTGAGCTCGAGGCGGCATTTCTATGCGGAACGCGCACCAAAGAGAACCAAGTCGCCCTGCGCGACTTTCTCGACGAGCCCTTCGTCGCGGTGCTCCCCATCACCTTGGATGTCGCTCGCGTCTACGGTGACCTCTTCGCCACCCTTCGCCGTGCGGGCACGCCCATCCCCATCAACGACGTCTGGATCGCCGCTACCTGCATCGACGCCGGAGCGCATCTCGTCACCTTCGACGAAGACTTCGCGCGCATCCCACGGCTCGCACAGACGGTCTGCTCGGTCACGAGCCAGAACCGAAGCCCGTCAGCACACGACCGCCGTAGCCAGTACGATTAAATGAAAACCCGCGGCACGCTTCTGTGAAATCTGCGCACCGCGGGACGGTTCGTTCGGATAGAGCCCTGCATCGCGAAAGCGATGCCGCTCGTCAGCCGATCTTGCCGAGGATGAACAGCGAAACGACGAGCGCGAACAGAACGAGCGACTCGATGAGCGCCAGGCCGAGAATCATCGGCGTCTGAATACGGGCGGCGGCTCCCGGGTTGCGGGCGATGCCTTCGAGGGCTGCACTGGCCGCGCGACCCTGTCCCAGACCGCCACCGAGCACCGCGAGGCCGATCGCGATCCCGGCGCCGATCCCGGCCCACATCTTGACATCATTCGCGTTCGAGCCGGCTTTGGCAGCCGTTTCCTGTGCGAACGCGGCGGTGGAGATGAGTAGCGTCGCGAGCGAGGCGAGTACGGGAGCGAGCTTCTTCGTGGTCGACATCTTCAGGGGCTCCTTTAGGAGGACCCGCCTTTGGCGGGGGCAATACAGAGGGTCAGCGAGAGAGGAGACGTTCGAGAGAGGAACGTTCTAGGGAGAGCTTCTAGGGAGAGCGTCTGCGAGCGAGCCGTTTAGTCGGTTTTGTACAGTCCGCGCAAGAGCATCGTTTGAGCAGCGGTTAAGCCGCAGTTATGCAGCGAATGGCAAAAAATGCCGGGAATCACGCAGGGGGCTGCAGGGGAATCTGCGTGATGTCATGTTTTTTTCCCGGCTGGTGATCCTCCACGTGCTCTTCGTGCTCGGTCGCGAGCGCGATGTAAACGGTGGACAGCAGGGTGAAAACGTACGCCTGGACGGCGATGACGAGGGTGCCGAGGAGCATGATGACCACGGGGATCACCAGCACCACCAGGGAGTGGAAGATCGAGACCAGCAAGTGGTCGACCGACATATTGAGCATCAAACGAACCGACAGGGTGATCGGCCGAATGAGAAGGCTCATCAATTCCAGCGGGAAGATCAGGAAGGCAAGCCACCAAACCGGGCCGGCCAAGTGCTTGATGTACCCAAAGCCGTTTTCCTTCAACCCGTAGTAGTTGAAGGCAAAAAACACGACGAGGGCCGATCCGAGCGTGATGTTCCACGAGGACGTGGGCGGGGCAAAACCGGGGATGAGACCCAGCAGATTGCCGAAGAAGACGAATGCAGCCGCTGTCCCGACCACCGGGAAGTAGCGCTTGGCGCGCTTGGCTCCCATCGCGTCCTTCATCGTGTCGTAGACGGTGCTGACGAACAGCTCGAGGAAGGTGCGGGTGGTGAGCTTGTCCTCGGGAAGAATGGCCGAATCTGCGACGCCCGAGGGACCTTGAGCGATCTTGGCGCGCGTGAGGAACGCCGCGACCACGAGGATCAGCACGATGAAAATGCTGACCACGAACGGTTCGATCGTATGGGCGGTGACCGGCTTGTGGCCGAAAAGCGTGGGGCCGAGGCTATGGGCCAGCTCTCCCAGGATCGGAAATTTCGCGATCAGGTACGTGAAAAACGACGTGTGCTCCGGCATGTCGGCCTCCGCTCTACACTAAGGAGAGGACAATTTCACTCGCGAAAGAGCGTACCGAGCACGATGCCCAATGGGAGGGCCCCAATTCCCGTCAAAAAAGGCAATGGGAGAAAGATCTTTCGCGAGAGAAGAAGGATGACCCCGGTGAACAGGAGGAGAAACTTGAGGAGCACCACGGGCGCCCACCGGGCCCCTTGACGGGCGGGGTCGATGCCGACCATCGCCGACACCATTCGCGTCAGCACATAGAGGTCGAGCACCGCGAGGGCCACGCCTGCCGCGGTGGACAGCGCAGCATGCGCACCGAGAAAAAGCCCGGCTCCGGCGGTCATCAGCGCGCCGGTGGCCAGCACCGGGATCAAGGAGGGGATGCGCGGCCTGGTGCCGGTGCCTTGGCTTTGGTGGTCCTTGCCGGGATCGTCGTCGTTAGGGGCGATCATCCGAGTTTTCCTTGGCGTCGTCCTTGGAGACGTCTTCGTCGATGCCCGGGGGCGGGCCGTTCTCACGGTCTTCTTTCTCGAGCGCGCGCTGCTCGAGCCGGGCCATCACGAACAGCGAGCGAAAGCCTGCAAACGTGCCGAGCGCGAGGCCCACCCACGTGAGGTACCCCGTGCCGAAACGGTGATCGAGAAAGCGACCGACGAAGAAACCCGCCACGATCAGCGCAGCGAATTCGAAGCCGACCACCGCAAATCGTCCGAGCTGCTTCACGTGTGAGCTGTTCTCCTCCCGTTTTCCGTTCATGCCCAACCGGCCCCGGGTGCCCGACTTTTCTCGGGCGGCGCGGGACGCCGGGCTCTATCATGCGCATTATGCACAAGCTTGAAATTGGTGCGAAGCCCTGCGTTTTCCCAGCTTCCGCACGTCCGTACGCTCGTGCCACAACGCTCTCGTGCGCTCTGGCGGCCGCGTTTTCCCTCTGCGCGACCTCGAGCGTCGCGCGGGCCCAGCAAGGAACCCTTCCGCCTCTTCCTCCCGCCGGGCCTTCCACTGCGCCGTCGCCGCCTCCTCCGCCTTATCCGGGCCCCGGCCAGCAGACCGCGCCGGCCCCGGCGCCCGCACCGGCCCCAGCGCCGCCCGTCTATTACACGCAGCCTTCGTCGGTGCCGCCGCCCCCGCCCCCGTTCGAGTACGCGGAAGCACCCGAGCCGGTTCATGCACCGCGCTACGCGCTCTACGTGGGGGCCTCGCTCCGTTATCTCGGCTTCGGTGGCAATTTCTACCGCAATCAGAACCGCGAGCTGGAAACCTCGGGGAACTTCGTTCGAAGCGGACCAGGGCTCGAGCTCAACGTGGGCGCGCGCCTGGGGAGGAAGTACATCCCGTTTCTCTTTTGGGAGCACGGCTTCATGCGGCAGGGGCACCGCTTCGAGGGGAGCGACGCCACGTCGTCCAGCGACTTGGTGGGGCTCGGCTTCCGCTACATCGCGGGCGACGTCGATCGGGCGGGGTTTCTCTCGGAGCTGTCGATTGGCATCCGCACCATCACCGTGAAGAAGGGCGGCGAGACCTACAAGATGTCCGGATGGGAGATCTTCCGCCTCGGTTTGGGCGCTGAGATCCGGCTGTCCAAGCTGTTCACCATTTCCCCGATGGGGCACATCTCGAGCGGTGTTCTGAACGACACCGATGGCGACATCACCTTTAGCGCCGAGGGGTCCCGCGATGGCCTTACGCACCCCACGTCCATCCACGGTCGCGGCATCCAAGACGGAAAAGCGTACGTGGTCGTCAGCATCGGGTGTGGTGCCCACTTCGACCTCTTTGGAAAATAGCCCGCCCGCGACCATGGCTGCAGGTTGGCCTCCGTATCTGCGCGGGGTGCGGGCGGCGGTCACCTTGCTGACCCGTCTTCCCGTCGGGGGCTTCCCCTATTCGGAGGCCGATTGGCGCTGGTCGGCCGCGTACCTTCCCCTGGTGGGCGCCTTTTTGGGCGCGGTGCTCGGGGGGGTGTGGCTCCTTACGGTGCGCGCGGGGCCCGCGGTCGCCGCGGTGGTGGTGCTCGCCATGTCGCTCTTGCTCACGGGGGCCATGCACGAAGATGGCTTGGCCGACACCGCCGATGCCCTCGGCGGCGCCACGACGCGCGAGCGCATGTTCGCCATTTTGAAGGATAGCCGCATCGGCACCTTCGGGAGCGCGGCGCTCGCGGTGTCGCTGCTCTTGCGCGCGGCCTTGCTGGCGCGCCTCGCGGAGATCGCGCCCATCGTGTTGGTCTTCGCCAACGCGGGCGCGCGCCTCGTTCCGGTGTGGCTGATGGCGGCGTTGCCTTATGTGACCGATGCGGCGGTCGCCAAGAGCTCGGCGATCGCTGCGGCGGGCCGCGTGCAGGTCGCCGTGGCCACGGTGATCTTCGGGGCGCTCGCGTGTGGTGTGTGTATGATGCATGCATTGAGCGCCGTGGAGCTGGGCGCGGCCCTGGTCAGCGTGGTGCTCGCGGGGTGGCTCTGCGCGGCGCGGTTTCGCGCGCGGGCCGGAGGGATCACCGGTGACTTCCTCGGCGCGGCGGAGCAAGTGAGCGAGTGCGTGCTGCTGCTGGCGGTGGCCGTGGCTCGTGGAGGTGCATCGTGAGCCGCGGCTCGCTCTGGGTGGCACGGCATCCCCCGGTGCACGCGCCCAACCTTTGCTATGGCCGCACCGATGTGGCCACGCGCGTCGCCCACGACGAAGCCGCTGCGCTCCTCGCCGACGCGTTTCCATCTGCGGCCGCGACCAACGACGCTGCGGCGGCCAACGACGCATCGGGGTGGCCGGAAATCGTTTGGACGTCGCCGGTGTCGCGTTGCCGCTGCGTGGCGGAGCATTTTTCCGCGCGCATCGGGGCCGAGCTTCGGGTCGACGGTGCGCTCCATGAGATGAGCATGGGCGCGTGGGATGGGCTCACGTGGGCCGAAATCGAAGGTCGGGACGGCGAAGCGTATGCGCGCTGGCTCGCGGAGTGGGAGAACGTGGCGCCGCCGGGGGGCGAGGGGCCGCGCGATTTGGAGCGGCGTGCGGTCGCCTGGTTGGCGGCGCTCGACCCCGAGCGCCGGCATGCGTTGGTGGCGCACGCGGGCTTCGTTCGGGCGCTGCACGTGGTGCTGGCGGATCGAACGTGGCCCGAAGCCATGGAAATTCGAGTGGAACACCTTGTGTGGAGTCGGATGCATTGGCCGGCTGCGCTTGACAGCGGGAGCGTGTGTGGGTCAGCATGCGCGCCGTTGTTGACAAGCTAATTCGCTTCGGGTGCCCGCAAGGGTACAAGAGGGAAGCCGGTGACATGCCGGCGCGGTACCGCCACTGTATGTGGGGAGTTACGGTCCATCGCCACTCACGCTCCATGTGGAGCGCGGGGAAGGGGAGCGTAACGTTGCAGCTGCCAAGCTGCTGAACCTGCGAGCCAGGATACCTGCCCGAGGCTTCACGCGAGAGGTGCGCCATGCACTCTGCTCCGTGGCTTCCGGGTGCGGACTACACCCTGGCCACCGAACGCCCGGCTGATACGTGCGTTCTCCTCGTCGGTCACGGCAGCCGAAACCCCGAGGCCAACGCCGAATTCGAATCGCTGGCCGACGTGTACCGGCAGGCCCGAACCGATCTGGCGGTCCAGATTGGCTACATCGAGCTCGCGCGACCGCTCGTCCCCGAAGCGCTCGCGATGGCAGCACGCATGGCGCGCCGCGTTGCCGTGGTGCCGCTGTTCCTCTTCTCCGCCGGCCACGTCAAGAACGACCTGCCGCTCGCCATCGACGAAGCGCGCCGCCGTTTTCCATCCCGGACCTTCGCGGTCGCGCCCGCTCTCGGGGTGCACCCTTCGCTGGTGGCCATGGCGCACGATCGGGTGGCGCCGCTCCTGTCGGACGACGCCGCCCAGCGCGCGCGGACCATGCTCCTCGTGGCCGGCCGCGGCTCCAGCGATCCCGACGCCAACGCCGACTTTTGCAAGCTGGTGCGCCTCATTGGCGATGGGCGCGATCTCTTCGATGTGCAGCCCTCGTTCATGGGCATCACCGGACCCAAGGTGGAGACCTCGCTCGATCGGATCGCACGCATGCGCCCCGAGCGTCTGGTGGTCTTGCCGTATCTGCTCTTTGCCGGCCGCCTCGCCACGCGCCTCACGGCGCAAGTCGCCGCGTTCGCCGAGCGTCATCCCTGGATCCGCGCCTCGCTCGCGCCGCACCTCGGCCACGATCCGCGCCTCTTCGAGCTCATCGACGAGCGCGCAGCGAAGGCGCTCGCGGGTGAAGACCTCCTTCCGTGCGATACGTGCCAGTACCGCACCGCCCTTCCGGGGCTCGCGCACCAAGTCGGCGGGCTGCGCGCGCTCCTCTACAGCGTGCGCCACACGTTGACGCACGCGCAAGCGTCGATGCCCGTGCACATGCACAAGCCGCTGAAGAAGCACGTGCTCGTGTGCTGCAACACCGACTGCGTGGACCGCGGGAGCACGGCGCTCCTCGCGGCCTTGCGGCGCGAGGTCAAAGACGCCGGCCACGCGCGCACCATCAAGGTCACCCGCACCGCGTGCATGGGCCGCTGCGGTGAGGGACCCACCGTGGCCGTTTACCCCGACGGCGTGTGGTACCGCGGCGTTCGCGAGGCGGATGCCGCGGAGATCGTACACGAACACCTCCTCGAAGATCGTCTCGTCGCCCGACTCGTCGACGACATCTTGCAGTGAACCGACACCTCGAACCTCGACGCCAGGCAGCAAATCGAACGGGAGCTACGACATGAAATACATTCAATGGACCGCGATGGCCGCCACGTTGGCCGCGGGAGCGACCATGGCCGCCGGCTGCAGCAGCTCGTCACCCGATCCTGGACCCAGCTGCGTGATGACCTCCGAGCTCACGCCGGCGGCCCGCTCCGGTAACCTCTTGCGCCGCGCGTACGTGGCGAGCCGCGACTCGGGCAATGTCACGGTCATCGACCTCGACACCCTGGAGATCGTCGGCTCGGTCAATACGTGCAGCAAGGGCTACCACATGGTGGAGCTCAACGCGGACTTCACCAAGGTGTACGCGAGCGGCACCGAAGAAGCGAAGATCGACGTGCTCGACGCGCGCACCCTGGGCCTCAACACGCAAATCTCCGTGGGCGCCGAGCCCTCGCACTTGAACTTGAGCCGCGATGGAAAGCTCTTGGCCATCGTCGACGAGAAGGACAACGCGGTCTCCTTCGTAGACCCCGCGCGCGACGTGGAGGTCAAACGCGTGCCCGGCTTTCACACCCCGCACTTCGTCCGCTTCGACCACGACAACCGCTACGCCTATGTCGCCAACATGGGCGCCTACCACGTCACCCGCGTGGATCTCTCCACCTTGGCCATCGACGCCACCATCCCGCTCGACGGCCACAAGGACTCGGACGTGATGCCCGAGGGTGAAGAAGGCGGCTTCGCCGATGTGCAAATCGATCAAGACGGTGTGCTCTGGGGCGCCCACGCCGAGAGCGGCAAGGTGCTCCTCTACGACACCAAGGCGCACAAGAAGCTCCCCGAGTTCCGCGCCGGCCAGCGTCCTTGGGTCGTCTACGCCGAGCATCCGTTCGCGGGCATCGAGGCTCGGGTGGTGCCGGACCACCGCAAGCTCGGCGTGTCGCTGCTTCAGCGCTCGTCGGTGGGCTCCGCGCCGCCGGAGGACGCGCCCACCATCCGCACCGAAGAGCCCGAGTCTTACGGGGTGAACTACTCCTCGCTCGTCCCCGACAAGGCGTTCGTGATGAACCGCATGCGCAAGGAAATTGCCGTGATCAATACGCGCACCAAGGAGCTGACCGCGCGCATTGGCGTGGGCGGCAACACGGAGACGGCGTCCACCACCCCCGACGGGAAATGGATCGTCGCCGCCGTGAGCGACGCCAACCGGGTCGTGGTCATCGACGCGCAGACGAACGCCATCGTGAAGACGTTCGACGACGTCGGCAAGTACCCGTGGACGGTGACGATCCCGCAGGGCCAGAACTACTGCCACTGACGGTGAGCGGGATGCAGCGCCTCGTACGAAAGATCCACCTCACCGCGACGGCCATCCTCGGCGTGCAGCTCGTGGCTTGGGCGGTCACCGGCTTTGCCTTCACGCTGTTCGACTTCCGTGCGGTGCGAGGCACCGACGACCGCGCGCCGGCCGCGGTCTTGCCGCGCGAGGTGCTCCCTCCGCTGCTGGGGGAGGATCGCGGTCGTGGATGGACGGCCGAGGAGCGCGCGTCGATCCAATCCGTGCACCTGACGATGCTCGCCGGCCGCCCCGTCTACGCCGTCGCGTTCGCGGGCGAGCGCGGCGAGCGCCTCGTGGACGCCGTCGATGGCCAGCGGCTCACGATCGACGAGCCGCTGGCCGCGCGCATCGCGACGGGGGCCTTTCGGGGTACGGCGCGTGCGCTCGGCGCGACCCGCAGAGACGACGAGGGGCGCGACGTCTGGATCGTTCGCCTCGATGATCGGCGCGCCACCGAGGTCGCCGTCGATGCGGCGACCGGCGAGATCGCCTGGTGGCGCAACGATGTGTGGCGGGCGTTCGACACGCTCTGGTCGATTCACGTGCTCGGCTATGTCGACCGGCGCAGCCCGGCGCATTGGCCGCTCCGCGTGGTGGGCCTTTTGGCCAGCGTGGCCGCCCTCAGCGGCGCGGGGTTGCTCCTCGCGCGGCTCGCACTCCGCCTTCGCCGGCGCGCGGCCCCTCGTGCCGCGGCCGCGCTGCCCAAAGCCCACTGACCAAACTTCGGAAGGAACAAAGGAAAAGACGATGGCTTGCCACGAAATTGCCGCACTTCGCCTGGGGTTGATGAAGATTCTCGGGGTCGACGACGAAGCCGAGAAGGCGCACGAGCTCGCGGAGCTCGGCCCCGCGGCGCACGAACCGGGACCGCTCGCATCGCTCACCAAGGCCGCCGATCTCGATTCGCTCGTCAAGCTGTTCACCACCTCGCTCATCGACTTGAACGAGAAGGTGGCGCGCACCGGGGCCGGCGATCCCAAGCTCCCCTACCTTCGAAGCTTGGTGGTGCTGACGAAAAAGGTCGAGCTCGAGCTGCGCGCGCAAGTGGAGGGCCTTTCGCGCATGAACCGCGAGCTGGAAGAGATGCACGATCTCGTGCACGAGCTCTTCCCGGCGGAGTGACCCATGGCCGCGAACCCCAAGACGCTCCGAATCCTCGCCTCGCACCCGGAAGGGAGCAGCGCGCGGGCGCTCGAAATCGAGACCATCGACGGCTCTCCGCTGGCCCCCACCGCCGGCAAATACATCATCGTCAACACGGGCGTGGTCGTCGGCGAAAAGGCGATCAAGCGCGCTTATTCGCTCCTGCCCGTGCCCGGCGTGCCGCACCGCGCGCGGCTCTTGGTCAAGCGCCTGGGCGGCCCCGGCTCCGAGGTGATGCATGCCGCGCCGGTCGGCACGGAGCTGTCGTTCAGCGGTCCGTGGGGGAAGTTGATCGCGCCGGGCCATGACGCGCCGGTGTCCGATGGCGCGGATGCGCCGCGCACCTTGGTCGTGGCCACCGACACCGGCATCACCACGGCGCTCGGTATCGCGCTGCACGCGAGCACGTTGTCCACCTGCCGCGTGCTCGAAGTGCTCTGGCTGCGCAGCGAGGACGAGACATTTCTCGATGTCGACTCCGTCGAGGCGCGCATCGAGCAAGCCGGTGTCCGTTTCGTGCACGCCGCCGTTCTACCGGCGAGCGATCCGAATCGCGTCCACACGGCGTGGTCCCACGTGGACGCACGGGTCGCGGAGCTGGGCGCGGAGCTCGTGATCGCCTCGGGCGATGGCGCGATCATTCACCCGCTGCGAACCCGCTGGGCCCTCCCCGAGGTGCGCATCGAGTGCTACTTCCACAACCCCGAAAAGAAGAGCGCCTAGGCGGAGGAAGACGAGGCTCCCGTGGACCTACCGCGCACGCTACGAACGGTGGTTCCCCCGCGCGATCCGAAGGGGCAGCGCGAAGGGTTCACCACGGGTGCGTGCGCCGCCGCCGCGGCCAAGGCGGCCGTCCGGCTGCTCCTGCGCGGCGAGGGGTCGTCCGAGATCGAGTCGACGCTCCCCAATGGCCAGCGCCACACCTTCGTGCTGGAGCGATGCGAGCGCACGGACGATGTGGCGGTGTGCAGCATCGTCAAGGACGCGGGCGACGATCCCGATTGCACGCACGGCGCGGAGATCGTGGCGGAGGTGAGCTTGCGCGCGGAGCCCGGCATCGAGCTGCGCGGCGGCGAAGGCGTGGCGCGGGTGACCAAGCCGGGGCTGGGGCTGGAGGTGGGCGGGCCTGCGATCAACCCGGTGCCGAGGCGCAACATCACGGCCATGGTCCTCGAGGAGCTCGCGGGCAGCGCCTTTCGCGGCGCCGTGGTGACCATTCGTGTTCCGGGGGGCGAGGAGCTCGCGAAGCAGACTATCAATGCCCGGCTCGGGCTCCTCGGAGGGATTTCCATCCTCGGCACCACCGGCATCGTCAAACCGTATTCGACGGCCGCGTACAAGGCGAGCGTGGTGCAGGCCATCGACGTGGCGCGCGAGCGCGGCCAGACGATTTTGGTGCTCACCACCGGCGGCAAGTCGGAGGCGTACGCCATGAAGCTCTACCCGGAGCTCGCCGAGGAGGCCTTCGTGCAGGTGGGCGACTTCGTGGGCGTCGGGGTCAAGCATTGCGCACGGCGCGGCGCGGAGCGCGCGGTGGTGGTGGGCATGATCGGCAAGCTCTCCAAGATGGCCGACGGTCGCACGATGACCCACGCGGCCGGCTCCGAGGTCAACATGGAGCTGCTCGCCGGCATCGCGCGCGATCTCGGGGCAGGCGAGCCCGTGGTCTCCGAGATCCGCGCGGCCAACACCGCCCGCCACGTGATGGAGATCGCGGCGCGTGAAGGCATCACCCAGTTGTGCAGCAGCATCTGCGAGCGCGTCGTCTTCCACCTCGGAGAGCACGTGGGCGGCGCGCTCGACATTCATGCGGTGCTCGTCGATTTCAACGGGGCGGTGCTCGGGCGATACCCGAGCCCGGCCCCTACGGAGGCTTCATGACCAGCGACATGCGACAGATGACCGCGCTCGGGCGCGGGATCGAGGACCGGAGCTTTGCCATCATCGACGCCGAGGTCGGCCCCCACGGCTTCCCCGACGCCGAGTGGCAAGTGGTCAGGCGGGTCATCCACGCCACCGCCGACTTCGAGTTCCGCTCGCTCATGCGCTTCGGCGGCGACGCCATCGCCTCCGGGATCCGCGCGCTCCGCGCCGGGTGCCCCGTGGTGGTCGACGTGAAGATGATCGCCGTCGGCCTCAACGAGCAGCGCCTCGCGTCCTACGGCTGCAAGGTGTTCTCGTTCATCTCCGACGAAGACGTCATCGCGAGTGCCACCGCCTCGAACTCCACGCGCGCCATCGAGTCGATGCGCAAAGCGCACCGCGAGGGCGTCCTCGACGGCGCCATCGTGGCCATCGGCAACGCGCCCACCGCGCTGCTCGAGGTCCTGCGGCTGGTGCGCGAGGAGAACGCCAAGCCGGCGCTGGTCCTCGGGGTGCCGGTGGGGTTCGTGTCGGCGGCGGAGTCGAAGGACGAGCTCATCGCCTCCACCGTGCCGTTCATCGCCGCCCGCGGCCGCAAAGGCGGAAGCACCATCGCGGTCGCCATCGTTCACGCGCTGCTCCTTTTGTCGGCGCAAGAAGCGCAAGGTGCGCACGAAGCGCGAGGGGCACACGACGCGCAAGCTCCGTCGCGGGATCGGGGAGGTGCGCCATGAGCACGCGGCGGGCGGTGACGGTGATCGGCATCGGGGACGACGGCTGCGCCGGACTGACGAGCCGCGCGGCGAACGAAGCGCAAGCTCCGTCGCGGGATCGGGGAGGTGCGCCATGAGCACGCGGCGGGCGGTGACGGTGATCGGCATCGGGGACGACGGCTGCGCCGGATTGACGAGCCGCGCCGCGAACGCCGTGGCGCGCGCCCACGTGCTGGTGGGCGGCGAGCGGCACCTCGCGTTCTTTCCGCAGTTCACGGGCGAGCGGATCGCGCTCAAGGGCGGGCTCGGCGCGGCGTTGGACCGCGCCTCCGAGCTCGCCAACGAGCACCAGGTGTGCGTGCTCGCGTCGGGCGATCCGCTCTTCTTCGGCATCGGGCCGCTGATCGCCAAGCGCTTCGGGGCGGAGCACGTCGAGTTCCTCCCCGCGCCCAGCTCCATCCAGTGGGCGTTCGCGCGCACGGGCATCGCATGGGAGGACGCCGAGGTCCTCTCCGTGCACGGCCGCAGCATGGACGGCTTCGTGAGCCGCCTGCGCCATGTCTCGAAGGTGGCGGTGCTCACCGACACGGAAAATACGCCCGCCCGCCTGGCCGCGCGCCTCCTCGAGTACGGCGACGACCGCTGGCAAGCGTGGGTCTGCGAGCGCCTCTCGGGCCCCGGCGAGCGGGTCCGAGCCTTCGCCCTCGCCGATCTGGCTGCCCAGACGGACATCGATCCGCTCAACGTCCTTTTGCTGGTGCGCGAGGGCGCCTTTCGCCCGCGGCCTGCCATCCCGTACCTGCACGAAGACGCCTTCGCCAAACGCATGCCGAAGAACGGCTTGATCACCAAGCGCGAGGTGCGCCTCCTCTCGCTGGCGTCCCTGGCCATCGCCCCCGACGCCATCGTCTGGGACATCGGCGCCGGCTCCGGCTCCGTGGCCATCGAGGCCGCGATGCTCGCGCCGCGCGGGTGGGTCTACGCCATCGAGGTGGACCCCGAGGGGGTGGCCATCTGCCGCGACAACGTGCGCACCCACGGGGTCGACAACGTCGAGGTCATCGCGGGCCGCGCCCCCGAAGCGCTCGCGGGCCTGAAGGCGCCCGACGCCGTCTTCGTCGGCGGCAGCAAAGGCAGCATGGAGGCCATCGTCGCCGCGTCCCTCGAAGCGCTCCGCCCCGGCGGCCGCCTCGTGGTCAACGCCGTCACCCTCGAGAACGTGGCCGAGGCCTACACCACCCTGCGCGCGCACCGGCTCGACCCCGAGATCACCCTGGTGCAAATCGCCCGCGGCGTGCCCCTCGCGCACTACCGCCGCTACGAGTCGCTCAACCCGATCCACATCATGGCCGCCTCCAAGCCGGTGGCGTCATGAGCGACCTCGGCACCCTGTATGGCGTTGGCGTCGGCCCCGGCGCGTCGGATTTGATCACCTTGCGCGCCGTGAAGGTGCTCCAGTCGGCCGAGGTCCTCGCGCTTCCGCGCAGCTCCGACTTTGGCGCGTCGGTCGCGTGGGAGATCATCGAGCCGATCCTCACCGAGCCTCGTCCCGGGCAAAAGCGGCTGCGTCTGACATTCCCCATGACCAAGGACCCGTCGAAGGTGCGCCCGCACGTGGACGCGGCGGTCTCCGCCATCGGAGCGCACCTGGTGGAGGGGCGCTCGGTCGCCTTCGTCACCGAGGGCGACCCTTCGCTCTTCAGCACCTTCGGCTATGTGCGGCAGGAGGCGCGCAAGCGCTGGCCGGGGTTGCGCGTCGACGTGGTCCCCGGGGTGACGTCGATCACCGCGGTGGCCGCCGTCGGCGGGATGCCGCTCGCCGACGGGCACGAGCGCATCGCCATCGTACCGGCCACCTATGGGGTGAGCGATCTGGTCGACTTGCTCACCCGCTTCGACACCGTGGTCCTGATGAAGCTGGGCGGCGAGATGCCCACCATCCTCGCCGCGCTGGAGCAGACGGGGCTCACCGACCGCGCCTTCTTCGTCTCGAAGGCCACCATGGCCGAGCAGCGCCTCGAGACCGACGTTCAAAAGCTGCGCGACGAGCGCGGCGGCTGCTTCTCCATGTTGATCGTCAAACGCCAGGACCGCAGCGGCGTGCTCCTCGGCGGCGCCCCGAACGAGGAGATCCCGTGACCACCCCCCGCCGTCCCTTCGCCATCTACGCCATCACCCGCCATGGCATCGACATCGCACGAAAGCTCGCCGCAGGGCTCCCCGGCGCGGATCTCTTCGTCTCCGCCAAGCTCGCGCACTTGGCCGCGCCGCTCACGATCAAGCCCTTTGCGCTGCCGATGGGGCCTCTCTTGTCCGACACCTTCACGGCCTACGATGGGCACATCTTCATCATCAGCGTGGGCGCCGTGGTCCGCATGATCGCGCCGCTCCTTCAAAACAAGAAGGTCGACCCGGCCATCGTCTGCGTCGACGACGCCGCGCGCTTCTCCATCTGCGTCCTCTCGGGCCACGTGGGCCGCGGCAACGTCTTCACCGAGCGCGTCGCGTCCATCTTGGGGGCAGCGTCCGTGGTGACCACCGCATCGGACGCCATCGGCACCTTGACCGTGGACATCCTCGGACGCGATCTCGGCTGGACCCTCGACGACATGGATCGAAATGTGACGCGCGGCTGCGCGGCGGTGGTGAACGCCGCCCCCGTCTTGTTCGTGCAGGAGACGGGCGAACCGCACTTTTGGCCCGTGGATCGCCCGCTCCCCGATGGCGTGCAGTACGCCACCAGCCTGGATGGCGTGGACCCCCGCGCGTGGGAGATCCTCCTGGTCGCGACGGATCGTGAACGAGCGCGTATCGACGCGGCGCAGTGGGACAACGCCGTGGTGTATCGGCCCAAGAGCCTGGTGGTCGGTCTGGGTTGCGATCGCGATGCTTCGCCCGAGATGGTCGAGCGCGGGGTGGACGCGCTGCTCGCGGCGCATGGCTTGTCGTCCAAGTCGGTGAAGGCCATCGCGACCATCGACAAGAAGGCGGACGAGCGCGCGTTTCTCGCGCTGTCCGAGCGGAGGCGATGGCCGCTGCAGATCTTTACGCCCGAGGAGCTCGATGCGGTGCCGGGCATCGAGAACCCGTCGGAGACGGTGAAGCGCTTCGTGGGTGCGCGCGGCGTCGCGGAGCCGGCGGCGCTCCTCGCGGCCGGGGCGGAGAAGCTCTTGGTGCCCAAGCAGACGTACACGGAAGAAGGGGCGGGCCGCTCGATGACCTTTGCCGTGGCGCGCATCCCATTTTCGCGCCGCACCCCGAGTGAAACCAAGAAGGACGCCAACCATGAGTGACGTGAAAGGGCTGCTCTCCATCGTCGGCATCGGACCCGGTGCTTCGCAGCACACCTCGCCCGCGGCGTTGGAGGCGATCGCAATGTCCGACGTCATCGTCGGGTACACCACGTACATCAAGCTGGTGCGCCACCTCATCGAGGGCAAAGAGGTGGTTCGCACCGGCATGACGGAGGAAATCGGCCGCGCGCGCGCCGCCGTCGAGCGGGCGCGCGATGGGGCCAAGGTGGCCATCATCTCGTCGGGCGACGCCGGCGTGTACGGTATGGCGGGGCTGGTCTTTCAGGTGCTCCAAGAGATCGGCTGGAAGCGCGGGGACTCGCCGGAGCTGCGGATGGTCCCCGGCATGACGGCGCTCAACTCGTGCGGCTCGTTGGTCGGCGCCCCGCTCGGTCACGACTTTTGCGCCATCTCGCTCTCCGATCTGCTCACCCCGTGGCCCGTGATCGCGCGGCGCATCGAGGCCGCGGCGTCGGCCGACTTCGTCATCGGTCTTTACAACCCGGCCAGCGGCCGGCGCACCCGCCAAATCGTGGAGGCGCACGACATCATCGCGCGCTACCGCCCCGGCTCGACGCCGGTGGCGCTCGTGAAGAGCGCGTATCGAAAGCTCGAGCAGGTGACCTTGAGCGATCTCGATCACTTCCTGGAGTTCGAGATCGGCATGCTCACCACGGTGCTCGTCGGCTCGACCAACACGTTCGTCTTCGAGGGCTACATGGTCACGCCGCGCGGCTATACGAACAAGTACACCTGGGACGGCAACGCCATTGCCGGTCAAACGCCGGGGCGTTCGTTGGTCCTTTCGGAGGAGAACGTGCCCGTGCGGTCGGAGGGCGACGCGCGTGTGCGGTCGGAGGAGAACGTGCCCGCCCCTCGCGATCGAGCCCCGCTCGCGGTGCTGTCGGAGGAGGAATAATGTCGCGCGTCGGTCGACTTGCGGGGGCCATCCTGGCCGAGAGCCGCGGGGAGTATTTTCTGGTGGGGAACACCAAGGCCCCTTGCGATTGGGCGGCGGCCGGCTTCGAGCGCCCCGTCGAAATCGATCCGGCGAAGCGCCCCTTCGTGCGCCTCGCGCCCGTCGGTCCCATCGCACCCACCGCGCTCGGCGCGCCGTGCTTGACGTTCGACCTCGAAGGCGAGGAGCTCGCCCGCACCCTCGCCGCGCGGCTCCTCATCGAGCGAAATGGCTCCGTGAGCGAACGTCTGTGGCGTCTCGTCGTTCATCGGGGCGATCCCGATGCGGAGGAGGATGTGGAGGACATGATCGATGCGCGGTGGCTGGGGGAGATGCCCGCGCCCATTTGGCGGATCGTTCGCGATACGGTCCTTCGTTGCCTTTGAGTGCGGGTCCTAGGCCCGATGACGTCTCGTTCGACGATTCGAGGAGTTTCATGCGCGTTTACATCATTGGAGCCGGCCCTGGAGATCCCAAGCTCATCACCTTGCGCGGCGCGGAGCTGATCGCGCGGTGCCCGGTGGTCTTGTACACGGGGTCGCTCGTGCCCCGCGAGGTCGTCGCCATGGCCGATCCGAGCGCCACCGTGCTCGACTCGTCGGGCATGACGCTCGACCAGATCCTCGAGGTCATCGTTTCGGCGCGCGACGCGGGCCATGACGTCGCGCGCGTGCACACCGGTGATCCGGCGCTGTTCGGGTCGACCGCCGAGCAGATGCGAAGGATGGAGGAGCTCTCCATCCCCTACGAGATCGTGCCGGGTGTGTCGTCGTTCTCGGCGGCCGCCGCCGCGCTCGGCCGTGAGCTCACCTTGCCGGAGCTCTCGCAAACCGTGATCCTCACCCGCGCCGAAGGGCGCACACCGATGCCCGAACGCGAGAAGCTCGCCGACTTGGCGACCCATCGCGCCACCCTGTGTCTCTTCCTGAGCATCACCTTGATGCGCGATGTGGTCGAAGCGCTCATCCCGTCGTATGGCCCCGATTGCCCGGTGGCCGTCGTGCACAAGGCGAGCTGCCCCGATCAGAAGATCGTGCGTGGAACTTTGGCGGACATTCGTGAGAAGGTGCGCGAGGCCGGGATCAAAACGCAATCCATGATCCTGGTGGGGCATGTCTTGACATCGACCGACTTTGCGAACTCCAAGCTCTACGATCCCGAGTTCAGCCATCGCTTCCGCCGCGCGGTAAGGAGTCCATCATGAGCACGAACGATGCGAGCGACGCCGCCGAGGCCGGAGAGGCTGAAAAGGCCGGTGCGCCGGCGCCGAAAGCGCGGGGGTTGCTCGTGGTCTACACCGGGCACGGAAAAGGGAAGACGACCGCCGCCCTCGGGATGGTCTTTCGAGCGCTGGGCCGCGGCCTTCGGGTCACCGTGGTGCAGTTCATCAAAGGCAAGTGGAAGACCGGCGAGCGCATCTTCGCCGAGACGCTTCCGGGGCTGCAGTTTCATGTCATGGGGCTCGGCTTTACGTGGGATAGCGACGATCTCGGCAAGGACAAGGCGGCAGCACGCGCGGCTTGGGAGACGGCGCGCGCGGCCATCGCGTCGGGCGAGCGCGATCTGATCGTGCTCGACGAGCTGACATACACGTTCCACTACGACTTCATCTCGGAGGACGAGGTGCTCGAAGCGCTGCGCGCGCGGCCCGCGCACGTGCACGTCGTGATCACGGGGCGCAACGCGCCCGAGGCGCTCACGGAGGCCGCGGATTTGGTGACCGAGATGGTCGCCGTCAAACATCCTTTTGCGGCCGGCGTGAAGGCCCAGGTCGGGGTCGACTTCTGATGGGTACTGCAGACATGGCGTCCGCCTCGTTTCCTCGCCTGGTGCTGGCCGGCACCGCCAGCGGCGTGGGGAAGACCACCGTCACCATCGCGCTCACCCGCGCCTTGCGCGCCCGCGGCTTGCGTGTGGCGCTCTTCAAATGCGGCCCGGATTACCTCGATCCGACCTACCATACGCGCGCCCTCGAGGCGCCGCCGCCGCCGTCGCTCGAATCGCCGCCCTCGTCGTCGTATGGGGCGTCGCGGTCGTCGCATGGATCGCCTCCGTCGTACGCGTCGCAGAACCTCGACGGGTGGATGATGGGCCAAGAAGCGGTGCGCACCACCTTCCTCCACGCGGCCCGTCACGCCGACATTTCGCTCATCGAGGGCGTGATGGGGCTCTACGATGGCGCGAGCCCCACGGGCGAAGAAGGCTCCACCGCCGAAATCGCCAAGTGGCTCGAGGCGCCGGTGGTCCTGGTGGTCGACGCCGGCGGTATGGCGCGGAGCATCGCCGCCCTCGTGGGTGGCTTTGCGTCCTTCGATCCGGCGCTGCGCCTCGGTGCGGCCATCGCCAACCGGGTGGGGAGCCGCGGCCACGTCGATCTTCTGCGCCGCGCCTTGAAAACGCCGCCCCTCCTCGGAGGGCTCCCGCGTGAGCCCGAGCACGCGTTCGCCGAGCGTCACCTGGGCCTGCACACGGCCGACGAGCGGACCCTTCCCACGGCGCTGCTCGATCATTGGGGCGAGCGCGCGGCGTCTTGGCTCAGCCTCGATGCCCTGCTCGATCTGGCGGAGTCGGCGCCTCCTCTCGCCGTGAACGTCGCGGTGAACGCGCCCGCGAGCGTGAAGGTGTCCGCGCCCGTTTCGGCACCGGGGGGCCTGGCCGCCGCGGATCCCGTATCGGTGTCGGCCGCGGATCCCATATCGGTGTCGGGCATCCGGTTGACGCCGGCGTCCGTGAGGGGCGCGGCGTTGGCATCGGGCCCCGCATCCAGCCCTGCGCCCGTATCGGCATCGCCGCGATGCCGCATCGGTCTCGCGCGCGACGAAGCGTTCCACTTCTATTACGCCGACAACCTGCGCCGGTTGGAGACGCTGGGCGCCGAGATGGTTCCGTTCTCGCCCATTCGCGATGCGAGCCTCCCCGACGTCGACGGCCTCTACTTCGGCGGAGGATACCCCGAGGTGCACGCGGCCGCGCTCTCCGCCAACGCGGCGATGCGCGCGGAGATCGCCGCCTTTGCGCAGCGGGGCGCGCCCATTTACGCCGAATGCGGCGGCTTGATGTACCTGGCCGGGGCCATCGTCACCCTCGACGGCGTGCGCCATCCCATGGTCGGCCTCCTCCCGAGCGAGGCGCGCATGTGCAGCAAGCTCCAGGCGCTGGGCTATGTCGAGGTCGAGACGCAGACGAAGACCATCCTCGGCGGCCCCGGCACCCGCTTTCGCGGGCACCAGTTCCGCTATTCGGAGCTCTCCCCCGAGCTGCCACCGGCCGTCGAGCGCGTCTACTCCGTCCGCCGTCGGCGCGGCGACGATACATTGCGCGAAGGCTACCGCGTGCGCAACGTGATCGCCTCGTACGTGCACGCGCATTGGGCGTCGAACCCGAAGATCGCCGCGTCGCTGGTCGAGAGCTGCGCGGCGTACCGCCGGGAGCGCGCGAAATGACGGATCCTGCGCGAAGGTGTTCACCGCGGGCCTCGGCCGAGGCCGAGACGGTGGCGCACGCGGAGACCCGCGTGGAGGCGCACGCCGAGGCGCAGACCATCGCGGTGCCCGGCGCGCGAGGGACCCTGACATTGCGGGATCGATGGCTGGTCGCTTCGTTCGAGGAGCCGGTGCGCGCGTGCAGCTGGGCCATCGTGGGCGGCGGCATCGCGGAGGTGCGCCATGTGGCATGGCTCGAGGTTCGCGACGCGGATTTGCGCCCGCCCATCGATCCGCGCCGCATGCTCGTCGAGCGGCTGCGCGACGCGGGGCTTCACCCCGCCGTCGGCCTTCTCACGAGCCGGAGCGTGGCGACGTACACGGTGGCCACCGCGCAAAGCCACGGCGTGACGGCGTGGTGCGTGGCCACCGTCGGCTTGGGCAATGCGCTGCGCGCCGGCGATCCGCCCGGGGTCGCCGGGCGAATCGGGACGATCAACACGTTGGTTTACGTCGATGCGCCCCTGACCGACGAGGCGCTCCTCGAGGCGAACGCCATCGTCACCGAGGCAAAGTGCGCCGCCGTCCTCGAGGCGGACGTGCGCAGCCGCCGGAGCGGACGCCCTGCCACCGGCACCGGCACCGATTGCACCGTGGTGGCCTGCGCCCTCCCCGCGAAGCACACGGAGCGCGCCGTCGCGCACGAGGCGTCGCCATCGGCCGCGTACGCGGGCAAGCACACCGTGATCGGCTCGGTGGCGGGCGCCGCGGCCTTCGACGCGATCGCCGCGGGCGTGCGCCGTTGGACCTTGGAGAACGCGCCGTGAGCGCGCCCGGCTTTGCGTTGATCGGCGGCGGCGTGCGCTCGGGCAAGAGCGCCTTTGCGCTCCGCCTCGCCATGGCGCACGGAGGGCGCCGCGTGTTCTTCGCCACGGCGGTGGCCTTCGACGACGAGATGCGCGTGCGCATCGCGCGCCATGTGGAGGAGCGCGCGGCCGACTTCACCACCATCGAAGCCACGCACGATCTCGACCTCGCCGTCGGGCGGCTTTGCACGCAACCGCCGGCCGCGGACGTCGTGGTCATCGATTGCCTCACCCTGTGGCTCTCCAATTTGCTCCTGGCCGACGACTCGCACGAGGCCATCGAGCGCCGCGTCGATGGATTGGCCGGTACGCTCGCGGCCGCGCCCTTTCACACCTTGCTCGTGACCAACGAGGTCGGCATGGGCATCGTCCCCGAAACGGCGCTCGGCCGCGCCTTTCGCGACATCAGCGGGCGCGCGCACCAGCGGCTGGCCCGCTCGGCCCAGGAGCTGTACCTCGCCGCGCTGGGGACGGTCCTTCGCCTGCGACCCGGTCCGGTGCAGCTCGTCTTTCCCGAGGCGGAAGGCGAAGGGGATCGCCCATGATGCGGCTGATGGCGTCCGTCGTATCCGCCGCATCGACGGCGTCCGCCGCATCGATGGCGTCTGCAGCATCGATGGCGTCTGCAGCATCGATGGCGTCCGTGGCGCCCATCGCATCGATCGCGTCCGTGGCGCCCATCGCGTTGGTCGCCTCGTACGCCCTCGATGGCGCCTTCGGGGAGCCGCCCAATCGGCTGCACCCCGTCGCGTGGATGGGGCATACCATCGCCGCAGGCCGCGCATGGGCGCTAAAGCCCAAGGGAAGGCTCGGCCAGCTGGTGCGCGGCGCGGCGGTGGCTTTCGCCGTTCCGACGGCGTTTGCCGGGGCGGCGTACGCGGTGACCCACGCCCTTGGTCGCTCGGCGGTGGCGGCGGCGGTGGTGACGACCCTCTTGCTGAAGCCCATGTTCGCCGTGCGCGCGCTCCGCGACGCCGCATACGTCGTTCGCGACGCCCTCGAGCGCGGCGATCTCGCGGCCGCGCGGCGCGGGCTTGGCAGCCTTTGCAGCCGCCGCCCCGACGAGCTCGACGCCGCCGCGCTCACCGCGGCCACCATCGAATCGGTCGCCGAAAATCTCTCGGACAGCGTCGTCGCGCCGCTGCTCTTCTTCGCCGTTTTCGGCTTGGAGGGCGCCGTCTTCTACCGCTGCGCGAACACCCTGGACGCCATGATGGGCTACCACGGGCACCTCGAGTACGCCGGCAAGAGCGCCGCGCGGCTCGACGATCTCCTGAACCTCGTGCCCGCCCGGTGGACGGCGCTCGGCCTGCTCGCCGCCGGCGCCCTCACCGGTGCCGACGTTCGCCGCGGCATCGCCACCCTGCGCCGCGACGGTGCCCGCACCGAGAGCCCCAACGCCGGGCGACCCATGGCCGCCATGGCCGGTTTGCTCGGCGTGCGCCTGATCAAGGCGGGCCACTACGAGCTGGGCGACCCGCACCGCGCGCTTCACCCTTCACAGATCACCGAGGCTTGGCGCATCGCGTCCGTGGCCTCGCTCGGTGCGTTGATCACGTCGGCCCTCCTCGCGGGAGCTCTCCATGGATGATCGCATCGCGTCCCCGCTGGCAGCAGCAGCCCCGCAGCACGGCGGCCTCCTCGACGACGAGCTCGTGGCCCTCGGGCTCTCGGCGGACCAAATCCTCGACGTGAGCGTCAATGTCAACCCGTACGGCCCATGCCCCACCATGCGCCGGGCCATCGCCGAGGCCGCGATCGAGCGCTACCCCGATCCCACGTCGAGCCGCGCGCGCCAGGCCATCGCCGCGCTCTCGGGGGTGCCGCGCGAGCGCGTGGTGCTCGGCAACGGCGCCGTCGATCTCTTGTGGACCCTCGCGCGCGCATGGCTCCGTCCCGGCGATGCGGCCATGATCGTGGAGCCCGCGTTCTCCGAGCTCGGCCGCGCGGCCACCCAAATGGGCGCCCGCATCGCCTCGCACCGCGTGTCCCCCCACGACGATTTCGCCCTCCACCTCGGCGCCCTCGACGCGCACCTTCGAAGCGTTCGCCCGCGGCTCCTGTACCTCTGCACCCCGTCCAACCCGGCCGGTGTGTGCGTGCCCCTTCAGGGCATCGAGGAGCTCGCCGAGCGCCACCCCGACACATTGATCGTCTGCGATCTCTCGTTTCTCTCCCTGAGCCGCGACCACGACACGATCCCGCGCTCGCCGCGCGTCGCCTGGATCGTGTCGCTCACGAAGGACCACGCGCTCGCCGGTCTGCGCGTGGGTTACGCGATCGCGCCGGCACCCGTGGCCGCCCGCCTCGAATCCGAGCGCCCGCCGTGGTCCGTCAATGCGCTGGCGCAAGCGGCGGCCATCGCGGCGACCGAGCCCGAGGCGCGGCGCTTCGTCGACGAGAGCCGGGAGCGGCTCCTTCGCGATCGCGCCTCCTTGGAGCACGCGCTGCGCCGCCTCGATCTGCGCTTCCACCCGAGCGAGACGATCTTCGTCCTGGTCGATCTCGGCCCCGCGCGCAAAGCCGGGGAGCTGCGGCGCCGCCTGCTCGAGCGTCACGCGGTGCTCGTGCGCGACGCAACGTCGTTTGGGCTACCTCACCACGTTCGCTTGGCGGCGCGCCCCGAGGCCGACGTCGAACGCCTGTTTTTGGCTTTGAATCGAGAGCTTTACCTATGACCGCCCGCACCATCATGGTTCAAGGAACCGCGTCCTCCGTCGGAAAGAGCATCGTCTGCGCGGCGCTCTGCCGCCTCTTTCGTCAAGACGGTCTGCGCGTCGCGCCCTTCAAGTCGCAGAACATGGCCCTCAACGCCTTCGTGACCCCCGACGGCGGCGAGATCGGGCGCGCCCAAGCGGTGCAAGCGGAGGCCGCGCGCGTGGTCCCCACCGTCGATATGAACCCCATCCTGCTCAAGCCGGAGGGCGACGCGCGCTCGCAGGTGGTGGTGCTGGGCAAGTCGATCGGCAGCCTCGGCGCCGCCGATTACCACACGCGCAAACCCGAGCTGCGCACCTTGGTGCGCGAGGCGCTGGATCGCCTGCGCGCGTCGCACGACTTGGTGGTGATCGAAGGGGCGGGGAGCCCGGCCGAGATCAACTTGAAGGAGCGCGACATCGTCAATATGTATGTTGCACAGATCGCCGACGCGCCGGTGGTGCTGGTGGGCGACATCGATCGCGGCGGGGTGTTCGCGGCCTTCGTGGGGACCATGGAGCTGCTGGAGCCGCACGAGCGCGCGCGGGTCGCCGCGTTCGTGGTCAACAAATTCCGCGGCGACATTCGCCTGCTCGAGCCCGGGCTGCGCTTCTTGGAGGAGCGCACCCGGGTGCCCGTGCTCGGGGTGCTGCCGTACGTGAAGCAGCTGCGCGTCGCCGACGAAGACTCCGTGTCCCTCGAAGAGCGCCGCGGTCGCCGTCGCGCGAAGGCGGACGAGATCGAGATCGCCGTCGTGCGGCTCCCGCGCATCTCGAACTACGACGATTTCCAGCCGCTGGAGCACGAGCCGGGCGTGGTGGTGCGCTTCGTCGAGCACGAAGGCGCGATCGCCGGCGCCGATCTGGTGGTCGTCCCCGGCACCAAGAGCACGATGGCCGATCTCGCGTGGCTGCGTCAGAGCGGCCTCGCCGCCGCCATCGTCGCGCGCGCCCGGCGCGGCGAGCCGGTCCTCGGCATTTGCGGCGGGTGTCAGATTTTGGGCGAGACCATCGCCGACCCGCACGGGGTCGAGTCGCCCGAGACCTTCGCCGAGGGGCTCGGGTTGCTCGCGTTCCACACGCAGTTCGGCCGCGAGAAGCGCACCTCCCAAGTCCGCGCCCGCGGCGCCCGCGCCACGTTTTTGTGCGATCCGGACGCACCCGCCGGACCTTCGGGGGGCGATCTGTTCGGCTACGAGATCCACATGGGCCGGCTGGCGCGCCTTCCCCATGCGTCGGGCGCCTTTGCGGTCGTGGCACGCAACGGGGTCGCCGATCGCGATCTCGACGGCGATGCATCGGGCGATGGCGCGGTGGTCGGCACGATGATCCACGGACTGTTCGAGAACATCGAGGTGCGCAGGACCTTACTCGCGCACCTTCGCCGCAGAAAAGGCCTCCCGCCGCCTCCTCCCGGCACCGCGGTCCCATCCGCCTCCGACGAGTACGACCGGCTCGCCGACGTGGTCCGCAACAACGTGAACATGGATCTTCTGCGCCGCTTGGTGCAGCCGTGAGCGCGATCCCCGTGCGGTTCGACGAGGCCTCGCGCGCGGCGCTCTACCGGGTGATGGAGCTGCGCCGCGACATCCGCCATTTCCGTCCCGGCGCCATCGACGACGATGTCCTCGCGCGCATCCTCTCGGCGGCGGAGCTCGCGCCCAGCGTGGGCTATTCGCAGCCGTGGGGCTTCGTCGTGCTGCGCGATCGTACGGTGCGCGCGCGCATCCGCGAGAGCTTTCTCCGCTGCCGCGAGGCGGAAGCCGCGCGCTTCCCCGAAGACCGCCGCGAAGCGTACCTGGCGTTCAAGCTCGAGGGCATCGAAGAGTCGACCCTCAACGTGTGCGTCGTCGCCGACCTTCGCCCCCGCGACGAGGCGATCTTGGGCACCACGGTGCAGCCCGAATCCGTGCGCGCCAGCGTGTGCTGCGCCGTGCAGAACCTCTGGCTCGCTGCGCGCGCCGAGGGCCTCGGTGTCGGTTGGGTGAGCATCGTCGAACCCGCCGTGCTGCGCGAGGAGCTCGCGTTGCCTGCCGGCGTGGAGCCCATCGCATACCTCTGCGTCGGCCACGCCGAAGAGTTTCGTGAGCGGCCCATGCTCGAGGAGAACGGCTGGCGCCCCCGCCGCCCCTCCGTGGTGCACCGCAACCGCTGGTCCGATCCGCCTACCCCCGGCCCTGGCCCTAGCTCCGCCCCTGCCCGCAGCCTCAGGCCCGCACCCGCGCCGATCCCCCTCTTCGACGAAGCCGTTGCACGCCAAGCCCGTGAGCACCAACGCCTCCTTACGAAGCCGCCGGGAAGCCTTGGCCGCCTGGAAGAAATCGCCGTCTGGTACGCGGGTGCCCATGGCCGTTTCCCGCCTCCGCGGCCCGAGCACCCGCTGGTCGCCGTCTTCGCCGCGGATCACGGCGTCGCGGCCTCCGGCGTGAGCGCATACCCCTCCTCGGTCACCGCCGCGATGCTCGCCAATGTCATGGCCGGCGGGGCCGCCATCAGCTGCATGGCACGCCGCCTCGGGGTGGACGTCGCGCTCGTCGATGTCGGCGTCGCGGGCGATCTCTCGATGCTCCCCACCAAGCCGCTCATCCCTCTCACCCGCGCCAGCATCCGCGCCGGCACCGCCAACCTGGCGCACGAGCCCGCGATGACGCTCGCCGAAGCCGAGCGCGCGATGCACGCCGGCGAAGAGATCGCGCTGCGCGCCGCCGCCGAAAATCGCGAGCTCCTTGCCATCGGCGAGATCGGCATCGGCAACACCACGTCCGCCGCCGCACTTCTCTGCGCCTTCACCGGCGCCTCCCCCGCCGACGTGGTCGGCTTCGGCACCGGCATCTCCCCCGAGGCCCACGCCCGCAAAATCCGCGTCGTCGAAGACGCACTCCGCCGCCTCGCCCTCGCTCCGCACGGCAGCGCGCCACACGGCAGCGCCCCGCACACCGTCGATCCGGACGGCGCCTCGCCACACACCGTCGCTCCGCACGGCGGCTCACCGCACACCGTCGATCCGGACGGCGCCTCGCCACACACCGTCGATCCGGACGGCGCCTCGCCACACACCGTCGATCCGGACGGCGCCTCGCCACACACCGTCGCTCCGCACGGCGGCGCCCCGCACACCGTCGATCCGCACGGCGGCGCGCCACACACCGTCGATCCGCACGGCAGCGCCTCGTACCCCGCCCGTGACCCACTCACCACCCTCGCGGCCGTGGGCGGCCTGGAGCTCGCAGCCATGAGCGGCTTTATGCTGGCAGCCGCCCGCCGCCGCATCCCCGTCGTCCTCGACGGCTTCCTCGCCACCGTAGCCGCCATCGTAGCCGCCGCATTCGATCCGCGCGTCACCGACTACCTGCTCGCGTCACACGCCTCGGCCGAACGTGGTGCCACCATCGCGAGCGCGGCCCTCGGCAAAACACCGATCTTGAACCTCGACATGC
The DNA here is from genome assembly GCA_037157815.1 of Sorangiineae bacterium MSr11954. Classification (NCBI taxonomy): domain Bacteria; kingdom Pseudomonadati; phylum Myxococcota; class Myxococcia; order Myxococcales; family Pendulisporaceae; genus Pendulispora; species Pendulispora albinea. The sequence goes on from CP089984.1 coordinate 12,019,570, forward strand.
GCCTCGGCGAAGGAACTGGCGCCGTGCTCGCGCTGGATCTCGTACGCACCGCCGTGGACGCGCAGTTCTCCATGGCGACCTTCGCCACCGCCGGCATCGTCGGCCGCTCCGGCGTTTCGGTTACGTGAGCTCCGCCCTACCGAGGCGCTAATCGCAAATCTTCCGAATCTGCCGTTCGCGCGCGAACAGAAGCTCCGACAGCACGGGCCGGAGCGCCGCGAAGGCGCGCGCCCGATGGCTCACCTCGTTCTTCTCCGCCTCGGAGAGCTCGGCCATCGTCTTCTCCACGCCCGCGAGCACGAAGAGCGGATCGTAGCCGAAGCCGCCGGAGCCGCGCGGGATGCTGGTGATGCGCCCCTCGCAGACGCCTTCGACCACGATGGGCTCCGCGTCCTTGCCGAAGGGGTCGATCAGCGCGAGCGCGCATCGAAAGCGCGCGCCGTAGGTCGGATTTTGTGCGGCGGAGACGGGATCGCCCAACGCCTCCAGCTCGTCGAGGAGCGCGGCGTTGTTCTCCGAGTCGGTCGCGCGCTCGTGCGCAAAGCGTGCAGAATACACGCCAGGGCGGCCGTCGAGCGCGTCGACCTCGAGGCCGGAGTCGTCGGCGAGGGCCAGCATCATGGCGCCGCTGGCGGCGGCGCGGGCCTTTTTGATGGCGTTCTCGGCGAAGGTCCTCCCGTCTTCCACCACCGGGAGCGCGTTGGGCAACACGTCCGGCAGCGCATGAATCTCGAGCGGAAGATCCGCCAGCAGGTGCCGGAGCTCTTCGACCTTGCCGCGGTTGCGGGTCGCGAGGACCAGCGCGTGCTTCACGCGGTCACCGCGGCGTCGCTCGCGAGCAGCGAATCGAGCGCCACGCCGGCGCCAGCGAGGGCGGTGCGCTGCAGCCGCGTGAGCTCGGCCACCCCGTCGAGCGCCAAGTCGAGCATCGCGTCGATGCGCGCGCGCGGCGCGGGCGCGCCCTCGGCCGTGCCTTGCACCTCGATGATGGCACCCGACGCCGTGGCCACCACGTTGAGATCGACCTCGGCCGCCGAGTCCTCCGTGTACACCAGGTCGAGCGCCAGCTCGTCGCTCTTGAGGAGCCCCACGCTCGTCGCCGCCACCGGCTCGCGCAGCACGGGCCCCGTCACGGTGCCCCGCTGCCGCAGCTTGGCCACGGCGAGCGCCAGCGCCACGAAGCCCCCCGTGACCGAGGCGGTCCGTGTTCCACCATCGGCCTCGAGCACATCGCAGTCGATGGTGATGGTCACCTCCCCCAGCCGTTCGAGCAGCACCGCCGCCCGCAGCGCTCGCCCCACCAGCCGCTGAATCTCTTGCGTGCGCCCGCTGGGGGCTTTGCCTCGCCCATCGCGATTTTCCCGTCGCGGCGGGTTGGCACGCGGGTGCATCTGGTACTCCGCCGTGACCCATCCCTTGCCCTTGCCCTCCAAAAACGGCGGCACCTTCGGGTCGACCGACGCCGTGCAAAGAACGATCGTTCCCCCCGCGCGATAGAGCACGGACCCCTCCGAGGGACGGTGAAATCCTAGAATCATTTCCACGGGACGAAGCGCATCGAACGCGCGGCCATCGGATCGCATGGGGCCTTACTTAGCGTGCCCGCGCGCTGCGCGTCCATGGACCTCGCCGCGTATGGCGCAGTATGTGTGGCGAGGTGATGCCTCATCCGGCGTCTTGATCCAGGGGAGCGCCCCCACCTCCACGGAGCGAGTTCGAGCAACGACGGCGCGGACGCGGTCGAATATCGAATGTCGAATGAGGGAAAAGGGAGCGCTCTTTGCCCGCACCGTCGAGGACCATCGATGCACATTTCGTTCGTAGGCACATCCGCCGTCGCGGGGCTCCTAGCCGCGTCCACAGCGTTGACCGCGTCCACAGCGTTGACCGCCTGCGGAGGGGCCACGCCCGAGGCGGTGCATGCAGCCCAGTACCGCAGCGCCTTTCGAGCCTGCATGGCGCGCATTGAGCCGCTGCCAAAACCTCGAACCGAGACGGGCGAAGTCATCACCCCCGGCGAAGGGGAGCGCCCTCGTCTCATTTCGGGAGAGGAGTACCCCATTTTTCCGGGAGACGCCCTCCTGCGCGTTCGAAGCACGGTTGTCGTGGCCGCGCGGTGTTTGATTCGCACGGACGGCACCGTGTCCAACTGCACGATGGTCTGCTCGGACCCCGCCTTCGACGAGATTGTTCTCCAAAACTTGCAGACGCGCCGGTACACGCCATTCCTCTTTCGAGGCCGTCCCATGGACGTCACGTACACGTTCCCTTTTGCCATTTACCCACCCTCGACCGCCATTCGCCCCGCCGCGACGTTTTGATGTCCCTCCTCGTCCAGTGTCCGCCCGCCCGCCTCGCCAATCTCGCGCGCTCGCATGGATCGATTCGAGCCAGCGGGGTGCTCGACACGGTCTCCCGGCCGCGATCGGCCCGGCGCACGATGATCTTCGCCGAGCGGGCGATCCCCGGGCGCAGATCGCGGGCCCCATGCGATAAGGCGCGCGTTCGCTATTTCGATATCGCCTGACGCGCCGGCGGGAGCGCCGGACGGCCGCCGCGCGGCTCGGAGGCGCGCGCCGGTGCGATGGGGAGCGCGACGCGAAAGCTGGTGCCGCCGCCCTCGCGCGGCTCGGCGGTGACCGAGCCGCCGTGGGCCACCACGATTTGGCGTGTGATGGCCAGCCCCAGGCCCGTCCCTTCGCCCTTGGTGGAGAAGAACGGATCGAAGACGCGCGGGCGGATTTCGTCGGGGATGCCGCCGCCCCGGTCGTTCACGCGCACCACCACGCTCATACCTTCGGCGCGCACGATGACGTCGATGTCGCCGCCGCGCGGCATCGCCTCGCGCGCGTTGCGCAGGAGGTTCAGCAGCGCTTGGCGGATTTGGGACTCGTCGAACAGGGCGGGGGGCAGCTTGTCGGCGATGTCCACGCGCACCTTGCAGTCGGCTCGGTCCATCTCGGCCCGCGAAAAATTCACCACCTCGTGGACGGCGCCCGCGATGTCCTCCGCCTCCATGCGCGGCGAGGGGAGGCGCGCCAGGCGCAGGTACTCCTCGGAGAGGTGCTCGAGCCGCTGCACCTCGCGCGCGATGGCTTGCAGCAGCGACCGTGACTCGCCGGCGCCGAGCTCCTCCTCCAGGAGCTCGATGTTCAACCCGATCGACGAGAGCGGATTGCGGATCTCGTGCGTGACGTGCGCCGCCATTTTTCCGATGGCCGCCAGGCGCTCGTTGGAGAGCGCCTGCGCCTGCGCGCTGGCGACGGCGCCGACCATGCGCTCGAACGCCATGGCCAGATCGCCGATCTCGTCGTTGGTCGGCACCACGGTTTGCGGCGTCAGATCGCCGTGCGCGACCGCCTGCGCGCGCTCGGTGACCCGCGCCAGCGGCGCGAGCAGCCGCCGCGTGTGGATGGAAACGAGGACGCCGACGCCCAGGGTGAGCACGGCCAGCGCGATGAGCGCATAGATGGCCCGCTGCTCGCGGCGCTGGGCGTCCTCGGAGATGCGGTCCATCGAGGTGCGGATGCGCTCGGCCACGTCGCGCAAGCGCCGCGCCGCCCTGTGCTCGAGCGGGCCCGCCTCGACCAAGATGCGGTTGACGGCGTTTTTGTCGCCCTCGCCGAGGGCCGTGAGCAGCGCCTCGAAGTGCTCCTTGTCGCCCTCGAGCTCGTCCTCGATGGCCGTCAGCTCCAAGGTGAGCGCGGCCGCCAGCTCGCGCGAGCTGGGGCTCCCCACGGTGGCGAGCCCCTGCCGGAGAGACTCGCGCGTATCGACGAACGTCTGGTGCCGCACCCGCGCCAATGTCTCCAGCACGTAGCGCATGGCCTCGGGGTTGCGCTCGTCGGGGCTGCCCTCGACCAGCGCCGCGAGCGTCCCTTGGCTCGCGCGCAGCTGCCCCAGGCCGAGGGCCGCGGGCAGGTAACCGCGCGCGAGCTCCTCGTTGTCCTGCGCGGCGCGCCGCTGGGCCACGACGCTCCACCCCACGGTCATGGCAAACGCGATGACGGTGACCGCGAACGACGCCAGCACCCGGGTCGCGATGGTCTTGCGCGGCGGCGCGGCGCTTCGCCGGTTCACGCGGCGGGCCCCGTTCGCGCGGCGCGCAGGCTTCGCGCCATCCACGTGACGATGTCCTCCACCGCGCTCGCCCGCGCATGCCCCGCACCCGACGCGCGGCGAAGCGCGTGCAAGCTGGAGGCGCAGCCGGTCACCACCCGCCCGCCGCCGGCGCGCGCGTGCTCCTCGAGACGGGCCTCGGCGATGGTGCGCGCCTGTTCGGGCATGGTCACGGGCAAGAGGCCGCCGCCGCCCGCGCAGGTCGCGCGCTCCCTTCGCGCATCGAACTCCGCCGGCGCCTCGCCCAAGATGCGCGTGAGCACCGTGCGCGGCGCCTCGTAGATCCCGAGCCCGCGCCCGAGCTGACAGGGATCGTGCCACCGCACCGCCTCGCGCACCTCGCGCCCGCTGCGCGCGTCCAACCTGGCAAAGCGCGCCGCTTCGCGCGCCGCCCACTCCACGAGCAATGAGACCGGCTTCTCCAGCTCCACGTGCACCGCACGGTAGTGCAGGCGAAGCGCCGCCGCGCACCCTGCGTCGACCACCGCCACCCGCTCGAACCCCCGCAGGCGCTCGGCCATGGCCACCGCCCGCCGCTCGAAGCCTGGCGCATCGCCCGCCATGAGCAAGGGCAGCCCGCAGCACGCGTCGATCAAGGCCACGTCCTCGCCCGCGAGCGCCTTCGCCACCTCCACCGCCTCCCGCGCCACGTCCGGCGCTTTGCGCGAATAAGTGCATCCTACAAGCAATCCCACGCGCGCATCGCTCCGCGCACCCGCGTCCTCGGCAAGCCTCGCGATCGCCGCGCGGGTCTCGGCCTCGCGCCCGCCCTGCTGCGCGAGGGTCCGCGCCGCCTGCTCGGGCGCGGTGCCGCGCGCCTGCCACGCGGAGCGCGCCAGGTAGAGCGCGGAGGTCACGTCATTTCGGTGATCGCACAGCTCGCGGCACCCGTAGCAGCCCGTGCAGGCCCACGCGGTGCGGGCGTACGACGTCTCCGCGGGCACGTCGCCGTGGGCGGCGAAGTAGGCCATCGACATTTTGCCCCACGGGGTGAGCGTCTCGCGCGGCTCCGCGTTGGAGACGGGGCAGGCGCTGCGGCACAACTTGGGGCAGAACACGCAATTTTCGAGGGCGGTGCGCTTCGTCTCCAAGATGGGGAGCGCCTTCATGGGCCTCGAATCGGGTCTTCGCTTCACGAGGGCATCATGCCACCGAACCGGGCCCGCGAAGACGGTCGCGAAGCTCGGCCATCGCTTCGTGCGGCAGGCTGCGCTCGCGAAAGAGCTCCACCATCTTTTCCGCCATTTGCAGGTTCTGCGCGCGCAGCTTGCGGCCGAAGTGCTCCTCGACGTACGCGACCCCCTCCGGCGAGCGCCTCCGCGCGAACCCCACGCCGAGCCGGAGCGACTGCGCGACCATGGCCTTGGGCGCCCAGGCCCCGAGCCGCGACCGCGACAAGAACCGCACGAACCAGTCCGCCCAAATGGCCGGCTTGCCGTAGTGGCGGGCCAAAATCCGCGCCTCTTCGGCCGCGCGAAGCACCAAGTCGAGCGCCGTGTCGTCGCCGAGCAGGGCGTCGATGCTCCCGGTCACGTCGATGCCCATCATCACCGGCACGAAGGTGCACGTGGTCGCGACATTGGTCGCGTGCACGCCGGCCTGAGCGCGGCTGGAGATGCCCGCGCCCTCGAAGGCCTGCGCGAGCGCGTCGATGGCCGGCACGCGCCGCTCGGGTTGCTCGATCAACGTGGTGGCGGCCCGCGGGAGCCAATAGCGGTAGCGCACGCAAGGGGCACCCTCGCCGTTGCTCGTTTCACCCGGCCCTGGCGAGTACGCCACCACGCCCGGCATGCCCGGAAAGAGCCGCTCGGCGCCCAGCTCCCGCACCAACAAGGCGTGATGCTGCGGAAAAATCGGCGTCATGGTGACCACGGGCGCCCGCGATGGCGCGAGCAGCGCGGCCAGCGCTCCGTCCACCTGCTCGAACCGCACGCACACCAAGATGACGTCGGCATCCGCCGGAATCGCCGTCGTTCGCACCGGGGCCTCGAGCGCGAGCACGCCCGAGCCGCGATCCACCTGCTCGATGCGCATGCCCAGCGGCTCCCGCCCAGGGGCCGGCGCCGAGCGCATAACGAACGACACGCGCACCTTTTCCGCGCCGTTCGCGAGCCGGACTCCAAATACCGACCCGAGCGAACCCGCGCCGACGATGGCAACGTGCACTGGCAACCCTCACGATCTTAGCTTCGCCCCCATCTTTCGCCACCCCGTCCACGAAGCACCGCTCAACCCGCACGCAACGGCCACGAACCGCGCCCCACCCCGCGTTCAACGTCGCCTCCGTCTTTCGCCCGCCCCGTCCACGCGACGCGGCCCATCCCGCGTTCAACGTTACCCCGTCTTTCGCCCGTCCGGCTACGAAGCGCCGCCTACCCCGCGTTCAATGTTGCCCCATCTTTCGCCCGTCCGTCCACGAAGCGCCGCCTACCCCGCGTTCAGCGTCGCCCCTGTCTTTCGCCCGTCCCGTCCACGAAGCGCGCCCCACCCCGCGTTCAACGTCGCCTCCGTCTTTCGCCCGTCCGGCTACGAAGCGCCACCTATCCCGCGTTCAGCGTCGGCCCCGTCTTTCGCCACCCCGTCCACGAAGCGCCGCCCACCCCGCGTTCAGCGTCGCCCACGCTTTCGCCACCCCGGGGCCACGAAGCGCCGCCCCACCCCGCGCTCACCGATACGTGAAGCGAAGATCGTGGTCGCAAATTTTGAAATGATCGCCCTCGGCGATTTGCTTTCGCGCGATGCGCTGGCCGTTGAACTCGACCCCGTTGGTCGAGCCCATGTCGACCATGAAGTAGATGCCGTTCTGGAACTCGATCATGGCGTGCTGCCGCGACACGTTCGGGTCCTTCAAGGTGAGATCGCTCGACTGCTTGCCGCGGCCGATGACGAAGCGCTCCTTGTTCACGGGGATTTTCTCCCCCTGGTACATCACGCAAAGCTGGGGGGCGCCGTGGGTGGGCGGGTAGCCGTTGGAGGCCATCCCCATGGGGCTCGCCATCCCACCGCCGCCGCCCATCGCGTTCGGCACGTTGCCGCGCGGGATGGGCGGGGGAACGCTGCGCGCGGGGGGAGGAACGGAGCGGGGAGCGGCGGGGATCGGGCCGCTGGGACCGCGCTGCGGCGGCGCGGGGAGCCCGCCGTGTTGCCCGCCGTGCTGCATGCCGGGACCGCGCGCGGCCTGCTGCGGAGGCGGAGGGAGGGGACCCGGTGCTTGACGCTGGGGCCGGGCCGGCGGCGGAGGCAAACCGCCCGCGCGGGGTGGGGGCGGAGGCGGCGGATAGCCTCCGCCGCGATCGGATGGGACGGGGGCGGAGTCGCGCGTGGGCGAGCTTGGAAATTGCGGACGCGTTCCTTGCGCCCCGTAGCTGCGCTGGCGGGCGTATTGCTTCATCGCCTCGTTGATCAGGTAGTCCACGCTGCATTCGAGCTCGCGCGCCATCTGTTCGAACGTTTCCCAAAGCACATCGCGGCATTGGAACGTTCGACCGCTCTTCTTGTTCGGATCCGAGCTCATGGCGTCGTTACTCTGGCAGGTTTGACAGGTCCTGTGCGCGAAGGGCGCTCAATTTACCATTAGGAGCCGCCGCCACCCTCCATCGACGGCACGATGCAGAATTTTACAAACTCGCCGACTGTGTGAATCTCTTTCGATTCCCGTTCTTGCGACCCGGGTGACTTGGCCACATCACAGGACCAGCCGCACTCGTCGTCCTTTTCGCACTTGGGAACCTGTTGCCCGTCGCCCTCGAGCGACTGAACCGTGGCAAGATCCCCTTTCTTCCCACCGTAGAAGAACCCGATGGCCGTCAACTTAGCGCCAAGATCGTTCGAGCGCAGGTAGGACGCGATGGCTTCGCGCGGTTTGGGCTCCCCGCCGGGGGCCTCCATTTTGGCGATGAGGCCACCGTAGGAGATCGGCTCGGTCATGCCCATCTTGGTTCCCGGGGTCTTGGGCAAACGCGCCATGAACTCGGGGACCCCCTTGGTGGTCATGGTGCGGAGCACCAAGGAGGCGGCCACCCAGCGCACCTTCCACTTCTTTTGATTGTCGAAGAGCGCGTACATCTTCGGAACGACGACTTCTTTCGGAAGCTCGCCCAGCCGCTGGAACGCGAGATCGCGCACCGGGTCGGGGGTGTTGTCGTCCTTGGCGATGTCGAAGAGCTTCTCGATGTCGGCCGTGTTGTTCTTGTCGACCCGCCCCTCCAGCGAGGCCAGTGCCGCTTTGCGCCGCTCCTCGCTGTTGTCCTTGTTGGCGGAGAAGGCGAGGGCGTAGTCGATGATCGGCCGCCCGCCGACCTTCTTCATGGCCGTGAAGACCTTGATGAGCTCTTGCTCTTGGTACTTCTTGATCTGCTCCGTCACCTGCTCCTTCGTGACCTTGGCCCCCGCCCGCTTGTTGGCCTCCTCCACGAGCGGCATTTGCTTGTTGATCCAGGCCTGGGAGTCGATCTGCTTGGCGATGGACACCAGCTGCACGCTCGCCTTTTGCTTCGTCTCCGCGTCGCCCAAGTCGGCGATCAGGCCCGCGATGCGGTCCGTCTTGCTCGATTCTTCCTTGAGCAGCGCTGGAAGACCCTTCACGGTCGAGGCGCCCAGGTATCGAAACATCTGCTCGATGCCGTATTGCTGCAGCGTGTAATCGAGCCGCGACTCCAGGTTCGACGTGGCCCACTCCGTGATGGCCGTGGCCAGCTGCCCGCGCATCCCCTCGTCGGTGACCAGCGGCGGATCGTGCGAAAGAAGCGCAAACGCCACGTCTTTGAAGGGCACGCTCGGATCGGGCGGCTGCGTCCCGTCGGGATTCTTCGCCGGGAGCGGCTGCTTGATCTGGTTGAGCAGCTCCGGCACCAGCGACTCGAGCATCTTTTTGCGGTCTTCCGGGTTGAGCGCCACGATGGCGCCCTCCCGCCCGGTGCCTTCGTCGTCGACGTAGCCATCCACCAGGTACGGGATCGCCCACACCTTGCCGCCCCGAGGCTTCATCTTGATGAGGGAGAGCGCCGCCTCGATCCGCAGAGGCCATGCATATTTGCCGTGGGTGGCCACCGCGTAGAGCTTGCGTGGCCCCTGCTCGGTCCCTTCCCAGCGGTGCACATCGCTCTCGCTGACCGCACATCCCGCGAGGCTTGCTGCTCCACCGGCCATGCCAGCCGCCGCAACCAGCGCACCCAGCATCACCTGCGCGATCGTCTTCTTCATTCGCTCGGTCCTCTGCATCCCGCCTCGTGTTGCGTCCAGAAAACCACCAATGCCGGGGCCGATGCTAGTCCAGGGTGGGCAAACTTCCTAGAACCCTGACGCGCGGCCCCATTCCGCCCACGTTCTGGACACCAAGGCTTTCCTTGGCTACTTGTACGACAACGTAAGGAAATGGCGCTTCCTCTCTTTGCTCCCCGTCGGGCCGTCACGCATCCCGCATCGGCTTTACCCGAAAACACGCGCGCGCCCTCATTTCTGGGCGCGGGTGCCGTCCTTCAACCGCGCAACCGCGAGGTTGCGGCGCTGCTTTTGTGGACGACGGCGGTCTTTCTCACCTTGGCGCTCAGCTCCTACGAGCACGATCCGGCCACGGGGCAGGGGACGGGGGCCGATTGGGTGGGCCCCGTTGGCGAGTCGTGCGCGCGGGCGCTCGTCTCCCTCATTGGCGTGATCGCATGGGCGGTGCCGCTCGAGACGGTGCTCCTCGGGATCCCGTTCGTTCGGGGACGTCGAAGCGCCATCACCCTGGCGCGGCTCGCGGGCGATCTGCTCATCGCGTTGACGGCGGCCGCGATGGTGCAGGTGGGTTGGCCCGGGCAATTGGCCTTTGGGCACCATCTGGCGGGGGGCTGGGTCGGCGAGCTTTTTGGCGAGCTTTCGCGCTCGCTCTTCTCGACCATCGGCTCCTTCCTCGTGGGATTTGCGTTCCTCGGCCTCATTTTGATCGGCCGCGCGTCGTTCTCGTTCATCGCCTTGATGCGGTGGCTGGCCCGCTTCGGGGAGCGCAGCGCGCGCGGCACGGCGTCCGGGGCCCGAAGCGTGGCGGAGGCCTGGCAAACGGCGCGTCAAATCGAGCGCGAAAAGACGGAAAAGGCGCGCCTCGCCGAGCTGCCCCGCATCGGTGCGCCCGCCGAGGGCCCGGCCACGATTGCCGTCTTGCCGGACGAGGCGGACGACGATGGGTTCGACGCGGTGCCCGAATCGGGCGATGCACCCGACGTCGACATGGGCGACGTGCTCGCTCCAAGCGACGCGCCCAAACGGCGCACGCGAAAGCCGCGGGCCGCGGCGGGCGCGAATGCGGCGGGCGCGAATGCCGGAACGGGCGGCGCCGGCGCGAATGCGTCCGGGGCGGATGGCGCCGGCGCGAATGCGTCCGGGGCGGATTCCGCGGACGGTGGCAACAGCGCCCCGGCGCCCCAACCCCGGCGGGGGAGGGGAGCCGCATCGGCATCGGCCGAGGCGAAATCCGCCGACGGCAAGTCCGAAGGCAAGGCGGGCGACGGCAAGAGCACCGACGGCAAGAGCACCGACGGCAAGAGCACCGACGGCAAGACCACCGACGCCAAGGCATCGACCAAGAGCGCCGACGGCCGCACCCCCGACCGATCCGACCCGGTCGACCTCGAAGAGCCCGAAGGAGCATCGGAGCCCGAGCCGAAGGCCGGACGCCGTCGCCGCGGCGCCGCAGGCGGAGCGCAGGGCAAAGACGCCGCCCCCGTCGAGAGCTCCGGCCCCACCATCATCGACACGTCGGCCGCCCTCGCCAAGGAGCTCGCCACCCCCGAGCCCCCGCCCGAGACCCTCGCGTCCGCACCGCCGCCGGCCTCCGAAGCCCACGGCACCTCCGGCGCCGCCGCGCACGGCACCCCCAGCACCCCCAGCACCCCCAGCACCTCCAGCGCCGCAGGGCACGGCGCCCCCAGCGCACCCAGTGCCGCCACCGCGCATAGCGCACCCGGCGCAGCAAGGCCGAAAGACGGCACGCCCACGGTGGCCGCGCCACCACCCGCACCTGTCAAAGCCGGCAAGGACAAGCTCGTCCCCGCCTTTGCCGATGGCTTCCGCCTGCCGTCCATCGACTTTCTCATCCCGTCGAAAGAAGACCCGAACCTCACCATCGACCACGAGACGTTGCTCAAGAACGCCGAGCTGCTCGTCAAAACGCTGGGCGACTACGGCGTCAGCGGCAAGGTGGAAGACATCCTCCCCGGCCCCACGGTCACCACCTTCGAGGTCTCGCCGGCCGCTGGCACGAAAGTGTCCAAGGTGGCTTCGCTCGCCGACGACTTGGCGCTCGCCCTCGCCCGAAAGGTCCGCATCGTCGCCCCCATTCCGGGCAAAAACCGCATTGGTTTCGAGCTCCCCAACGAGCGCCGCCTCCCGGTCAACCTGCGCGACTTGGTCGAGGACCGCCGCTTTCAGACCTTGGATGCCCCGCTGCCCGTGGTGCTCGGCCGCGACATCCTGGGAAGCCCCGTCTATGCCGACCTCGCGAGCATGCCGCACGTCATCGTGGCCGGCGCGACGGGGGCCGGAAAGAGCGTCGGGCTGAATGTCATGCTCTCCTCGCTCCTGTACCGGCGCACCCCCGACGAGCTTCGCCTGTTGATGATCGACCCCAAGGTGGTCGAGCTCGCGCCCTTCGATCGCATCCCCCACATGCTCTTGCCGGTGGTCACCGACATGAAGCAGGCCGCCAACGCGCTCAAGTGGGCGGTCGACGAGATGGAGCGCCGCTACCAGCTCTTTGCCGATGCCGGTACCAAGAACATCGGCACCTTCAACGGGTGGGTCGAGCGGGTGCACCGCGGCGAGGCCAAAAATCCTGCTCCCAAGGTGGTCATGGCCAAGGACCACAACGGGCTCCCCGAGGCCATCAACCCCGACTTCACCAGCGGTGAGCAAGGCGAGGCGCCTCTCCCCGAGAAGCTGCCGCTCATCGTCATCGTGGTCGACGAGTTTGCCGACTTGATGATGCAGCAGGGCAAAGAGGTGGAGGCCGCCGTGGCACGCTTGGCACAGAAAGCCCGCGCCGCCGGGATGCACGTCATCTTGGCAACGCAGCGCCCCAGCGTCGATGTCATCACCGGCATGATCAAGGCGAACTTCCCCACCCGCGTCGCCTTCCGCGTCGCGCAAAAGGTCGACAGCCGCACCATCTTGGACGAGCAGGGCGCCGAGCATCTCCTGGGCCGCGGCGACATGCTCATCAAGCTGAATGGCACGAACGAAACCAAGCGCGTGCAGTGCCCGATGATCACCGAGGAAGAAGTCCAAGCGATCACGGACTTTCTGCGGCTGCAGGGCGAGCCCGTGTACGACGAGAACATCCTCAAGCCGCGCGATGAAGACGACGCCGCCGACGCCGAGCAGGACGCCGAACAGGATGCCATGTACGATGACGCGGTGCGTCTGGTGGCCGATACCCGGCGTTGTTCCACGTCGTGGCTGCAGCGCAAACTGGGTCTCGGCTACAACCGCGCGGCCCGCATCGTCGAAATGATGGAGCGGCGCGGCTTGGTCGGCCCGGCCAACGGCGCGAAGGACCGCGAGGTCCTCATCAGCAGCTTGTAAGCAAGCCGCGCGCGCGAGCGAAGGCGACGCCATCGCACATGAGGGGCGTTCTTTGCGCAACGGCAGCAGCATTTTTCAGCTGCCGGCCATATATGTCTTGGAAGGGGGGGAGCGTAGGCGGCAGATGCCTGGAAAGTCGGCAACCCCAGCAACTGGCCCTCCCTAGTAGAAATTTCGCAAGAAATCTACAAAAATCGACAATGAATTACGCCAAACACTCGACGGCCGCCAAAAAAACGCTAGACTCTGCCGGCGCTTGTAACCGAGATGGCAATGAGCATGAAAAACGCCGCCGCGGACAACGCGGGGTTCCGCAGTAGCGGTGCAATCGGAGGATGGCGAGTGGCTGACGAGGCTGATCGCACGAGGCTAATCGGTGAAATTTCGCGCGTGATTCAGGAGCCCGCCACGCCGGAAAGCACTCGGTGTGCGGGGCTTACCCTGATCGGGTGGCTCGCGAGACGGATGCCGGGTGAAAAACCGCACGCTCTCGGCGTCGAAGAGGCGCGCGAGTCGGAGCGTAGGCTGGTGGCGGCGAGCCTTGCGGCGGCCTGTGGTGGCGGCGAAGCGGAAGCACCCGGCTCGACGGGGTTTGCCGGCGAGCCTCAGTCGGGGATCGTGGCGTCCACCACCACGCACCGCGTAGCGTCGTCGTATGCACCCGCACCCGCGGACCCGAGCGCCCGAAACGTGCCGGCTCTTCGCGTGGCGCGGCGTTCACGCGGCGCGGCCCGCTGATTCGCGAACGCCTGCGCGCGGCACCCCTGGTGGTGCTGGTGACGTTGGTGCTGGTGCTTGCGGTGGTTCGCATGCGCCGTTCGCGGAGCTCGGCCACGGCTCCCCCGGCTCATGCTGGCGCCGATGCTTCGGCCGAAGGGGGATCGCTTCGCGGCCCAGCATACACGGCGTCCTCGGCGCGCCTGCCGGACGCGGTCACCCGCATGCAGCACGGCGACCCGCGCAGGACGCACCGCGCCCGCGGCACCGGGCCGCGTGAGGCGAAGGTCGCCTGGAAGGCCGACGTGGGCGGTCCCGTGCAGGGACAGGTCGTGGCCTCACCCGACGAGAAAACGCTCTATGTCGGGTCGCTGGGGGGCACCCTGACGGCACTTGGCCGCGATGGGCGGATCGCGTGGAAGGTCGACCTCCACGGAAGGGTGTACAGTACACCTTGTGTGGGCGCCGACGGGACCATCTATGTCGGCAGCGACGCCCGGCAGTTCTTTGCCGTCAACCCCGCCGGATCCATTCGCTGGAAGCTCGACACCGAGGGCGACGCCGACACCGGCGCGGCGCTGGCACCCAACGGCAGCATCGTCTTTGCCTCCGAGCGCACCGTGTACTCCGTGCGACCTTCGGGCGAGGTCGCCTGGCGATTCCGCGCCCGCGGGAAAATTTTTACGACACCGGCCGTGGCCGAAGATGGCACAATTTACGTCGGCTCGCAGGACGACCGTGCCTATGCGCTGGCGCCAAATGGCACGGTGCGCTGGTCGACCGAGCTGGGCTCCGATGTCGATGGCTCGCCCGCGCTGGGGGATGATGGCGCGCTGTTCATGGGGACGGACGGGGGCGAGGTCGTGCGGCTGGGCTCGAAAGGGGAAATCGTCTGGCGGGCCTTGGTCGGTGGGTTCGTCCGCGGACCGCTTGCGATTGGCCGCGATGGCGATGTGCTCGCGGGTGTCTACGGGCCATCCCCGCGTGAGGTTCGCATCTCGGCCGCGACCGGCAGCGTCTTGGGATCGATGGGCGTGCAGGGAACGGGGGCGCGCGAGTTTGGCGTCCATGGTGGCGCGCTGGAGGATGACGACGGCACACTTTACTTCGGGGCCCAGGACGACGCGGCCTATGCCGTCGACCGGCAAGGAAGCTTGCGCTGGCGTTTTGCGACCGGAGCGGACGTGGATGCACCGCTCACGTTGCTCGGTGACGGTTCGCTGATCGTCCCCTCCGACGACGGAATCGTGTACCTACTTGCCGGCTCTGCGCATTAACGCGTAGTAGAAAGTAAGGTGTTATGGACGGCATCCCGCCTGCCGCAAAAACCGACGCGGAGGACGTCGTTTGGGCCCTCCAGACCGCCGACGCCCTCTGGAAACGACACGAGAGGGTCGACGCGATCGTGTGGCTTCGACGAGCCGCGCAAGCCGCCGCCGAGTCCCAGAACGACGACCGCGCGCTGATCCTCGCCCGCTACGCGGCGGAGCTCTCCGAGTGGATCGCGCGCCACCCCGTCCCCGGCAACGCCGGCTCGAGGGGCGGCGCCAGCGAGCTCGGGACCTCCGGTTTGCGCGTCGGCGGCGAGCCGGGGATCTCCGTGGGCGGCGACGTCCTGCCCGACGATCTCGAGCCCCCGCCGGGCTTCGAGGACGAGATCATCACCAACGCCCGCACCCTGGCCGCCATCAGCGGCGAGGTCCTGGTGCCGCCCGAGGTGCGCGGCATGCCGCGGCCGACCTTCGACGTGGAGCCGCGCTCGAGCTCCGCGCAAGCGCAAGAGCGCCTCGAGCTGCCCAAGCGTGTACCGCCCAACCTGGGCGTCGATTCTTTGCGGCGGCCGCGACCTCCGCGCCCGGGGCCTCCGTCCGAAACGGGGCCGCGCCCGCGCGCAGATGTACCTCGTCCGTCGGCGTCATCGCCATCCATGTCGAAAAAACCGATCCCACCGCCGCTTCCCCCGAGGCGCCCGGCCGCCCCGCCGCTGCCCTTGCCCGAACCGCCTGCCCCGGAGCCGCCCGCGTCGATGCGCTCGCCGGAGTCGATGCGCTCGCAGGAGCCCACGATGCTCGTGGAGGACGAGGAGCTCCTGCCCAGCCTCAATTTGTCGCTCATCGAGGAAGAAGAGGACGAGGCCAACCAAATCAGCCAGGAGCCGCCGCCCGCCGTGGCATCGTCCAGCTCCGCGGAGGCGGCGATTGACTCGTACGAGCCGGTGAGCCTCCAGGATCCGCAGCCGCCTCCGGAGCCCGAGTTGGAGCTGGAGCGGCCGCTGCCGGAGCCGGAGCCGCTGCCCGAGCCTCCGCCGCCGACCGACGCTGCGGCGTTCGACAGCGTGACCCAGCGAATCAAGGCGGACTTGCGCGCGCTCGACGTCTCGACGCGCCGCACCGCGACCTCCGAGATGGACACACCCGCCGAGATGGAAACGCCAGCACCTGGCTCCACCACCCCCATACCGCCCGGATCGGTGACCCCCGCGCCGCCGAGCCCCACGCCGGTGCCGCGCTCGGGCGGGCCTCTCTTCGAGGTACCCCGCCTCGATCCCCCGCGGATCGAGCGGGAGTCGGTCGACCTTTCCCGGTCGGAGGCCTTCTCCGACCTCCCCGACGATGCGCGCGAAGCCTTCGCGGCGGCCGCGCAGATTCACGAGCTGCGGTCGGACGAGGAGGCCGCAGGTTTTGCGCTGGCCGTGGTGATCGAGGGCGATGTCGACGTATGTGCAACCATCGTCGATGCCATCGGCGAGCGCTTGACCACGGGCGCCGTGCTCCGGGCGCAGGGCTCGATTGGCATCGGCGCCCCGCTGCGGTTCGTGTGCGCGTCGGAGCAAGCGCGCGTGGCCACGTGGGATGCGTCCGCCGTGGAAGAAGCTTTTCGCACCTGCCCGTGGGTGGAGGAAGATCTCTGCGAGGCGGCCAACCGGACCCATGCCATCGTGGGTGCAACCATGGGCCCGCTGGGCGAGCGGCTCGACGCAACGCTTCGCAGGCAGATCACCGATCGCCTCGATGTGCGGGCCTTGGAGCCGGGCGACGTCCTGGTCGAGAAGGGGCAGCCCGTTCCGGGGGTGGTCCTGGTGGGCGTGGGTACGCTGGAGATCGTTCGGGATGGTGCCGTGGTCGAGCACGTTTCATCCGGGCAGTTCCTCTTCGCGTCCTCCATCCTTGGGGGCGGCGCGGCACCGGCGACGGCGCGGGCATCGGCCGAGGGGGCGATCATCCTCTTTGCCGATCGCATGGTGGCGCACGAGCTCCTCGTCACGTGCCCTCCGTTGCTCGAAGTTCTGGCGGGGATGTAAAATCCGCCAAAGATGGCGACCGACGAGACCCTGTCCAAGCGCTCCCACGAGGTGAATGCCGTTCGCCTCGCGTCCGTGCGGCCGTACCTCGTCCTGGCCGTTCAGTGCGAACAGCCGCTCGAGCGCGCGCGCCGCTACTGGCTCCACGGCGTCGACGAGGTGCTCATCGGCCGCGGCGAGCTCGAACCCGAAGGCGCGCAGGTGGTATCCGAAGAGCGCCGCACGATCGTGGTGCGCGTCCCCGATCCGCGGGCCTCCCGGGAGCACGCGCGGCTCTTGCGCGCCGACAACCGCTGGGTGCTGGTCGACGAGAACTCGAAGAATGGCGTGTTCGTCAACGGCGTGGCGGCGCAGCGCGCATGGTTGAACGATGGCGATCTCTTCGAGATCGGGCACACGTTCTTCCTCTTTCGCGAAGACGCGGTGTCGCCCGAGGACGATGCGCTCGACGCTGCGCCCAAACCCGCCGCCGACGAGTTCGCGACCTTGCTCCCTTCCTTTGCGCGGGAGCTGGACAAACTCGCGCGGGTCGCGCGCACGCAGGTCCCGGTGCTGCTCGAGGGTGAGACGGGCACCGGAAAAGAGGTCATCGCCCGCGGATACCACCGCTGCTCGCTGCGCCCGGGGCCCTTGGTCCCCGTCAACTGTGGCGCGCTGCCGGAGACGCTGCTCGAGACGGAGCTCTTCGGCTATCGCAAGGGCGCGTTCTCCGGCGCCGACGAGCAGCGCGCGGGCCTGGTGCGGAGCGCCGACGGCGGCACCTTGCTCCTCGACGAGGTGGCGGAGCTTCCGTTCCCGTCGCAGGCGGCGTTCCTCCGCGTTCTGCAGGAGAGCGAGGTCGTGCCGGTGGGCGGCACGCGCCCGGTGCGCGTGGACTTTCGTCTGCTCTCCGCCACCCACGGCGATCTGGCGCGCATGGTGGAAGATGGCGCCTTTCGCGCCGACCTCTATGCGCGGTTGGTCGGCTTCAAGCTCCGCCTGCCCCCGCTGCGCGAGCGCCGCGACGATCTCGGGCTCATCATCCCCGCCATCCTCGCGCGCTCCGGCCCCGAAGCGGCGCGCGTCTCGTTCAGCCCCAACGTCATCCGCGCGTTCTTCGCCTACTCCTGGCCGCTCAACATCCGCGAGCTCGAACGGTGCTTGACGGCGGCCCTGGCCATCGCCCGCGACCGCATCCAGCCGCAGCACCTCCCCGAGGCGATTCAAAAAGTCCTCGCGTTCCCCGAGGAGAGCTCCGCGCCGCTTTCACTTGCTCCGGCCGCCGCGCCCGAGCATCCGAAGAACGGTGAGCGCGAGCGGCTGATCGCGCTCCTCCGCGAGCACCGCGGAAATATCCGCCGCGTCGCCGAGGCCCTCGCCACCTCCCGCGCGCAGGTGCATCGCCTGCTCGACCGCCACGCGCTCGACGCGGCCGAGTTCCGGCGGTAGCAAATCGCGACAAACCCCGGGTAATCCGGCGGTTTGCATGCCCCAGCCTGCTAGGTTCGAGCGCGCCCTGCTCTAGGCATTTCGCGCGCGGCGTGCGATGGATTCGTGTGGCCCTGAGGGGGAGAGAGCACGATCTGGAGACCGCGGAGGACGTGGAGCGTCGCATTCTGCCCGTGCGCGACCGCAAAGAGCCGTTCCCCCCCGGCACCGTGCTCCTCGGAAAATACCGGGTGGAGCGCGTGCTCGGTCGAGGAGGCATGGGGGTGGTCGTCGCCGCGCTCAACGTGGATCTCGAGCAGCCCGTGGCGCTCAAGTTTCTCCTGGCCGAGTCGAACCGCCCGGCGGACACGCTCGAGCGTTTTACGCGGGAGGCGCGCGCGGCCAGCAAGCTGCGGAGCGAGCACGCGGCGCGGGTGATCGACGTGGGGAAGCTCGCCAGCGGAGAGCCCTACATCGTGATGGAGCTGCTCGAGGGGCGCGATCTCAAGGAGCTGCTCGTGGACGAGGGGCCGCTGCCGTTTGCGTCGGCCGTCGACTACGTGCTCCAAGCCATCGACGCGGTGGCCGAGGCGCACCAGCTGGGCATCGTGCACCGCGATCTGAAGCCGTCGAACTTGTTTCTGGCCAACCGCCCCGCCGGTGAGCCGCTCATCAAGCTGCTCGACTTCGGCATTTCCAAGATGCTCGATCCGCTCGACGAGTCGGGGGATCGGGTCGCCATCACGGCCACCACGGCGTTTTTGGGCTCGCCCGCGTACATGTCCCCGGAGCAGTGCCGCTCGCCGCGGGACGTCGACACGCGCACGGACATTTGGTCGTTGGGCGCCATCCTCTACGAGCTGATCACCGAGCGGCGTCCGTTCCCTGGCGCCACCGAGGCCATGGTGCTGGCCGCCGTCCTCGAGCGCGAGCCCGCGCCCATGGGGACCGTGGTCCCCGGCTTGCCGCCCGCGCTGGAGGAGGCGATTTTTCGCTGTCTGCGAAAAGCGCGGGAGCAGCGCTTCGAGACGGTGGCCGATCTCGCGCTCGCCATCGCTCCGTTCGGAACGGGCCAGGCGACGCGAAGCGTGGAGCGCGCCGTTCGCCTTCTCCGCCGCGATTCGGCGCCGGCCATCGCGCGAACGGGGGCGTCTTCGTCGGTGGCGGCGTCGTCGTCCAGGGCGTCTTCGTCCGGGGTGACGCCGTCGATGGGCGTGTCGGCGAGCGCGAGCTCCACGGCGACGGCGCGCACGCGGCGCCTGGCGGTGGGCGGCGTGGTGGCGCTCGTCCTTGCGGCGGCCGGCGCAGGCGGGTTCATGGCGCTTCGGCGCGGGCTCGGGGAGACGCCGGAGGTTCGGAAAATGCCGGAGGCGTGGGGGACGCCCTCCGCCGCTGTCTCGATGGCGGCCTTGCCGCAAGCTCCGATCTTGGCGGCATCCGCTTTGGGTCGGCCCCCGCCGGTCGCATCCGAAGCTTCGAGCGCGAGCGCGCCGGCGTCGTCGGCGCTTTTGGAGCTGCCCAAGGAAAAAGCGGCAAGCCCGCCTCGTTCACGATCGCGCCCCGCAGGCGCGCATCCGGCGGCCGGTGCGACCGCAAACTCCGGCGCGGCCTCGAGCGCCGGCGCGGCCTCGAGCGCCGGTGCAGCCTCGAACGCCGGCCCGAGCCCGAGCGCCAGCGCGAACCGCCCCGAGCCATCCATCGGCAGTCTGCTCGACACGCGTCAGTGACCGTCCGAGCCGAAGGAGACGCGGAGCGGCGTGGGGCCCGACTCCGGAGCGTTGCCTTGCCCGCGCGAGCCGCCGCCCCAGCACCAGAGCGTATGATCCTCGAGCAGCGCGCAGGTGAAGTTGCTCGCGGTGGCGAGGGCGGCGGCGGGGCCGGGTAGCCCGAGCACCTCGAGCGGGGTGGTCACGTCGTCGGATTGGCCCGAGCCGAGCTTGCCTTCTTCCGGCTCGCCCCAGCACCGGACCCCTCCGGTGACCAGGATCGCGCACGCGTGCGTCGGGCCCACGGCGATGGCCTTGGCCGACTCCGGGAGGACCACCGGCGCGGGGGTGAACTCTTCTTCGCCCGCGTCGGCGGTGCCGCGCCCGAGCAAGTGCCCTTTGCCGAAGCACGAGACCCGCCCGCTCTTGGCGCGCGCGCACGTGGCGTCGTCGCCCGCGCGCACCTCGACGATGTCGGCGAGCGAAGGGATCACCAGCGGCGTCGCCTGGGGATTGCGCCCGCCGTCGGCCGTCGGCCGTCCGAGCTGCCCGTTCCAATTGTTCCCCCAACACGCCACGTGCGCGTCGTCGAGCAGCGCGCAAACGTGGGAGCCGCCCACGGCCAGCTGCTTGGCGGCGCGCCGCCCGGGCATCGCGATCTCCTGCGCCGACGCCACGAAGTAAGGGTCGCTCTGCTCGACCCCCAGCACGTAATAGCCGTTCGTGCCCCAGCAGAAGACCCGCTCTCCGCTCAGCGCGCACGCAAAGCCGAGCCCCGCGCCCATCTGCTCGGCGGCACCGAGATCCGTCACCGGCTTGGCCTCGGGGTGCGGCCGTGCGGCTTCGGGCGCCCCCGCGGTGCCGCGCCCGAGCGCTCGCTTCGCGTCGTCCCCCCAGCAGACGCCCTTGGCGTCGGGGAGCACCGCGCAGCTGATGTTCTCGCCCAAGCCGACCTGCGCCACCTTTCCGACCGACGCCGCGACGGGGGCCATGATGGCGCGTCCGTCGAACGCGTACCCACCGTCGGCATACGGCGTAACGGCCGGCGCGCCGATCGCACCGCGCTCATTGTTGCCCCAGCAACGAAGCGTGCCATCGTTCAGGACCGCGCACGCGTGGTAGCGCCCCGCCGCGATGGCGGTTGCCCAAGGTCCGCCGTCGGGATCGCCGAGCGGCCCCCCGCCGTCCCCGCCGTCGTCGCCGCGGTAGACGGGGAGCTCGTCGATCCCCAGCACCGAAGCGCACGAAACGCCGCACGCGATGCTCGCGCCCATGGCCATCGCCAGGACGACGGCCGTCTGCCGATGCCGCCATCGCTCCGCGCTCAAAAGCTCCCCCGGGCCACGAGCCCCGCGCTCCGGGCGTGCGGATCGGCCGCCGGCACGATGGACCATGCCGCCGCGGTCGATCGCGCCGAGGGCGCCGTGAACCAAAGCGCCGCCGCCCCCACGAGCGCCGCCCCCGCCGCGACGAAGCCCACGGTGGCGATCGTCGCGTTCGTCTTTGCGTCGTGGCCCATGTCGATGCTCGCGCTCCGACAGCCTTGCGGGAGGCACTGCTCCCTGGCGTCATCCCATTTGGACTTCGCCGAAAGCCCGAAGTACGTGCCCACCCCGAGCCCCACCACGCCAACCCCGAGCGCCACCACGGCGAGGGTCTTCTGCCCGGACCACGATCCTCTGCGATGCGCATCGCCCGCATCCCCGTCCGCCGCCCCCGCCGCCCCTCTCTCGCCCGTCTCCGCGGCACCCACGCCGGTCGCCGCGGACCCCAGCGCCGCCGCAGGCGGAACATTCACGTGCATCGCCGCCCCCGTCGCCACATGCACGCGCGTGGACCACGCTGACTTGCCGCCCACCGTGACCTCGACGGTGTGCTCCCCCGGATCGACTGGCACCGCCGTTCCGAGCACCGCCTTGTCGACGGCAGCGCCATCGCGCCGAACGACGGCGCCCTCGGGCAGCGCCCCGCTTTGGATCGTGAGGCGCGCCAATTTTGGCGCCAGAAGACGCGCGCGCTCCCGGGCGTAGCTCTCGCGTTCCCGCTGGTGGTCGCGCGCGGCAAACTCCGCGGCCTCCACGTAACGGGCCCACGCGCTCGCCGTTTGCCCGTTCTGCTCGTAGCAATAGGCCAGGTTGAAGACGGTTCCGGGCTTGGGATCGATGCGGTGGCTGCTCTGGAATTTATCGCACGCTTCCGTATAACGACCTTCCTTCATGAGCGCCTTGCCGCTGTCGAAGAGCGCCTGCGCGGTCACCGCATCCGGCGCACCCCCGCCCGCACCACCCGACTGAGCCCATGCGATGGAACCTACCGTGCTCTCCAACAAAATGGCTGCCGCGACGACCGCGTTGCGCATGTTCCGAGGGTGCGCGATCGCGCGGTCCCATACAAGCCCCGACCGGATCAGCCGAAGCAGCGCCCCTCGCCCCGGTAGGTGGGAACCGTGCGCTCGATGGCCTCGCCGCGAAGGAGATGAAACGCGGTGAAGCGCTCCGCCAGCTCGCCGGCCTTGGCGTGCCGCATCCAGACCCGATCCCCCACGCGCAGCGAATCGGCCGCATCGCCCACCACCGGCGTTTGCACCTCGCCGGCGCCTTCGAGCTCGGTGAGCCGCAATCCCTCGGGCAAATAAGCCTGCGGCAGCCGATCGGGGGTGGCGGTGCCCGACGCGAGGTAGCCGCCGCTGAACAAGGTGGCGATGCGCGGCGCGGGCCTTCGAACGACGGGGAGCGCGAACAGCGCCGCCGGCTCCGGGTGAAAGGTGCGGTAGGCATCGAACAACGTCGGCGCGAGCAACCCCGAGCCCGCCGCCAGCTCCGTGATGCACGCCTCGGCCGCCGTCACCTCGAGGCTCCCCGTTCCGCCGCCGTTGACGAACTCGAGCCGCGTCAGCGCCGACACGGCGGCCACCGCGGCCGCGCGTCGCTCCCGAAGCTCGCGCGCCGAGTGACGCTGCATCCAGCGCACCGCGGAGCCCCGCGCGCGCCGTCCTGGCGGAGCGTCCCCGAGGCCGGCGATTTGACCTTCGTACGCCATGATGCCCACCAACGAAAAACCTTTGCGCCCCAGGATGGCCTTCGCCAAATCGGCCGCTTGCTCCGGTGTATGCACAGGCGAGCGCCGCGTGCCCACGTGCACCCCGCGCACCGGTCGCCAGGAAGCGTCGAGCTCCAGGCACACGCGGACGGTCGGGTGACCGCTGCCCAAGGCCGCGTCGACGAAATCGAGGTGCGCGATCGAGTCGACCATGATGGTCACCCCGCTGCGCGCGGCCTCGTCGGCGGCGAGCTTTCGCAAGGAGGCGCGGTCGGCGGTGGGGTAGGCCACCAGCAAGTCGCGTCCCGTTTTTTCATCGGCGAGCCAGAGCGCCTCCGCGAGCGAGTAGCACATGATGCCCGCGAACCCCGGCATGGCGAGGGCGCGCGCGATCAGCTCGCGGCAGCGGATGGATTTGCTCGCCAGGCGAATGGGCCGCCCGCTCGCGCGGCGCACGAGATCGGCCGCGTTTCGATCGAAGGCATCGAGGTCGACGAGCGCAAACGGCGGGTCGAGATCGCGGGTGGCACCATCCAACCGCGTTCGACGTACGTGGGCGGACATGACTCGCAACGCTACGACGGCCATCCTTGAACCGTGAACAGCTTTCGCTTACGGTCACGTCGCTTTCCGTCGTCATCTTTCTGACCGCGCTCCATCCTCGCTCACGCTTGCTTCGCAGGCGCTGTCCGGGAAGGAGGCGCGCCGTCGTGTGTAGGTGCGGATGACCGAGTCGATCGCCCAAGGCATACCGAGCCCGAACCTCCAATGGACCAACTGGGCGAGCACCGCCAGCGCCACCGCCCGCGAGATCGCGCGCCCGACCAGCGCCGACGCCATCGCGCAGACGGTGGTGCGCGCCGGTCAGCGCAACTTGAAGGTCCGCGCGCGCGGCAGCGGCCACTCGTTCACCGACATCGCCGCCACCTCCGAGGTGGCCATCGATCTCGGCGCATGGCATGGGATCGTGGATGCCGATCCCAGCTCGGGTCGGGTGACGGTGCGCTCGGGCACCACGCTTCGCCAACTCAACTCCGAGCTCGATGCGCTGGGCTTGGCCATGGCCAACCTCGGCGACATCGACGCGCAGACCATCTCCGGCGCGATCTCCACCGGCACCCATGGCACCGGGGTCAAGCTCGGCGGGCTCGCCACGCAGGTGGAGGCCTTGGAGCTCGCGCTGGCCGACGGCGAAATCGTGCGCTGTTCGCGCGAGGAGCGCCCGGAGCTCTTCAACGCGGCCCGCGTGGGGCTCGGCGCGCTGGGCGTGATCAGCACGGTCACCTTGCGCTGCGTTCCGTCCTTCGTCCTCGCGGCCGAGGAGCGCCCGGAGCCGCTGGGCGACGTGCTGGAGAAGCTCGACGAGCTGGTCCGGGACAACGACCACTTCGAGTTCTACTGGTTCCCGTATGGCGACCACGCCCTCACCAAGCGAAACAACCGTCTGCCCGCGGGCACCGCGCCCTCGCCGCTGAGCCCTCTGCGCCACTACTTCGAATACGACGTGATGGAGAACAAGGTGCTCGGTGCGCTCTGCCGTCTGGGCCGCGCCGTCCCCAGCCTGGTGCGACCGCTGAACCGCATCTTCTCCACGGCGCTCTCGGCCCGCAAATACAGCGACCATTCGCACCGCGTCTTCGTCACCAGCCGGCACGTGCGCTTCGTCGAATCGGAGTACGCCATTCCGCGCGAGGCCCTGGCCGACGTGCTGGGCGAGCTGCGCATCGAGGTGCCCAAGCTCGCGCTGTCCGTCCTGCTCCCCGTCGAGGTCCGGGTGGCGGCCGCCGACGACATCTGGCTCTCCACCGCCCAGGGCCGCGACAGCGCCTATGTGGCCATTCACCAATTCGTCGGCATGCCCTACCGCGAATACTTCGACCTATTCGAATCCATCGTCGCAAATGTTGGCGGGCGGCCCCACTGGGGAAAGATGCACACGCTCGGCGCCAGCACCCTTCGCAGCCGCTACCCCCGCTTCGACGACTTCCGCCGCGTCCGCGCCCACGTCGATCCGTCCGGCCGCTTCACCAACGCGTACATCGACCGCGTCCTCGGACCGATTTGACGCGCGCCGCGAGCTCGCGCCCCCGCGCCGCGAGCTCGCGCCCCCGCGCCGCGAGCTCGCACCCGCGCGGGCCGACCTCGCGCGCGATCTCCCGAGCCGTCAAAAGAACGGAGCCGGCGCCTTGTCCCCAAACGCCGCCTGCGACGCATTCGCATTCGGATCGATATCCCAATGCAGCTCCTCGTTTCCCTCGGCGCCGGCGAACCGCAACCCGAACCACTTGGCATCGGGCGCGATCGCCGGCCTCCCATCCCCGTAGTACCGCGGAAATTTGATGCGGAAGGCCTGCCGCCACACGGTGGTGTACGGGAAATAAGTGCGCTCGAGGGCGCCAGGCTTGGGGATCGCCTCGATGTTCATGGGCGCCGTTTCATTTCCTTGGTCGTCGATGAGGCGAACGATCCAGGCGCTATTGGGCTTGGTGAGATCGGTCCAGCGGCGGTTGCTGCCGTAGAGCGCGATGTAGAACGAGTGCGTGTCCCGCGTTTCGTTCAAGGTGGTCTCGAGCAGGCTCCGGCGCTGCTCGATGGTGAGGCGGAAGTCTTGCGCGTAGCGAATGACGTAAGCCCAGCGGAAGTCCCACGACTGGTAGGTGGCCGTGACTGTCAAAAGGTCATCGAGCTCGGAGACCACGATGAGGCTGGCATTGCGCGTCCAGCGCTTGAGGACCTGCGGATAGTCCGAGGCCACGTATTCGCGGGTGCCCGTTCCCATCGACACCTTGGGCGTGCCGCAGCCAACGAGGAGCCCCGCGGCCGCGACCCCCGCGACGGGCACCATCGCCGGAAGAACGCGAACCAACACACGGACGAATGAACGAATGAGTGTGCGCAGGCCCTGAGTCATGCCGCGCCATGCTACTACTTGTGTCCTCCCTTGCTAGATTCGTACGCGCTTTCCGTCATCAAAGAACGTCTCGCGCGGCATCCCGGCTCGCCGGAGCCCGCCCAGCCCTCCGCCAAACGCGCCGCGGTCGCCGCCATTTTGCGCGAGGGGGTCGATGGCGGGGACGCGGAGATCCTCTTCATCCGCCGCGCCGAGCACCCGCACGATCCCTGGTCCGGTCATATGGCATTCCCCGGGGGCCGGCACGAGGAGCAGGATCCGAGCATCGTCGACACCGCCATCCGGGAGACCCGCGAAGAAGTGGGCCTCGACCTTCGCGCGCACGGCGCCTTGCTCCTCCGGCTGCCCGAGGTGTCGGCCACCGCGCGCGGCACCGTCCTCGATCTCACGGTGGCCTCCTTCGTATTTGCCATCCCGCGGGCCGAGGCCAACCTCGTGTTCTCCGACGGCGAGGTGGCCGAGGCCATTTGGTCCCCCTTGGGACCGCTCGCACGCGGAGAGACGGCCGAGCCGTTCGAGTTTCGAAACGGCGAAACCCTCTACAAGCTGCCGTCTCTGCGCGTGGGAAACCGCGTGGTGTGGGGGCTGACGTACCGCATGCTGCACGCGTTCTTCGACGCGCTGCACGCGTAACCGCGGCGGTCGCGCCTTCGACCCCCGCACCCAACGGGCGACCCTTACGTGTTGTCTTGCTGGCTCGCCGCCGTTTCGAGGGCGCTCAGGAGCTCACGGCGGGAGTTGGGGCCGATGAGGCCGTCCGCGGTGATGCCCGCCGATTCCTGAAAGGCGCGGAGGGCGGCTTGGGTCTTCGGGCCGTCGAGGCCGTCGACGGTACCCGGATCGTAGCCGAGGAAACTGAGCGCGGTTTGAAGGCCCGCCGTGGTGGCGAGATCGATGCGACCGAATTTTTCGGACTCATGAACGTTGCTCATGGCTCACTCCTTCTTGTCCGTGATCTGCGCGATCTTTCCCGACCCATCCCAACACAATCGCGACGTGTGCTTCGTGGCCCCCGCCGTGCTCTCCACCGAGTAGCACTGCAATGTGCCGAGCTTCTCCGATTTGGTGACCTTGGGATCCTTGAGCGCGAGCGATCCGAGGGCATCGTTCTGAACGGTCTTTCCTCCGTACTGCTTGAGCGCCTTCTTCGTGCTTTCGGGCTTTCCGTCGAGCAGCGCGAGGAACCCCTTCATCTCGGTGCTCGTCTCGACCTCGGCCGGGGGCGGCGGGGTTGGTGCGGGCGGCGGCGGCTCTGGAGCGGTTTGCACGGGCGCGCTCGCGCTCGTTGCCGTGGTGGTCGTCGTTGGCTTCGCCTCTTCGTTCTTCGAGCACGCCGGCAGCGAAAGGCCGCACATCACCAGAAGCGCTATGCGAAATCGCATGGAAGATCCTCCCTCCCTGATGGTGAATGACGCTCCGGTCGTATCCTATCGACGAACGACGGACAACGATCGATGCCCAAGAGCCAGGCGTCGCGCGCATCTTCGTGCATCCATTCACGTAGCGCACGTAGCGCACGCAGCGCGCGCGACGCATCAGTAGTCGACGTGCAGAACGCCGAACGTGCCCAAAATGTAGGGGTTGGGAACGTTGTGCGGCTCGCGCTTCTCGCGGCAGAGCACCACGTAATTGTTCTCCCACGCGAACGCGATGAACTTCGAAATGCGCACCTCGAGGCCCCCGCTGAACTGCGTGGCGTACTCCTGATTGCGCGGCTGGAACGGCAGAAGGTCGGGGTCGTAGCGCCACTCGCCCAAGCCAATGTGCAGGAACGGACGAACGGGGCCATCGCCCGCCGAGATGCGGCCGATGAGCATCCGGCTCGAACGGGTCAGACGGATCTGGTCGGTCGGGATGGTGCCACCCCCGGCAATTGAAATGGCCCCCTTCCAGTCGCGCGCGACCAGCGACAGCCTCAAGCGGGGCTGGAAGTCGCTCTTGCGCGGCTCGCGCGCCGCAGGCCCCTTGTCCTCGCCGGCCGCCGTCCCCATGCTCCCGACGTGACTGAATTCGAGCATTCCCGCTCGAACGAACCCGTCACGCAACGCAGGATCCCGCGAAGGAAACATCGCCTCCAGCTCGACCAACGACGGTGTGCGCGCCGCATAGGGAAGGTCGGTCGGCCGATTGCCACGTGGTTGCGTGGTTTGCCGGAGGAACCGAACACCCTGGTCGACCAGGCGCCCCAAATCGAAGCCCCGCCCAAAGTCTCCCGGTTCGGCTCGAGCATCGCCCGCAGCCAAATTTGCGGCGAAAATCGCCGCCAGGGAGAGGATGCAGCGCATCCTCGATACAGTAGCAGGGGATCGTGTTGCGTCAGCGCGACGTCTGCGCAAAAAGCGCAGCACACACGGGGCGTTAGCTCGGGACATGTGTTGTTTGATTGCTCAGCAAAGCATATGCCCGCGGCGCCTCTGACCCGTCGAGCAATCGGCTCGAACGAGCCGTACGAATTGCGAACGACACATCACGACACGTCGAAGCCGTGGGCCGTGGCGATTTTCCCCGTGTCACAGCTGGCATTTGCTGGCCCGAAATGCGCCCGCCCGAAGATTCGTTCGGTCCCTTCCTATGCAAAGATGCGCGCGCTAGCGGACAGGTAGAACGGTGTCGGCTTACTCAGGGTGATGGGGATCGTTTGACCACCCATGGCGTGCGTCTTGCTGACTTTGGCCTTTATGACGTCGCCGAGTCATCCATCGATCCCGTCTGCTCCGGCCCCCAAGTCTCTGGCATCGCCCCCATCTCTGGGCGCGCTCGAGGGCGTGCTCGCGGGCTACGAATCAGGCGTCCGTGCGCCAACGGAGCCGGCCGATGTCATGCTGGTGGCCGAACACGGCACCCGTTGGGGGCAGTGGATGCGCGAGCTCGCCGGCGCAGGCGTGGCCGTGACCGTGGTCATCCAGCGATCGCACGAGCCGCCCGCGCTCTTCGCCCAACGGGTGCGCGATCGCGCCGAGGCCTTGGTCATGGGGAAGCGGCTTCCGCCGACGGTCTTCTTCGTGGCCTCGCGCCGCGCGGCCGAGAGCGTCGAGCAAGGGCGCGCCGCCATCGCGCGTAGCCTCGTTCGTTCGCTGGCACGCGCCAAGCGACCCAAGCCGAGCCTTCTACTTGCGTGCGACCGCAGCACTTCCCATGAAACGATCGTCGATATGAAACGCGTGGCCGCCGATATGGCGGTCCAACTCGGTCGCACCGTTCGCGTCGTTGGGGCGCGCGCAGCCTCGGCGCCGCTGGTCCCATCGCCGCCGGAGCTTCCGCTCCCCGCTGCTTAGCTTTCTCGAGTCGATTCGGTTCTTCCCCTCCCCACTGCCGAGCAAGGCCCTCGCCGCGCTCGCAACGCGAAGAGCGAAACGTCGATGCAACACGCGCCCAAGCCTGCGCTGACGCCGTACGAACAATCGGCCCTCGGCGACGCCGTCTCGGCGGCCATCTCGCCCTACCGAACACCGGTCTCCAGCCTCGTCCACGTGATGACGCGAAGCAACGCTCCGCTCGACGCGGAGCCGCAAAACCCACAAAACCCACAGAGCCTGGGAGACACCCCCGACGTGGTGACACACGGCCTCTGGCGCATACTTGCCGCGCTGGGGCATACGGCGACCAAGACGGTGGGCCGCGTACGTCGCCGCGATCTCCGGCGCCTGACCATGCGCCCCATGCGTTCGGTGGCCGACATCGCGCGCCTCGATTTGTGGGAGGTCGATGAAACGGTGCGCGGCCTCGAGCCAAAGTATGGCTTCGCGGGCGTGCTCTTGGGTCTCGCGGCCGGCGCGTTTGGCGTTCGCGGCCTCGCGCTCGGAAAGCCGCTGCTCGCGTGGCTCGCCATGCGGCAGATCAGCGAGTACGGCATCCGCTATGGCTTCGATCTGAACGATCCCGACGAGCGCGCCTTCGCCACGCAGATCTTCGTCTCCGCCCTCTGTCCGAATCGCCTGCCGCGCGAGGTGGAGGCCGCCGATCTGGCGCGCGTCACCGAGGCGGCCAAGCGCGTCTCACGCTTCGCCGGCTTGCTCGACGCTGCGCGCGGCTTGCTCCGGCGCGTCTTGCGGCCGAAGAAGAAGACGGCGCGCGCGGCCGTCGTCGTGCTCGGCGTCGCGGCGGCGAGCTACAACGCGTGGTTCTTGAGCGGCGTCGCGCGCATGGCGGCGCTCGCATATCGCGAGCGCTTCATCGCGCGCAAGCACCGCATGTCGCTCGCGGAGCTGGCGGAGATCGAGTCGACGATCGAGCCCGTGCCGCCCAGCGGCATCATGTCATCCGAGCGTAGCGAAGCTTGTCCTCCTGGCCCATTCGATAGAAGAGACGAAGCTCGTCCCGCATCTTCGCGATCCGACGGGGCGCGATGAACTCGCGCTCCAGCCGCCGCGCGAGCTTGGCGGCGGTGTCGTTGGCGACGCGGTAGCGCTCCCCCGGCTCGCTCCCCTCGACGTGACGAAAATGCACCTGCTCGTAGAGGCGTGCGCGCAGCGCCCCGCTCCTCGCCACGTTCGGATCGCCCGTCGACGCGAGGAGCACCACGTACTTGTCCACCTCCGCTTGCACCTCGAGCTCCAGCTGCGTGGCCTCGCGATCCAGGCGCGCGCGCTCGGCCACGTAGACGAAGTGGCTCACGCCCTCGATCAATTGGCAGAGCGCATCGAGCCCGAGCTCCGAGCCCGCATCCCCGCCGTCCTTGGCGGGCGCGCGCACGAAGGCCGGCAGGTGCAGCGCCATTTCGAGCACGCCGTCCTCGCCCTGGCGCAGGAGGAGCGATTCGCGCTCGCCCTCCATCGCGGGCTGCACGAAGGCATGCACGTCCGGCCCCTCGTCGATCTGATAGAGGCGCTCCAGCGCGCGCTGCACCGAGCGGGCGAGCGCGCGCTCCCGCACCAAGTCGACACCGTTGCCGGCCAGCTGCGATTGGCTCACTGCAGGACCCCTTTGGTCCCGCGCGTGGGCACCAAGCCTTGCGAGCTCAGAGCGTGCGCGAGCCGATCGCTCCCCGTCTTGAGCCATCGCTCGTAGAGCTTGAGCAGGCCCTTGGAGCCCGCGGCGCCGTTGGCGACGGCGTCGTCGGCCACCTCGGCGATCACGTCGACCAAGGTGGCGAACTTCTCCGCCAGCTCGGCGAAGATGTCCATCGACGGGCGCTCGTTCTTCGCGTCGCTCGCCGCGCCGGACCGATGCAGCATGGAGCTCGCGCTGCCGTAGGCCGTTTGCCCGATGCCGATCAAGTAGCTCTGCTCGACGCCGCGGGCCTCGAAGTGATCGCCGAAGAAGCCGCTGGTGTAGAGCACTCCGTCGCCCAGGGTGCGCAGGCGCTCGAAGCGCTCGGCCGGGGCCGCCGTGTGAAGCGCTTCGTCGAGGAGGAACGCCAGGGGGCGCTCCATCGTCTCCCCCGCGCGCCCGTCGGGCCTCGCGAAGTCGGCGAGCAAGCCGACGATGTACGTCGTCGTTCCTGCGGTCACGGCCACCCCCCGTGTCCGAATCGCGTCTTCGACGATCTCGTGGAAGAAGCCGGAAATGGAAACGGTTGCCACGATCGACATCGGTTTGGTCCCTCCAGGTCCAAGGGGTGAAAGCCCCGGCGGGACGATCCGTGGGAGCAAACACCCCGAAACTGCACTTTCTTCAGGTGTAACGTCCGCCAAGAAGTGGTGCAATTTCATGACCATGCGCGTCGTTGCGGCTGCCTCGGGACGCCAGCACTCGACATGGTAGGGTGCTAACCTATATGACCATATATTTACATACTTCAGCTACCTGAACGGCTATTCCAAAATTGACTTGAATCTCATGCATATAGCCGTGTTCGCCCGCATCGGGCTTTTCAGCCGAGCACCCCTTGACCAGCCTTGGAGGGCGATTATCTTGCGCGCCGGCCCGTTAGCACTCACCCCAGACGAGTGCCAGCAATCGACCGGCCCGTCACATCTACGGAGAGAAACAACATGGCAAGCATTCGTCCGCTGCAAGACCGCATTCTCATCAAGCGCGTGAAGGAAGAGGAGAAGACCAAGGGTGGGATCATCATCCCCGACACCGCAAAAGAGAAGCCCATCGAGGGCGAGGTCATCGCGGTGGGTAATGGGAAGGTCCAAGAGGACGGCAAAGTTCGTCCGCTCGACGTGAAGGTGGGCGACATCGTGCTGTTCGGCAAGTACAGCGGCACCGAGGTGAAGATCGACGGCGAAGAGCGCGTCATCATCCGCGAGGACGACGTTCTCGGCGTCATCACCAAGTAGGGGCCTCTTCGTCCCTGTCACGGTTACTGCTCACGCGAACGCGAAGATTCGAAACTCTAGACAAAACTAGACTGACTGAAGAGGCAAAACATGGCTGCGAAGGAAATCGTTTATACCGAGCACGCACGGAACCTGATTCTCGCGGGCGTCAACGCGCTGGCGGACGCTGTGAAGGTTACGCTCGGACCGAAGGGGCGCAACGTCGTCATCGAGAAGAGCTTCGGCTCGCCGACGGTGACCAAGGACGGCGTCACGGTCGCGAAGGAGATCGAGCTCGAGAACCGCTTCGAGAACATGGGCGCCCAGATGGTGCGTGAAGTCGCCTCCAAGACGAGCGACGTTGCCGGCGACGGCACCACCACCGCGACCGTGCTCGCGCAGGCGATCTACCGCGAAGGTAGCAAGCTGGTCGCCGCCGGTCACAACCCGATGGAAATCAAGCGCGGCATCGACAAGGCGGTCGAAGCGATCGTCGACGCGCTGAAGAAGCAGGCGAAGCAGACGAAGGATCCGAAAGAGATCGCCCAGGTCGGCGCCATCAGCGCCAACGGCGACAAGGAAATCGGCGACAAGCTCGCCGAGGCCATGGAGAAGGTCGGCAAGGAAGGCGTCATCACCGTCGAAGAGAGCCGCACGGCCGAGACGATCCTCGAGGTCGTGGAAGGCATGCAGTTCGACCGCGGCTACCTCTCGCCGTACTTCGTCACGGATCCGGAGCGCATGGAAGCGGTCCTCGACGATCCGTACATCCTCATCAGCGAGAAGAAGATCTCCAACATGAAGGATCTTCTCCCGGTGCTCGAGGCCATTGCCCGTCAGCAGAAGCCGCTCGTCATCATCGCGGAGGACATCGAGGGCGAGGCGCTCGCGACCCTCGTCGTCAACAAGCTCCGTGGCACGCTCCACTGCGCCGCCGCCAAGGCCCCCGGCTTCGGCGATCGCCGCAAGGAGATGCTCAAGGACATCGCGGTCCTCACCGGCGGTCAGGTGATCGCGGAGGACCTCGGCCTCAAGCTCGAGAACGTCACCATCAGTGACCTCGGCCGCGCCAAGCGCGTCACGCTCGACAAGGACAACACCACCATCGTCGACGGCGCGGGCAACAAGGACAAGATCAAGGGCCGCATCGCCGAGATCCGTGGCCAGATCGAGAACACCACCTCCGACTACGACCGCGAGAAGCTCCAGGAGCGCCTCGCGAAGCTCGTGGGCGGCGTCGCGGTGGTCAAGGTCGGCGCTGCCACCGAGACCGAGATGAAGGAGAAGAAGGCCCGCGTCGAAGACGCGCTCCACGCGACCCGCGCGGCCGTGGAAGAGGGCATCGTCGCCGGCGGCGGCGTTCCCCTGGTCCGCGCCCAGTCGATCCTCGACGGCCTCAAGGTGACGGACGAGCAGAAGTTCGGCGTCAACATCATCCGCCGCGCCATCGAGGAGCCCCTCCGTCAGATCGTGGCGAACGCGGGCCTCGAAGGCTCGATCGTCGTCAACAAGGTCAAGGAAGGCAAAGACGACTACGGCTACAACGCCGCCACCGACACCTACGGCAACCTCCTCTCCGAAGGCGTCATCGACCCCGTCAAGGTCGTCCGCACGGCCCTCCAGAACGCAGCCTCCGTCGCGAGCCTCATGCTCACGACCGAGTGCCTCGTCGCCGAGCGCCCGAAGGACAAGGAGCCCCCGGCAGCCGGCGGTCACGCTGGCCACGGCCACGGCGACTTCTGATAGAAGGCGCTAACGTCGTAAACGAGCCCCGGGCGATTCGTCGCTCGGGGCTTTTTTTGTGCCGCAGAAGGTGGGTTTGGGCTTCGCGTGCGGGGTGCACGTATTCTGCTACAGTGCTTGGCATGAAGAAGCGCCGGGCTGGGGCCACGGAGACGTTTGGGATTTCGCTCGATCCGGAGACGAAGCAGTTCCTGAGGGAGGAAGCGGATCGCAAGTACCAAGGCAACGTGTCGGCGCTGATCACGGAGCTCGCGAAAGAGGCCAAGCGCCAGGCGGCGTTCGAGCGGGCTTGGAAGTGGTACGGCGGCCCCGAGCCGACCCCCGAGGAGTCCGCGGCGATTCGGGCGGAGTGGGCGGAGGGGTGGACTCTAGCTAGCAAGGCCAAAAAATCGCGACGAAAGAAGGCCGCGTGACCTTGCCGGGGCTGACCTTCGATACGGGCGTGTTGATTGCGCTGGAGCGCCGAAACCAGCGTGCGTGGCGCGTCTATCGTGAGGCTCGGATTTGCAACGTTCCGATTACGGTTCCGACGGCCGTCATCGCGGAGTGGTGGCGTGGTCGAGCGGACGCTCGAGAGCATATCAAGAGCGGTTTACTCGTTGAAATACTCTCCGAGTCGCTGGCCAGTCTTGCCGGCGAGGCGCTCGCGAAGGTGAAGGGATCAACCGTGGTCGACGCGATCGTGATGGCTTCCGCGGCATCGCGCGGCGATATCGTATACACCAGCGACGTGGACGATCTCGAAAAGCTTCGTGCGTTCTTTCCCGACGTTCGCGTGCTCTCCGTCTGAGTGCATCTGCGACCGTCAATGAGAACGTCACTCCCATGAAATCGAACCGCGCGCCGCCGCCCCGCGACGAGCACGAGCTGCGGGTGCGCGCCCTTTGCCTGGCCGGTCGCACCTTGGGCGATCTGGCGCGCGAGCTGCGCTTTCAGCTCGGCGACGCCGCCGTTCACACCAAGGGCAAGGCCGGCGAGCTGGTGGAGCGCGCGCTGGGCGCCGGCCCCGTTCCCGGGCGTGCGAGCCTCGATGCGCGCGCCGATCCGGGGAGCTTGCTCGACTTTCCGCACCTGGGGATCGAGCTGAAGACCGTGCCGGTCGACGACCGCGGGAAGCCGCGCGAGTCCACCTTCGTGTGCGCGCTGCCGCTGGGCGACGCCGACGCGATGGAGTGGCAGAGCTCCTGGGTGCGCACCAAGCTGTCGCACGTCTTGTGGCTGCCGATCCTCACGCGCGAGCACGCCGCGTGGGACGAGCGCGTACTCCTCGAGCCGGTCTTCTGGCGCCCCTCGCGCGACCAAGAGGCGGTCTTCGCCGGTGACTTCGACGACGCGATGGGCATCATCGCCAGCGGCGGCATCGAACGACTGACCGCCCGCACCGGGCGCTGGCTGCAAGTGCGCCCAAAAGCGGCGCATGGACGCGCGCGCACCCTGGCCCACGGCCCCGAGGGAGAGCCCATCGCCACCGTGCCCCGCGGCTTCTATCTGCGCACGCGCTTTACCGACGCCATCTTGCGCGATCCCACGGCGCTGCCGACCTAGCCGCAGCGCTGCCTCATCCGTCTACGACACGACTCCTCGTCGGCGCGCGACGGTGCGATCGACCTACCGCCACCGCCCGGCGGCGGTGCGACCTGCCTCGTCGGCGCTCCCCGCCAGCCTCGATGGCTTCGTTTTTTTATTTTTCGCGCAACGACTTTGACCCGACGACCGAAGGGAAAGGTGAAGTTGAGCGATCGGACGGGCGGGTGCGCTTTTCCACCTGCTACTTGAGTCCACGAGGGACTCGCGTACCCTTCGCCGGGTGACGGGATTCTTGGAGCCGGGCGACCTTTTTCTCGAGAAATACCGCATCGAGCGCCTCATCGGGAAGGGTGGCATGGGCGCCGTGTACGCTGCGGTAGATGTCGATTTGGCGCGAAGGGTCGCCATTAAGCTTCTGCTTCCGCACATCGCGAGCATCCCGCAGGCGGTCACCCGATTCGTCAACGAAGGGCGGGCGGCGGCGCGGATCGAGGGGGAGCACGTTGCGCGCGTGTATGCGGCCGGGCGCACGCCCGACGGGCTCGCGTACATGGTCCTCGAGCTGCTCGAAGGGGCGGATCTGGCGGAGCTTTTGCGCCGTCACCCGCGCATGCCGGTCGTGCACGCGGTCGACTTCGTCTTGGAAGCGCTGGAGGCCGTCGCCGAGGCGCACCACCAGGGGATCGTGCACCGCGATTTGAAGCCGGGAAATCTCTTCCTCGCGCGCCGCAGCCACGGCACCGAGACGGTCAAGGTCCTCGACTTCGGCATCTCCAAGGTGAGCAACTCGCTCATCGAGCCCAGCGCCGATCATGCGCTGACGTCCACCCGATCGACCCTCGGCTCCCCGCTCTACATGTCGCCCGAGCAGCTCCGGAGCGCCAAGAACGTCGACCGCCGCTCGGATATCTGGTCGGTCGGCGTCATCCTCTACGAGATGCTCGCCGGCGTCCTCCCGTACCACGGTGAGGCGTTGGGCGAGCTCTTTGCGGCCATCCTCGAGCAAAACCCGATTCCCATCGTGCAGCACCGGCCCGATATCCCGCCGGCCCTCGCCGCCGTCGTTCACCGCTGCTTGGAGCGCGATCCCCAGCGGCGCATCGCGGACACGCTCGAGCTGGCGCTGGGGCTTGCGCCGTTTGGCTCCCGCGCGGCCGGATCGGTCGAGCGCATTCGCGCCTTCGCCGGTCTTCCGGCCATCACCTCCGGCATGCTGGGCGCCGGCACCTTTCCCACCCAGGCGCCCCAGGGACCTTTCGCCAACACGCCGGCGCCCCATCACTTCTCCAGCACGCCGGCGCCCAACCCGTTCGCGAACACCCCCGCGCCCAAGCCGTTCGTCAACACCCCGGCGCCCGCGAACACCCCCGCGCCCACGCCGGAGCGGAGCGCGCAAACCACGCAAGGGTGGGGCGACGTTCGAACCGGATCGTCGACAGGGCCGGCGCTGCCCGTGCAAAAGCGCACGTGGCTGCCGTTCTTGTTGATCATCCCCGTGGCCTTTGTGGTGGGCGGCAGCATCTTCGCCATCTTCTTCTTCACCGGAAACCGAAGGGACACGCCGACCGCCATCGCACCCTCCGACGTCGCGCCCACCAAGACGGCCCCCGCGCCCGCGGCAACGGTGCTCCCGGCGCCGGGCGCATCGCAAACGGCGGGCGAGCCATCCTCCGGCGCACCGGCGGCGGAACCCGCAAGCTCCGCGACCTCCGCGAATGTCGCGGAGAAAGACTCGGTCCCCGCGGCCGATGCAGGCGCCAAGCCTTCGCGCTCGACGCGCAAGCACGGTCCCGCGGCCGCGTCGTCGACGCCAGCACCCAGCGCATCGCAGGCCTCGCCGAGCAAGCCGGCGTTCGATCCGACCAAAGACACGCGAAACTGAACGACACACATCGAGGAGAGGGTGGTCATGAAGGGGACGGCAAGGATCCGCCGAAGGATTACAACTACGGCACTATTGTTCACTGGGGCTGCCCTGGCCGCGCCGGCCGCGCACGCGCAAGGCTCGGCGGCGGCCGCGGAGGCGCTCTACCGCGAGGGCCAGCGCTTGATGGAGGCCGGAAAGGTGCATGATGCATGCATCAAGTTCGCCGGCAGCCAGAAGCTGGATCCCACGACGGGCACCTTGATCAACCTGGCCAACTGCCACGAAAAAGAGGGAAAAACGGCCACCGCGTGGGCTGAATTTACCGAGGCCGCCGCGGCGGCCGGGCGCGCGGGGCAGAGGGAGCGCGAGGCGTTTGCCCGCGAGCACGCGAGCGCCCTCGAAAAGCTCCTGCGCAACGTGGTCATCGACATCCCGCAGGCGCCGGCCGGCACCGAGGTGAAGCTGGATGGTCAGTCCTTTGGCGTCGTCGCCCTGGGCACACCGATCCCCGTCGATCCCGGCGAGCACGAGCTGTACGTGACGGCGCCCAAGAAAAAGGCGTGGGCGCAAAAGGTCACCTTCCAACCCGGCCCCGGCACCACCCGCGTGCCCGTCCCCGCGCTCCAAGACGTGGCCTCGGAGCAGCCCACCGAAGCATCGGTCGCCGTCTTTCCAAAGGAGGAAATACAGGCCGACTCGGACGAGCGGAGCGCGCTCCAGCGGCGGCGCAATCTGGGCTACATCGTGGGCGGCGCCGGCATTTTGGCGCTCGGCACCGGGATCGTCTTCGGCGTCCGGGCCAAGCTCTTCGCCGACAAATCCGACCGCGAGCAAAACCGCGCGCTCGATTACATCGCCAACGGTGACGCGGCCAACGCGCAAGTTCAGCACGACGCCGCCGTCAAAGATCACGACGACGCCAAGTCGAACCAGACCATCGGCATCATCGCCGGCGCGGCCGGTCTCGTGGCCACGGGCATCGGCGTTTACCTGGTCGTCAGCTCCAAAGAATCGCACCGCGGGGCCTCGTCGGCGCGTGTGATGCCCCTCCTCTCACCCAACACCGCAGGCGCGAGCGCCGCGTTTACGTTTTGAGCGAAATCATGAAGCGTGCACTCTCTCTTGCCATCGTTCTCACGCTCTCCGCGGCCGGCGGCTTCTTCGCGGCCGCATGCATCGGCGACGAACCCGGTGCGCTCCCGAGCACCAACGCGGACTCGGGCGACCACGACGTCTTCAATCCCGGCCTCGACGCCGGCGACGCCGGTCGCTCACAGGGCTTGCCTGCGACCATTCCCGGGTTGGTCCTCTGGCTGGACGGCGACGATCCGGATCGCGTTCGGCGGGCCGACCCCGGCCGCAATGAAAATGTGACCGCGTGGCTCGACAAGTCGCCCTCGACGCCGCCTCGCCACTTCGAATCGGTGGGCGCGAGCTCCCCGCTCTTCGTGAAGAATATTTTCAACGGACGATCCGCGCTCTCCTTCACCAGGTTGAGCAAGCAATACCTCAAAGGGCCGTCCTTTCTTGGATTGTCCGGGGCGGAGGCGTTCCTCGTCGCGCAAACCAAGCAATACGTACCGCCGGATGCGGCGACGCTCGTCAGCTACGGGATGTGGCAGTTCGCCGACGTCGGCTCCTACCACCCGGCCCATGACAACGCTTGGCACGACTCATTTGCTTACAACAAAGTAGAGCCCGGAAAGCCGCCCGAGCAGGGCCTCTTTTGGCCGCCGCCCGCGAATGAAATGTTTACGCCGCATATCCTCAATGTCATTTCCAACGCGCAGGAGTGGACCGCGTCCGTGGACGGAATCCAGCGCGGGACCAAGGCGGGGAGCTTTGGCTTTCCGAATGGACCCACCGTGGTGGGCGGGACCCTCAACAGCCACCTCTCGGAGGCGGCGGCCCCCGATGATTTCTTCAATGGCTTGATCGCCGAAGTGATCGTCTACGGTCAAAAGCTCACCACCGCCGAACACGACGCAGTTGCCTCGTACCTCTCCACGAAGTGGGGGATCTCGCTCGACGGTGGCAAATGAGAACGCGGGGGCTCATGAAACGCAGTTCTGCCATGACGATCGCCGTTCTATGTGCGTCCTCCGCCGGGGTGATGCTCGCCGCAGCTTGCGTCGGCGACGAGCCGGGGGCGTTGCCCGGTATTCCCGATGGCGGCCAGGGCGGAGACCAGGATGCGTATCGTCCGCCGCCCGGCGATGGGGGGACCCCGGTCGACACACCCAAATCGGTCGCGGGGCTCGTCTTTTGGCTCGATGGTGCCGATTCGAACGCGGTCCAGCGGGTCAAGCCGGGCACCGACGAGACGGTCACGAAGTGGGCGGACAAATCGCCCAACGCGCGTGACTTTGCGCCGGTGCCGGCGGAGGGCTGCGCGGCCCCGACGTTCGACCTGGCGGCCCTGAACCAACGCACCAAGAGCGCCCTCCATTTCAATCGGGTGGACAAACAGTGCCTCAAAGGGAAAACGCTGCAGGGTCTGTCGGCCGCGGAGGCGTTCATCGTCTATCAGACCGTGCAGATCGCGAATACGGATGACGCGGGCGTCATCAGCTACGGGCTTTGGCAATTCGGTTCGTACAACCCGCAGCATCCGAGCTGGTATCGCGACAACGACTACGCCGAGTGGTGGGATACCTTCGGAAATACGGGCACCCCTTACAACGAGTCCAAGGTCGTCGAGAGAGGGCATTATTGGGAGCCGCGCATCTTCGGGGTCGTCTCGGCCCCCAACAAGTGGTTCGCTTACTTCAACGGGGTCGAGCGGCCCGCGACGGCGGCCAACGAGACTCAGAAGTATGGCTTTGGCGCCGCTTCGTTCTTGGGCATCAGCATCTACCCCAACATCGGCGGAAATTATTTCAACGGCTACATCGGCGAGGTCATCGCCTTCGATCGCCAGCTTCCGGAAGCCGACCATCTGAAGATCCAGTCCTACCTCTCGGCGAAATGGGGGATCCCCTTGGCGAAACCCGACGGCGGTACCTGACCGCGCGGCGCGCGCGGAACGTGCCGGCCGCCGCCCCGACCCAGCGCGTGCGCCGAGTCAACCGACCAGCTTCGGGAAGGCTTCGCGCACGCCGTCGATGATGAACTGCATCGCCAGGGCGGCGAGGATCAGGCCCATGATGCGGCCGATCAAGTTGATGCCGGTTCGGCCCAGCACGCGCTCCACCAAGGTGGCCGAGCGCAGGATCAAGAAGGTGAAGAAGGCGACCGCGCCGATGGCGATGAAGATGGCCACGTGCTGCGCGGGGCCCTCGGATTTTCCGACGAGCACCATGGTGGTCGCGATGGAGCCGGGGCCCGAGAGCAGCGGAATGCCGATGGGGATGACCCCCACGTCTTGTTTCGCCTCCGCCTCGTGGCGCTCTTCTTTGGTGCTGCGCATCGGAGAGTCTTTGGCGCGCATCATTTCGAGGCCGAGCCCGAAGAGGACGATGCCGCCGGCGATCTTGAACGCCGACATGGTGATGCCGAAGAACTTGAAAATGAGCGAGCCCGCCAGACCGAACGTGAGCAAAAGAACGAGGACGGTCAAGGACGCGCGCAGGGCCGTGCGCTTTTGAGATTCGGGCGGCTGACCGCCCGTCAGCGCGAGAAAAACGGGGAGCGCCGCGAACGGGTCGACGATGGAAAAGAGCGACCCGAAGCAGAGAAGGGCATAGGTCGCAAGGGCCACGCCGCTCAAATAATGCGTGTTCGCAAAAATTGCACCCAGGAAACCTGAACCTTCGCCAAAGGCGCGCCATTTGCCCGAAGATGAGGGACGTGGCCACCCGCAAACCCGTGACGATGCCGCTTCGCGCCGGCGGAAAGACGCTCGCGTCCGCCCGCGGTCCGAGCAGCGGCAACAGCGGCGGCGAGGAGGTCACGGTGGAGGGCGAGATCGAGCGCGTGACGTTCGAGAGCGCCGAGTCGGGGTTCCGGGTGCTCAAATTGGCCCGAGATGGGAGCCCGGGCGCCGATCTTTTGACGGTGGTCGGCACCATTCCACCGGTCGCGGCGGGCACGCGGGTGCGGGTGCGCGGCCGTTTCGAGCGCGATCGAAAGCACGGCGAGCAGCTGCGCGCGCTGGGGGTCACCGAGCTCCTGCCCACCACCTTGGTGGGGGTCGAACGTTACCTCGGCTCCGGCCTCATCAAGGGCATCGGCGAGGGGTACGCGAAGAAGATCGTGGCCCACTTCGGGATGGACACCTTGCGCGTGCTCGACGAAGAGCCCGAGCGGCTCGCGGAGGTCGACGGCCTCGGAAAGAAGCGCTCGGACAGCGTGACCAAAGCTTGGCGCGAGCAGCGGGCGGTGCGCGAGGTGATGGTCTTTCTGCAAGCGCACGGCGCCTCGGGGGCGCTGGCCGGCCGCATTTACAAGCGCTACGGCGCGAACGCCGTGCGCATCGTCTCCACCGAGCCGTACCGGCTGGCCATGGATGTGTGGGGCATCGGCTTCAAGACCGCGGACCGCATCGCCCGCGAGCTGGGGGTGGAGAACGACTCGCCGGCGCGCATGCAGGCCGGGTTGATGCAGACGCTCAACGACGCCCTGGAGTCGGGCCACACCTGTCTGTCGGTGGAGGACGCGGTCGCGCACGCGATGGCTCTCCTCGAGCTCGCCGAGCTCGACGCGGCCGACACGCCGGAGCGGGTGCGCGAAGCGCTTCGTGCGCTGGTGCGCGGTCGTTATGTGGTGGCCGAGCTCGCGGACGGCGAGCCGCTGGTGTTCCTCGCCAAGATGCACGCCGCCGAGGTGCGCGTGGCCGAGCGGCTCAAAGAGCTCGCGGGGGCGAGCGCGCGCCCGCTCGGGGGGGCGGCCCAGGCGGTGGCCGAGTTCGAGCGGCGCGCCGACGTGGAGCTGGCGCCGGAGCAGCGCGAGGCGGTGGCGCGGGCGGCGGACAACCCGGTGCTGGTGATCACCGGGGGACCCGGCGTGGGCAAGACCACCATCGTCCGCGCGATCCTCTCGGTGCTCGATCGCGAGAACATCGACTTTCGACTCTGCGCGCCCACGGGGCGCGCGGCCAAGCGCCTCTCGGAGTCGACCGGCCGCCCTGCGTCGACGGTGCATCGCTTGCTCGAGTTCGAGCCCAAACGATCGGAGTTCAAACGAAACAAGCAATCGCCGCTCGAGTGCGACGCGCTGGTGGTCGACGAGGCCTCGATGATCGATCTGACCATGGCCGACGCCATCACGCAGGCGCTCACCGATGGCACGCGCCTCGTCCTCGTGGGGGACGTCGATCAGCTCCCGAGCGTGGGCCCGGGCGCGTTCCTTCGCGACGTGATCGCGTCGGGCGCCATCCCGTGCGTGCGGCTCACCCAGATTTTCCGGCAGGCCGAGCAAAGCCTCATCGTTCAAAGCGCGCACCGCATCAACATGGGCGAGCCGCCCTTGGCCTCGAACCGCCCCGACGCCGACTTTTTCCTCATCGAGCGCGACTCGGCCGAGTCCGCGCAGAGCACCATCGTGAGTTTGCTCACCCAGCGCATCCCGCGCCGTTTCGGGCTCGACCCCCGCCACGACGTTCAAGTGCTCACCCCCATGCATCGCGGCCCCGCGGGCACCGTCGCCTTGAACGAGGCGCTGCAGGCGGCGCTCAACCCCACGGGGCCATCCATCACGCGCGCCTCCCGCTCGTACC
The DNA here is from genome assembly GCA_037157815.1 of Sorangiineae bacterium MSr11954. Taxonomy (NCBI): domain Bacteria; kingdom Pseudomonadati; phylum Myxococcota; class Myxococcia; order Myxococcales; family Pendulisporaceae; genus Pendulispora; species Pendulispora albinea. Next base: position 12,062,328 of record CP089984.1, read on the forward strand.
GCTTGCACGACAAGGTCATGCAGCTGCGAAACGACTACGACCGCGAGGTCTACAACGGCGATGTGGGCGAGATCGTCGAGCTCAATGAGGAACAAGGCACCCTCACCGTGCGTTACGACGAGGAACGCAGGGCCGTTTACGAAGCCGGCGATCTCGACGAGCTCGCGCTCGCCTACGCCGTCAGCATCCACAAATCGCAAGGGAGCGAGTATCCGGCGGTCGTCCTCCCGTTGATGACCGCGCATTTCGTCATGCTGTCGCGCAATCTTCTTTATACGGCGGTCACCCGAGGCAAGCGCCTCGTCGTTCTCATCTACGATCCGCGGGCCCTTTCGCTCGCGCTAGCCGAAGATCGCCGCGGGGAACGCCGAACGCGCCTCCAGGCACGTCTTCGCGGTTGACGCCCCGGCCAACGCTGGTCACGCTGAGAATCGCCATGCTCAAACGCATCTTCGTCGGCCTCGTCCTCGGGCTCGTGATGGGCTCGCTCGTCGCGGCCCTCGTCGTCAAAGGGCTTGGCATGCTCGCGTTTCCCAAGATCCTGGCCTACCTCTTCGCGGGGGTGACGGGTGTGGTCACGGGCCTGGTGGCTGGAAAACCCATCTGGGCCCAAGGCGGCCAGATCGAGGCTGGGCTCAAAGCCGGCTTTGGCGCCCTGGTGGGTGTTGGGTTGATGTACGCCATGCGCCACTGGCTGCACCTGCAGGTGGACATCGCGCCGCTCGGCGCTGCGGGCATCGGCGGGGTGGGGGAGCTCCCCGCCGTATCCCTGCCGTTGATCGGCGCCTTCTTGGCGGCGTTCTATTCGGCCGACAACACGCCGGAAGATGCCGCGAGCGCAGACAAATCCGGCGCCAAGGGCGCGCGCCTCCCCGAGAAAAAGGCGCCGGCGGGCAAGCGCACCCGCGTGGCTTCGAGCGAAGACGATGAAGACGTCGACGCCGACGTGGCCATCGGCAAACGTTCGAAGCGGTAATCATCGAAAACCGCCGCCCGACGAGCTTTGCGCGTCGGCCCCACGGCAAAACCTTCGAACGCGATGACGTCGATCGCCTCCGTCGCGATCCTGTTGCCGCGTCGTGAAAAACGGTTCCCGTGGACGATGCTCTGCGAGGAGCGCACTGCGGGAATGGGATGGCGCTCGAGGTACGCGGCGCTGTCCCTAGTCGCCGAAGACTTCGCGCATCCGACGTTCGGCCGAGTCTGCCAAATCCTGCGAGACGAGTTGCAGGTAGGTGCCCGCTTTATCCATTCGGGCGCCCGCGGGCGTGGTGGGGCCGAGGATTTCCGCGCCCTCACGGTGGATCGCGGCCAGCAGCAGGGTGGCGCGGGCGCTGGCGAGAACGGCACGGTGCCCGCCGTACTTTTCGAGTGAATACCTTTGCTTGCGCCGAGCTCCGTGCTCGCGGACGAGGAGCTCCTGCCCCTCGGCCCAGCCGACGGCCGTGGACACGGCGGCCGGGCTGACCCGGAGCCGCTGTACCAGCTCGGCGGACGTGAGCTTGCCGGAGTCGGCGGTGAACAAACACGACAGGATCTTCGCCACCATGCGCGGGCACCCCATGCCGATCAACAGCTCGCCCAGCCGCCTTTCGAATGCGAACACCGCTTTGGGGTCGCGTCCGTACGCGACGAAGTTGGCTGGGGTCGCGGGCAGCGGGATCGGCTTGCGACGTCGGGCCCGTATCCGGGTCATCTGGTGCGCATGGTCCGCGCGGTAGCCGGCCCCGCCGTTGCGCGCCACCTCGCGGGTGATCGTCGACTTGGAACGGTTTAGCCGATTGGCCATCTCCGTGTAGGTCAGGCCCTCCGTGAGCCATACGGCAATGCAGCGTCGATCCTCCTGGGTGAGTCTGTCTCCTGGCACAGCGGGCCTCCGAGGTGTAGCCGAGCGTTTGGGACGATCGTTGACTCGTCCCCAAGGGGCAAACCCTAGGGCGATGCCTCGCAGGGACGAAATGGTGCACATGCCCATTGGGACGAGGGACTATGCATTCGTGCTTGGTCATTGCAACGCGTCGAGCCCATGTTGCATTCACTCCAAACTCATTGCAACGCTTTGAAATAACCGCCATTTATGGCAGTCCTTTCAAGACGAAGACGTTTGACTATTTTGCGAATGCAACGTAGTTTGATTGTTCTCTCAATGCTTTGGTTGTCTTGACTCACTTCGGCGTTCACAAGGTCGGCTTACTCCGGCGAAAACGCCACTCGATAAACGCGACAATTCGATAACGCGATAAGAATGACGAAGGCGCCGATGGCGATGTGGCTATTGGCCAACGTTCGAAGCGGTAGCTGAAAAGACAATCGTCGCGGGGGGCGCGCACGGCGCCCGATTTTGGCCGTCGAGGCGTTGTGATCATGGCGCGCCTTGGCAGGTCGCGATTTTGCGGCCTTGGTGAGTCGCGATTTGCCAACCTTCGCAGGTCCTGCCTTGAGGGCCGGCATAGGGGACCCCACACTCCGTTTGCTTACCCCAGGGAAGGGGACGGTCCCTGCGGCGCAAATGGTCCATCGCGATGAGGTAGAAACCTTGATAAAATCAAGGTCGTTCTTGATTTTATGAATACTTAGCTGCACTTTATGAAATGCGGGCCGACCCCCAATGGGATCGAGCCTTCTTTTGCCGTCCCGTGGCTTCGATCCGGCCAAGCGCCTGCGCAGGTGAAGGCGCGGCGCCGCGCTGCGGCTCGAAGCGGGGCGAAACCGCACTTGAACTGAGCTTTGGAGGTCTTAGCGATGATTGCACCCGAGGACAAAGAGGCTGCTCGTTCCACGCATTGTCCCCTCGTGCTCGAGGAGCACCCGTTGCTCCACATCGAGACGCAATTTGCGCAGCTCGACGTGGTCCCGAGCGCCCCAGGTGAAACACCGTTCATCGCGCTGGTCGGTGAACGAATCGAAGGGCTCGCGATCGCCATCGACCCTTCGGGCGGCATCACCCGGGTGCGCGTCCTTCATTCTTGGAAACCCGGCGATCCGGATCGCGACGGCGGGGGAAACGACGACGAGAACGGGTGGAACGCCGCGTTCTGGGAGAACGTTTTGAAGGCGACCTTCCACGCGCGGGTGATCGCGCACGTTCCGCCGTCGGTCCGCGCGAGGCTTCGCTCGGCGGCCGCGCGCGTGCACGTGGAGCGCCTCTCCGGGTGCGACCTTTCCATCGAGTCCCAGGCTGCCTCCATCTCGCTCGGCAACGTCTCGGGCAAGGTGCGCCTGGAGACGCGAGCGGGTCGCATCGATGGGCACGGGCTCGCCGGCTCCTTCGACGTGACCACCCACGCCGGTGTGATCCGACTCGGCGTTCGCGCGCTCGATCCGGGTACGCATCGCGTTCGCGGCTCGGACGCGGTGCGCGTCGAGCTCGCGCCGGGCATTCCGCTGCAGATCCATGCGCGCACGCCCATTGGCTCACCGCAGCTCGATTACCCGTCCGTGACCGGCGCCCCCATCGTTCTCGATGTGGAGGCGAAGCACGGGGAGATCCAGATCAGCCCCCCGTCACAGTGAACCAAGCAGGTGGGCTTGCATTAAGTGAATGTCGATGTTGATTTTGACATGGCTGAGAGCCATTTTCTCAAGGTGAGCCGACCTGCTCCTACCACCTGTCCCGTATGCTCCTCGCCGCTGCGGATCAGCCGGCTCGACTGCGAATCGTGCAAGACGGCCATCGAGGGCAACTTCGACGGCGGGCGTCTGGGCCGTCTGAGTCGGGAGCAGCGTGCGTTCGTGGAGGTGTTCCTCGAGTGCCGGGGGAAGATCAAAGATACGGAGCAGCGCTTGGGGATCTCGTACCCAACGGTGGTCTCGCGGCTCGATCACGTGGTGCAGGCGATGGGCGCGCCACACGACGTCGAGGCTCTCCCCGCGGCCGCCCGCATCGACGCGATCCTCGCGGCGCTCTCGCGCGGTGAGATCACGCCGGCCGAGGCCGCGGTGCAGTTGAAGGCCATGCGAGAGCGCACCTGACATTCTCGAACATGGCGGGGAGTTGGAGGGCGCCATCGCCCGGGTGAGGTAAGCTCTGGCCGGATGCCTCCGTTTCGGCTTCTTCTCTACGCCGCCAGCCTGTCCGCCGTGGTGCTCGCCGTGCGGGCCATGTTCATCGCGCCGCCGCCCATTTGGGTCGCGGTGGGCGCGGTGGTGCTTTACATGGCGTTGATTCTGCTCGGCGTCTTCGTTTTGAAATGGCGCGTCTTCGTGGACGCCGTCATCGAAGGGCCGCGCCATGCGCGCGGGGTCGCGCTCACCTTCGACGACGGCCCCGATCCCGTCTGGACGCCGCGCGCCCTGGACGCCCTCGACCGCGCCGGCGCGGTGGCGACCTTCTTCGTCATCGGCAAAAAAGCGGAGAAGCACCCCGAGCTCGTGCGCGAAATCGTCGCGCGCGGGCACACCATCGGGCTCCACTCGTACGCGCACGACCGCCTCTTTTCCCTGCGCGGCGAGCGCCGGGTGCGCGACGATCTCACGCGCGCGATCCACGTGCTCACCGCGATCACGGGGGAGGCCCCGGACCTGTTTCGCCCGCCCATTGGCCATACGAACCCCATCATCGCGCGCGTCGCCGAGGCGCTGGATTTGACCGTCATCGGATGGAGCATCAGCGGGCGCGACGGCGTGGGCCGCGCGCGCGCGCCCGACGTGGTGCGTCGGATCCGGCGCGGTTTGCGCGACGGCGCCATCGTGCTCCTTCACGACGCGGCCGAGCGCGGCGATCACGAGCCGGCCGGCGTGAAGGCGCTCCCGGACGTGCTGGCGGCGTTGGCCGACGCCCAGCTCCCCGTGGTCGCGCTGCAGGAGTTCGTTCCGAGCTCGTAGGGGAACACGCGCGCGGAGCCTTGCCGTGATAGGAGGTGGGGACTACCCTCTCCTTGTTGAAAACGGATTTCAACAATTCCCGATGAGCGCATCGTCTCCTCTTTTCCTCGGTGAAACCCAAGTGGGCCAGACCGTGCGCGTCCTCGCGCTCGAGCTCGAGCCCGACTTCGTGGAGTGGCTCCGGGCCGTGGGCATTCACGAGGGCGAGCGGGTCACCGTCTTGCGCCGCGCCCTGTTTGGCGGCCCCATTCATGTACGTACAGGGAGCGGCGGCGAGTTTGCGCTCAACCGCCAACTGGCGCGCTCCATTCGCGTCGCCCACCTCGAGCCGGAGGTCCGCGCGTGAGCGCTCCCCCGTCCCCCGAACCTTCGTTCGACGAGAAGACCATGGCCCGCGAGGAGCCTTCGTCGCGCGCGCCGAAGCTCTCTCGGCCCGAGCACGACGCGAGCTGCCACGGCCCCCAGGGCCGGGACGAGGTGCGCGAGGCCCGCGGCAAACCCCTGGTCGCGCTGGTGGGACGGCCCAACTCGGGCAAGTCGTCGCTCTACAACGCGGTGACCGGCGCGCGCGCGCACGTCGGAAATTTCCCTGGCATCACCGTCGACATCCTCGAGGCGGATCTCACGTTGCCCGGCGGCATCGACGTCTCGATGGCGGACCTGCCGGGCTTCTACACCTTGGAGTCGGTCATCGATCCCGCCACCGACGAGGGGATCGCGCGCCGGGTTCTGGATCGCGCGCTCGAGGAAGAGCGCCGCCTGCTGGTCGTTCAAGTCATCGACGCCACGCAGCTCGCGTTGGGCTTGCGCCTGACGCGCGAGCTCGCGGCGCGTCCCTTTCGCCTCTTGGTGGTCGTCTCGCAGTGCGACATCCTCGAAGGGCAAGGGCGCGCGCTCGACAAGGCTGCCCTTTCGGACTCCATTGGCGCACCGGTCCTCGCCGTCAGCGCGCGCGATCCGCAGACCTCGGCCAAGGTGCGCGAGGCGGCCGCCCGCGCGCTGGAGGCGAACGATCCCCTTCGCGAGAAGCCGGCCTGGGAGCCCGACGCCCTCGCCCGCAAGGTCGTCTCCGACGTGGCATCCGCCAGCGCCGCCGCCCGCCGGCGCCGCGAGCTCACGGCCCGCGCCGATCGGTGGCTCTTGCACCCGCTCTTGGGGCCCGTGCTCTTCCTCGGGCTGATGGCGCTGGTCTTCGCCGCGGTGTTTCTGGTGGCCGATCCCACGACCAACGCGCTCGACGCGGGCATTGGCGCGCTGGGCTCCCGCGTCTCGAAGCTGCTCGGCGGCGGGCTCCTCGGCTCGTTCGTGAGCGACGGTCTCCTCGGCGGCGCGGGGACGGTGCTGGCGTTCATGCCCCAGATCGTCATCTTGACGGTGGCGATGGAGCTGCTCGAGGCGAGCGGTTATCTGGCGCGCGGCGCGTTCTTGGTCGATCGGCTCTTGCGGCTGCTCGGCTTGAGCGGTCGCTCCTTCGTGCCGCTCCTCATGGGGCACGCGTGCGCCGTGCCGGCCATCTCGGCCACGCGCATCGTCCGCGATCCGCGCGAGCGGCTCACGACCATCCTCGTGCTCCCGCTCATGACGTGCTCGGCGCGCATTCCGACCTACGCGCTGGTCCTGACCACGTTCTTCCCGGCCGGCAACGCGCTCTTCAAAGCGTGCATTTTCGTGGGCCTCTACTTCGCCGGCATCCTCTCGGGGCTGGTGGCGTCGTTGGTGCTCCGGCGCACGGCGACCCGCGGCCGCACGTTGCCGCTGGTGCTGGAGATGCCCGCGTACCGCGCGCCGCAGCCGCGCGTGATCGCGCGCCAATCCATGAGCGCTGCGCTGCGTTTTCTTCGCGAGATTGGCACCAGCATTCTGGCCGCCTCCGCGATCTTGTGGGTCCTTTTGACGATCCCCGCGCCCGGCGCATCCTCGCGCATCGAGCCGCAAGACGCCGCGACATCGGCTGCGTCCTCCGCGTCGGCCTCGTCCTCCACCTCCACCGAGCCTGCGCGGACATTGGTGCTCGAGCGAAGCGTGGGCGCCATGGTGGGCCGGGCGCTCGAGCCGCTCACATCGCCGGTCGGCTTCGATTGGCGCATCAACGCGGGGCTCATTGGCTCGTTTGGCGCGCGGGAGCTCATGGTGAGCACCATGGGCATCATCTACGGGATCGAGGACGTGAGCGACGATCCCGCACCCTTGTCGACGCGCATGCGCACGACGAAGAAGCTCGACGGGAGCCCCGCGTACACCGTGCGCACCGGGCTGGCGCTCCTCGCGTTCTTCCTCTTTGCTTGCCAATGCATGAGCACAGTCGCGGCCATCCGCCGCGAGACGAAGAGCATCCGCTGGCCGGCGTTCGTTTTGGCTTACACGTATGCGATCGCCTACGCGGCCGCGCTGATCGTGTACCAGGTCAGCGGCTTTTTGGGCGTGGGGTAGCCGTCTAGGCGGCCGGCGGCGGGGGCGCCATGTAGAGCTCCCGAACGCCGGACGAATGGCCTTTGCTGTAGCTCATACAAAAGAGCACCAGGTGCCAAGGCAAGACGAGGATGGGCCAAATGATATGGGCCGTCACCAGGGCAATGCCGGTCTTCGCCAATAGCTCTTTGCGCATGCACGATGCGCAGGCGACTTTGGTGGTCCTTCGCCAATAGAGAAAGACGAACAGGAAGATGGCCAGCGAGACGTACTGGTACTTCTTGATGCTGGCAGAGCCCTGATTGCACTCCGGGCACGGTAAGAGATCGCTGCTCTCGTGGTGCCGATACGGGTGCCCTGCGTGGGGCTGCGCCTCGAGCGGCTGCGGGTAACCCGGTTGCGGTGCTTGCGGCTGCGCGTAGGGCGCGTAGCCCGGCTGCTGGCCATTTGGCGAATAGGCTTGCGGCTGCCCGTACCCCTGCTGGGCGTAGCCCGGATCCTGCGGATAGCCCTGCTGGGCGTAGCCCTGTTGGGCGAGGCCTTGATCCGGCGGATAGCCCTGCTGGGCGTAGCCCTGCTGGGCGAGGCCTTGGTCCTGCGGATACGGCTGCTGGGCGTAGCCCTGTTGCGCGTAGCCCTGCTGGGCGAGGCCTTGGTCCTGCGGATACGGCTGCTGGGCGTAGCCCTGTTGCGCGTAGCCCTGCTGGGCGTAGCCCTGTTGGGCGAGGCCTTGATCCTGCGGATACGGCTGCTGGGCGTAGCCCTGTTGGGCATAGCCCTGCTGGGCCGGATCCTGCGGATACGCCTGTTGCGCATAGCCCTGCTGGGCCGGATCCTGCGGATAGCCCTGCTGCGGATACGGCTGCTGGGCGTAGCCCTGTTGCGCATAGCCCTGCTGGGCCGGATCCTGCGGATAGCCCTGCTGCGGATACGGCTGCTGGGCGTAGCCCTGTTGGGCGAGGCCTTGATCCTGCGGATACGCCTGCTGGGCCGGATCCTGCGGATAGCCCTGTTGCGGATACGCCTGCTGCGCATAGCCCTGCTGCGCCGGCGGATATGCCTGCTGCTGCGCATAATCTTGCGGCTGCCCGTACTGCTGCGGATAGCCCTGCTGCTGCGCCTGCGGATATTGCCCGTACTGCGGCTGCGAGCCCTGCAAGTACGGCGGCGCGCCCGGGAGCTCGGGTTGGGCGTTCATGGCTACCGTGCCGGTGGGGGGCTGCTTCGGCCCGGGCGGATCGTTTGACATGCTTCAGCCTACTATACGTAAGGTTCAGGCGAATCCATAGGCCCGCCCGGCCGTACGATGTCCCCACACATGGGCCTCGCGCTCTCGAAAATCAAACGCGAACGCCGAATACTTCTTCGACGACGCGGGCCACGCCGCCGCCGTCCTCGCTCGTCTCGTGCAATATGTCCGTCGCGGCCGCTTTGACCTCGTCCGGAGCTTGGCCCATCGCAAACGATCGGCCCGCCTTTTCGAACATGGGCACGTCGTTCAGCCAATCGCCAATGCAAACCGTGTCCGAGAGCGGGATGCCGTGATGCTCGGCGATCCACTCGAGCGCAGAGCCCTTGTTGCCGCCCACGGCGCGGACGATGAGACCCCACGAGCCGAGGATGCGCCGGATGGGAAACATCGCCACCTGCGCGATGTCGCGCAGCTCCTCTTGGATGCTCGAGGCGGCGGTGGAAATCTGTTCGGCGCTGCCGATCGCGACCACCGCGGTCAAGCCCTCGCGCTCGGCCCAGACGGCGTGCTCGACGATGCGCGTGGACTTCTGCACGTCGCTCGACCAGGTCGCCACATAGCCGAGGAACGGATCGCCCGTTTCGTCGTAGACGATGGCGTCGCGCGCAAACACGAAGGTCGCCGGCGAGGTGCGCGCGAAGATGGCTCGAAGCATCTGCGCGTGATCGCCTTGAATGGCGTGATGCATCAGTGTCGTGTGCGTCGCCGCGCTCACGAGGTGGCTGCCATCGACGCAGCCAATCGGCCCGGAGAGACCCAAGCTGAGCACGCTGGCGCGTGTTCCCGAGTAGAGCCGCCCGGTGACGATGCTCACATGGGTTCCTTGCTCGACGAGCGCGCGCAATGCCTCGGCATCACGCGGATGCGGGTTGCCGTGCGCGTCGAGCAAGGTGCCGTCGAGGTCGACGGCGAGCAGCTTGGGGGAGGAGCTCACTCCTCGTTGACAGCAGCCGCGGCGGCGACCGGATAGACCGACACCTTGCGCTGCGTGTTGGTGCGGAACTCGTACTTCACCACGCCGTCCACGAGGGAGAAGAGCGTGTAGTCCTTGCCAACGCCGACGTTCTTGCCGGCTGCGATGCTCGTGCCGACCTGACGAACGAGGATGCTGCCCGCGGTGACCTTCTCGCCACCGTAGACCTTCGTGCCGCGGCGCTGCGAGTTGGAGTCGCGCCCGTTGCGCGTGCTGCCTGCGCCTTTTTTGTGTGCCATGGCGGTCTCCTCAGGTTCCTGTGATTCCGGTGATTTCCAATGCGGTGAACGGCTGGCGATGACCCGACTTGCGCCGGTAGTTCTTGCGACGGCGGAACTTGAAGATGATGATCTTCTTGGCCCGATCCTGCGCCGTAATCTTCGCCTCGACCGCAGCCCCCGCGATGAGCGGCTGGCCAACTTTGACCGACTCGCCACCGATGAGCAGCACTTCCCCGAACGTCACCTTGTCGCCAACGGCGCCCGGGAGTTTTTCGACGCGGAGCTTGTCGCCGGGTGCGACCTTGTATTGCTTACCGCCTGTCTTGATCACCGCATACATGCTGTAGCCCTCTTGGAAAGCCGACGATCCTGATTCCGCTCGGATAAAAACGCGAAGCTTGAAGTGCGTTGAAGCGAGCGAAACGGAGCGCGGCGGGGAGTTCGAAACCCCCGTCGAGAAGACGGGGCCCGATCTGAGAACGTGAGAGTCCCAGTAAGGGGACGCGGGAGTATACGGATAGCCGGCGCTTTGTAAAGCGCTCCCGCGCGAGGCCGAACCGAAAGGAAAAGGCCGCGCGAACGCCGAATCGAAGACCGGGCGCAGCCCTTGCTCTAGCGCAACCCACGAGCGGCCGTGGATGTTGGCGTATGCGGCCCCGCTCGGTTCGAAGCAGTTGGCTCGGCTCGGCCCTTACTTCCGCGGGAGCATGATGAAAGTTCAGCGTTTTTCACAACTTGTCGTTCTAGGAGCGGCCCTCTTGACCGCGATGGGAGCCGCCGGTTGGGGGTGCAGCGCGCCCGATCCAGGGGAGATCGGTGTTGGCCCGGGGGGAAAACGATCCGGAAACTTCGACGGAGGCGCGGGCAATCCAAACAACGGCGGCAATGGGAACGGAAACGGGAACGGCAATGGGGGAGGCGGTGGCGATGGTGGAGGTGGCGGGGGAGGCGGAGGCGGCGGAGACAATGCCTTCGCCGGCGCGCCCGCCTATCAAGCCGGGCAAACGGGGCAGCCCACGAACAACGCGGGCCACCCGAACGGCGGCAACCCGGTAGGCCTTGCTTGCCTCGACTGCCATGGGCCGCAAAACACGAAGAAGTTCAGCTTCGGCGGCACCGTCTACAAGACGAGCGGCGGCGCGCCCGTGGGGGCGGGTGTCGAAGTTCGGTTGCGAACGCCCAACGGGGACAGCCTCTCCGTCTACACCGACGCGACAGGGAATTTTTACGCGGAAACGGCCACATTTCCCGCGCTCCCTGCCGGTACGCAGGTCGGCGTGCGCGACGGTACGAACACCAAGCCGATGGTTGGAAAGCTCGTGGGGGCCGATGGCTCGTGCGCGAAGGCGAGCTGCCACCAGTCGCCTGGACAAGGGAAAATCTATCTTCAGTAAAAGTTGAGAAGAGAACATGACCGGGCGCGGCCGGGTCCGATGGCGAAGGTCGGGGGCATCGTGCTACTCGTCATCCAACCGCCATGCCGAACGGATACCTCGCGCTCATCCTGCACGCGCATCTGCCATTCGTCCGACATCCGGAGCATGCGCGGCACCTCGAAGAACGTTGGTTTTACGAAGCGCTGATCGAGTGCTACCTGCCGCTGCTCGACGCCTTCGACCGCATGGCCGACGATGGGGTGCCGTTCGCGCTCACCATGAGCGTCACGCCTCCATTGGCCGCGATGATGCGCGATCCGCTCCTCTGCGAGCGCTTCGAAGGCCATCTCTCGCGCCTGGAGGCGCTGACCGAACGCGAAATGAAACGGCTGTGGGGCGATGAGCGTTTCGCTCACGTGGCCACCTTTTACCGCGAAGAGCTCCGGCGCGTCCGCGGTGTTTGGGAGCGCCACCGGGGCGACGTCATCGGCGGCCTCGTTCGCCATTGGGACGCGGGGCGCATCGAGCTCATAACGTGCGCCGCCACCCATTGCTATTTGCCGGGCATGCTCCCCGCGCCGGAGGGCATCCGTCCGCAGATCGAGCTGGGGGTGCGCGGCTTCGAGCAGCTCGTGGGGCGCAAGCCGGTCGGGATGTGGCTGGCCGAGTGCGCCTACCACCCGAGCTTCGACGCGGAGATCGCCAAGGCCGGCATCCGATTCACCTTGGTCGACACCCACGGCGTCACCTTCGCGCGCCCGCGTCCGCCCTTCGGCGTGCACGCGCCCATCGTATCGCCCTCGGGCGTGGCGTTCTTCGCGCGCGACGCCGAGTCGAGCCGCCAAGTCTGGTCGCGCGAGGAAGGCTACCCGGGCGATCCGTATTATCGGGATTTTTATCGCGATATCGGCTTCGATCTCCCCGAGAGCGAATTGATGGGCGAGATTGGCGGCGATGGCGCGCGCCTGATGACCGGTATCAAGTACCACCGCATCACCGGCAAATCGGCGCACAAAGAGCCTTACGATCCTCGGATCGCGCGGCAGATTGCGTGGGAGCACGCGGGCAACTTCGTCTACAACCGCGGCCTGCAAATCCAGCATCTGTCGGCCCGCGTCCCGGCGCCCATCGTGGTCGCGCCCTACGACGCAGAGCTCTACGGCCACTGGTGGTACGAGGGGCCGCGCTTCCTCGAGTCGGTCTTTCGCCAGCTGCCGAACACGCGCGGCGAGGTGGAGGCCATCACCCTGCGCACCTACTTGGAGCGCCACCCCGTCTCGGTGGAGGCCACGCCGGCCGCGTCCTCGTGGGGCGCGGGAGGCTATGGGGAGGTCTGGGTCGGGCCCGAGGCCGCGTGGTCCTGGCGCCACGTGCACCACGCCACCCGCTATGTGAGCTGGCTGGTGCAGAACCACCGCGGCGCCACGGGGCCGCGGGGGCGGGCGCTCGATCAGACCATCCAAGAGCTCTTGCTGCTTCAGTCGAGCGACTGGAATTTCATCATCAAGACCGGAACCTCGCTCAAGTACGCGGAGTCGCGCATCCGCGTGCATGTGCATCGCCTAAGGCGCTTGGGGCACCTCGTGCAAACCGGCGTCATCGAAGGAGACGACCTGGCATGGCTGGAGGACGTCTCCTCGCGCGACAATTTCTTTCATCAACTCGAGAGCGCCACCCTAAGATCGCCATTCGACCAATCCGGCCAACTCGAGCAGGCCGAGTGACGGCGGGGGCAGAAGGATAGAAACGACGATGTCCACAATCGACCTTTCGGGCACGTACACCGCCCTCGTCACTCCTTTCCGTGACGACGGCGATCAGTCGATCGACTGGGAGGCATTCGACGCGCTCATCGAGTCGCAGATCGAAGGAGGCATCCGAGGCCTCGTCCCCTGCGGCACCACCGGTGAGAGCCCCACCCTTTCGCACCACGAGCACGAACAGGTCGTGGCCCGCACGGTCGAGCGCGCCCGCGGCCGCGCCCAGGTCATCGCCGGCATCGGCTCCAACTCGACCCGCGAGGCCATCGACCTCGCCCGCGCCGCCGAGCGCGCCGGCGTGGACGTGGTGATGGGCGTGGTGCCCTACTACAACAAGCCCACGCAAGAGGGCCTTCGCCAGCACTTCCTGGCCATCGCCAAATCCGTCTCGATCCCGCTGATGATCTACAACATCCCCGGCCGCACGGGGATCGATCTCTCGGCCGACACCCTCGTCCGGATCGTGGAGCAAGCCCCCAACGTCCTGGCGACCAAAGAAGCCACGGGCCACGTGCTTCGCACCCAGGAGCTCTCGCGCCGTTTGGGGGCGCGTCTGGCGATCCTGAGCGGCGACGACGCGCTCACCCTGCCCATGGTCGCCGTCGGCGCGCGCGGTGTCATCAGCGTGACCTCGAACCTCCTCCCGCGCGAGGTCGCCCGCGCGACCCAGCTGGCCCTCACCGGCTCCCTCTCCGAAGCCCGCGCCGCCCACTTGGCGCTGATGCCCGTGCACGAGGCGATGTTCCTCGAGGCGAACCCCGGCCCCGTGAAGGCCGCCCTCGCCGCGCGCGGCAAGATGAAGAACGTCGTACGCAGCCCCCTCGCCGCCGTGAGCGAAGCGACGCGCGCCGCGGTGGTCGGCGCCGTCGATACGTATCTTCGTGGGCAGTCGTAGATCGTATTTGGTGAGGCGATGATGAGCGAAGATACGCGGGATGGCGCGGCCTCACGCACGCGCGTGGCCATCGTGGGATCGGCCGGAAAAATGGGCCAGGCGTTGATCCGCCTCGTCAAAGAGGACGCGGAGCTCGAGCTGGTCGCCGTCCTCGATCAAGGCGATCCGATGAGCGCCCTCGGCGCTTATCCTGGCGCCGTGGCGATCGATTTCTCGACGCCCGCGGGGACGCTCGCCCTGGCCGAAACGGCGCCCGGCGCCGGCGTGGCCATCGTGAGTGGAACCACGGGGCTGGACGATGCAGCCGTGCGCGCGCTCGAGGCGGCGAGCCGGATCGTGCCCGTGTTCACCGCCTCGAACATGAGCGTCGGCGTGCACGTGCTGGGCGTCTTGATCGAGCGCGCCATCGCGATGCTCGGCCCCGACTTCGATCTCGAGCTCATCGAGGCGCACCACCGTCGCAAGGTCGACGCCCCGAGCGGCACGGCGTTGACCCTCGCCGCGATCGCGCAGTCGGCGCGCGGCGGCGATCCGCGGCTGGTTCACGGCCGCCATCCGGACGTGCGCGCGGCGCGGGGCCGCGACGAGGTGGGCATTCACGCGGTGCGGGGCGGCGACGTCATCGGCGATCATACGTTGCTGCTGCTCGGCGACGGGGAGCGGCTCGAGCTGACGCATCGGGCGACGAACCGCGATCTGTTCGCGCGCGGGGCGCTCCGCGCGGCGCGGTGGGTCGCGGGGCGCGGAGCGGGGCGGTATGGGATGCGGGATTTGGTCGGGGAATAGGAGAGGGCCGGCCCTTGGGGTCGGCCCCCGCTCCTAAAACGCGAGCTTGAAATCCACCCCGCCGCCCTTGGGCCCCACCCGCGGCGCGACATCCCAAGCCCGCGCCCGCGGCGCAGCAGCCGTCGTGCGCGGCGACTCCCGGTGCCGATCCGTCAACAACAACACGACGCCCGTTCCCACGAGAACGACGCCCGCGCCCGCGCCGATGAATGTCAACAACCGCGCGGACTTCGCATCTTCGTAACGAGTGCACGCGTCGGTGCGGTCCGGGCTGCAGAAGTCGCGGGGTGCGCCCGGCTTGTCCGCATCGTCTTTGTTGTCGGATTGAAGCGAAAGAAACCGCGCGCCCTCGATGGCGCCAAAAACGCCCGCGCCAACGCCCAGGCCAATTGCCGTCCAGCCCAAAACGGTGCGCGCCGAGACGCCGTGGGATTCGGTGACGGCCTTCGGCTCTTCCACCTTCTCCTTGATGACCGGGGGCGGGGGTTTGACGGGCGGCGGGGCCGGCGGCTTCTCACCGAGGAGCTTCTCCAAGAATCGATCCGCCACGGCCTGCAGCTTCGGATTTTTGGGATCGCCCACGTTGTCCGGATAGCTCTCCGTGGCCACGATTTCGCGTTGTCCGCGGATCCACAGGTGCAGCTCGGCGGTGATTTCGTGGGCTCCGCTCTTGTTGATCCAGCCGTACATGACGCGATCGGCTTTGAACTCGTCGCCCATGCGCTGGGTGCACTCCGCGTCGGGGCGCTGCGGGCACTTGAGCGCGGCGGTCACCATCGACAACGACGTGGTCACGCTGCCCAGCTGCCAGCTCGACGTTGCCCGAACGCGTGCGCGAAGGGCTTGCGTGAGCGGCTCGACTTGATCGTCGGCGTTGTCCGAGTCGAGACCGAGCACGTGCACCGTGCGCTGGGCCGCGGGCGCGAGGGTCGTCGTTGTCGGGGTCGGCGACGCCGTGGTTGGCGCGGGCGACGGTGGGGGAGCCGTCCGGGGGACGGGGGCGGGTTGCGTGGCCGCGGGCCCCAATGGGGTCGGCGCCGATTGCGCCGAGGCGCCGCCGGTGAGGGAGAGGCCGAACAACAGAGCGAGGGGGGCGAGGGAGCGGGTGGCTTTCAAGGCGCCTTACTTTGCGTGCGTTTGGGGGAGGGTCAAAGCAGCATCAGAAAACGACGTGGACATCGAAGCCGGAAGCATGAGGCCCAACATAAGGCATCACGCGTACGCTCGACCCGGTGGTCGTGCGTCCCTTCCAGCTCCGCTCATCGCGAATTTCCTTTTTCGCGGAAGTGTCCGTGAGAAGCAAGTAAGTCCCCACCCCCAAGCTCGCGAGGGCCACGCCCCCGCTGATAAGACCAAGTAATGATGCGGTTTTTGCCGCGTCGTAGTTGTCGCAGATCGTCCTGGCTGCGTCGGCGCCCGACGTGTTCCAGGACGCCGGCTCCCCGCGGCCCGCTTGGCAGATGGCTTCGCGGCTGGGCATGCCGTTCTCGCCTTGATGGCTCTTTCGGAAGTCGTCGGTGTCGGACTTCAGCTTGAAGAAGTGAATGCCTTCGTAGATGCCGAAGCCTCCCGCCACCGCCCCCAGTCCGATGAGCCCCCATCCTACGATGGAGCGCGTGCGGCTTCCGCCCGCTTCGCCGCGGAGGTCGGCCTCGGAGGAGGAGCCGAGGGGCAGGTTCAAGACGCCATCGGCGCCGGGGGTCACCGTGATTTCCCTTCGGGTGAGCACCGTTTCGTTGTCCGACGAGCGCACCTCGATGATGTGACGGCCGGCGGGGAGCTCGAGCAGCGCACGGCCTTTGGTCAAGCGGCCTTTGGGGGCGTCGTCGATCCAGATTTCGTCGCGGCCCTCGCCTGCGTGCACCGTGATCATGGCGGTCTGCGGCGCGTTGCCGGTGAGGCGATCGATGATGCGCGCGGCCATGCGGCGCAGGTAATCGTCGTTTTGATCTTTCAGGTTGTCGCTGAAGACCTCTTTCACGGAGGCGTCGGGCTTGCCTCGCACATAGAGGTGCACCTCGGCGGACAGCTGGCCGCGGCCGGCCTTTGCGATGTGCCCGTAGATGAAGCGATCGGTCTTGAGCTGGTCGCCGATCTTCTGCAGGCACGGCCCGTCGGGGCGCGGCGGACAGCGCAGGGCGGCGAGGAACATGCTGAGCGAGGGGGAGCCGTCGGCGATGGGCCACGATAGCTTTTCCCGGGCGCGCGATCGCAGGGCTACGCTCAATGCCTCGGCCTGCTCGTCCGCGTCTTCGGTCTCGAGCGAGAGAACATGGAGGGTCGGGCCCGACGCAGCGCCCGCCGTGCCGGTTGGACGCGTGGTTTGCGCGCGGGCCTCCCTCGGGGTCGTCGCGACGCAGAAAAACGAAACAATGCCTACGATGATGGTCGCGAGAAGCCGCACTTCGACTAGACGCATGGAGCGGAGGTTATACCGTGTTTCTGGTTTCGTTTCTGTTTTCGCGAGAGGCGAAATAAGGGCATGCGCATCACCGGAGGGAGCTTGCGTTCGAGACCGTTGCGCGCGCCCAAGGGGGACCGCACCCGCCCCACCTCGGACCGTGTCCGAGAGGCACTCTTTTCGATCCTCGTCGCCCGCATCGGACGAACGGACGATGGTGAGCTGCCGTTTTCCGGCGATCGCGTGCTCGATCTTTATGCGGGGACGGGGTCGCTCGGGCTCGAAGCGCTCTCTCGCGGCGCGGCCCACGCCACATTCGTGGAAGAGGGACGTGACGCGCTCGTCGCGCTTCGGGGAAATATTGTGGAGCTTGGTGTTGCCAAGACGACCACCGTCCTGGCCATGTCCGTCGAGCGCGCCACCCGCACCCGCACCTTGGGGCGGATATCCAAAGAGGAGCAGCTGACCTTGGTCTTCGCCGATCCGCCTTACAAGCTGGTGAAAGGTGGGGAGTTGGCGCGTGCCTTGGGGCCCATCGTGGAGTCGGACGCATTGGCGCCGGACGCGACCGTGGTCATCGAGCACGCGAGCGGGGATGCTGCGCCCGATGTGAGCGGTCTCAGCTTGGAGGAATCACGACGTTACGGTGACACGACGGTGAGCCTGTACCTCTACCGGAGCAGAAACCGACATGTTGTATCCCCTTGACGCGTAGAGCATGTATATTCGCCCCGCGGCGTCCTGCCGTGTGAGCCTACGGTCGATGAGCGCAAGCACTCCTCCGCCGCCTCCCACCAATGGGAACGGCAAGTATATAGCTTTAGGACTTCTGTTCTTATTCGGGATTGTTGGACTCTTCGTTTGGAAGATGGTCCTCGACAAGCCCGTCGAGCAACCGGCGAAGGTCACGCCTTCGGCAGCTGGCTCTGCGCCCCCCGCGCCCAGCTTCAACCACGCCCAGCTCGATGAGGTACCCCCTCCGCCGCCCCCCGAGCCCGATGCCGGGCCGGTGAAAAGCACGCGGGTCGCGTCCAGCTCGGGCACCGCAGGTTGCGAGCCCAAGGTTTGCGCCGGTGCGGTCACGTCGGAGCTCGAGACTGCCCTCGCCTTCCGCGCCAAGCAAGCGCATCGCTGCTACGACCAGGCGCTGACGCAGGACAATACGCTCCAGGGCAAGGTGCAGATCAGCGTGCGCATCGCCCCCAGCGGCAATGTGTGCAATGTGGGTGTTGCCTCCAACGATATGGGCACCCCCGTCGTGGCGCAGTGCGTGGCCGGCTACTTCAAGCAAGCAGCGCATTTTCCCTCGCCCAAGGGTGGCTGCCTCGACACGGTCGTCCCCATCTCCTTCGTGCCCGGCGGTCGTTGACCCGCCGCCCGCTCAGCTCCTAAGAGACGGCCATGAACGACGAGGAGCAAAAGAAGCGCCGGACCGCCGCGCCTCCCTCCCGTCGCTTCGGCTTCGCCAGCCCGGCCAGCTCGCCCAGTTCTTCGAGCTCGGCCAGTTCTTCCAGCTCGCCGAGCTCGTCTGGAACCCCCAGTTCGTCGGGCGCTCCCAGCTCATCCGGCGCGCCGAGCTCCGCGCTGCGCTCGGCCCTCTCGCTTCCGTCGTCGCCCCCTCGAAGCTCGGGCGTGATGCGCACAGCCCGTGCGCCGCAGCTGTCCACCGCCTTTCGCCTCTCGGGCATCGACTTCGATCTCATGGGCGCCACCCGGCGCATCATCGAGGGATCGCTGGGCGTCGTTCCGGGTGAGCGCGTGCTCATCATGGTGGACCGCGCGCGGCGCGATGTCGGTATTTCTTTGGCCGATGCGGCGCGGAATACGGGGGCGCAGGCCGTCATCTTCTCGCTCGAGGAGTACGGCGAGCGGCCCATGCGGCATCTTCCTCCCTCGCTCGAGGAGGCGCTCTCCGAGGCGCAAGCGAGCATCCTGCTCGCCGGCTTCGACGACGGCGAAATGGCCATGCGCTACGAGCTGCTCACCCTCGTCCGCCAGCTCAATCTGCGGCACGCGCACATGCTCGGCATCACCCGCCGCTCGATGATCGGCGGCTTCACCGTCGACCCTTCGCGCATCCTCGACGCCACGCGCGGGCTCCGCATGCGCCTGCGCCCCGACTCGGTGCTCCGCGTGCGAAGCGCGGCGGGGACGGATCTCGAGGTGCGTTGCTCGCCGGCGCATCGGTGGGCCGAGCACGTCGGGGTCATTCGTCCGGGCAGGTGGGAGCATCTTCCTTCCGGGGGCCTCGTCACCAGCCCGACATCCATCCAAGGCGTGTATGTGGCCGATGCCAGCGTGGGCACCGAGCTGGGCGCGTCGTTGGGATCGCTCGAGCGGAGCGCGGTGCGCTTCGAGATCGAGCAAGGTGTGTGTCGCGCGGTGCGCGGCGGCGATCGCTCGCTCGATCGGCACCTCATGGACTTCATGCGGCGCGAACCGAGCCTCGATCGCGTGGGGCTCGTGATTTTCGGCGCCAACATCGGCATTCATGCGGCCACGGGGGAGGTGTCCTCGGATCAGAACCTGCCGGGCATCCACCTTGGCTTCGGCGCGACCTACCCGGAGCAAACGGGGGCCGTGTGGAATGCGCGCACGCAGATCACGGTCACGTCGAGCACGTCGGATGTCGACCTCGACGGCGTGCCGGTCGTCCGCTCGGGGCGCCTTCTTCTATAAGCCGATGTCTTCCCATGTCCGAGATTGAACCCCGAGGGGTGCTGCTGCAGGTCGCCTACGACGGGACGAATTTTCGAGGGTGGGCAACGCAAAAAGGGGAGCGCACCGTCGAAGAGACGCTGAAGGGCGCGATTTCGGCCGTCGATGCCCGCGCCAGCGCGCCCCGTGGAACCAGCCGCACCGACGCCGGCGTGCACGCCGAAGCCCAAATGGTCGCGTTCGATGCGAAGCTGCCGCTGCCCCCGCGCGGGTGGGTGCTCGCCATCAACCAGCACCTGCCCGACGATGTGTGCGTGCGTGCGGCGAGGCTCGTCCCAACGGGGTACGCGCCGCGGTTCTCGGCCAAATTGAAGCGGTATCGGTATCGGCTTCTGCTCGATCGCATCCGGGATCCGCTGGTCATGCATCGCGCATGGCGCATCGGGTTCGAGCTCGACATCGAAAAAATGCGGCGCGAAGCCGCCGTCATCGTCGGCACCCACGATTTTGCCGCGTTTCGCTCCGCTTCCGACGAGCGCAAGGAGACGGTGCGCACGGTATCCCGCGCGATCCTCGAGCCGACCGATGACATTCACGCGCGCGGTCGTATCCTCAGTATCGTGGTCGAGGGGAACGCGTTCATGCACAATATGGTGCGGATTCTGGTCGGCACCTTGGTGGACATCGCGCGCGGCCGACTGCCCGAGGGCTCCATGGCGCGCGCGCTCGAAGGCCGCGAACGCCGCCTCGCCGGCGCCACGGCACCCGGGCATGGCTTGACCCTCGAGGCCACCGAGCTTCTTCTCCCCGAGGAGGGCGTATCGGAGCCATGGCCGCAGTAACCGTCCGCGAGCGCATCGTCGTACGCGCGCCTTCGCCGGGGGAGGGGACGCAGATTGCATCCTTGTGGCGCGAGCTCTGGGAGGCGCACGAGCGCTGGGGCGGATACCCCGGCACCCGCGACGACCGCGTCTACGCGCGGCTCGCGTCGCGCCTCGATGAAGACGCGCGCGTGCGCGGCGGGCAGCCGGTGCTCGGGCGGCACATTCACTTGATCGCCGCCATCCACGGGCAAGTGTGCGGGCAGGTCGAAGGGTGGTTCGAGCGCCATGGGGCCGAGCCTCGAACCCCGTTCACGTGCGAGGTGCGCTCGCTCATCGTGCACCCCCGGGCGCGCGTCCTGGGCGTGGGGCGCGCGCTGCTCACCAACTTGGCACGAACGGCGAGCGATCTCGCGCGCGGAGCCCCCACGGTGCTGGCCGCCGAGGTGCTGGAGCCGAACCCCGCGCACAGCTTCTACCAGCGGCTCGGCTATCACCCCGTGGCGTGGAGCACGCGCATGGTCGTTTCGCACGAGCCGCGCGTTCGCTCGGGCGAGTTCGTCGCGCGCCCCGCGGAGCCCCAAGACGCCCTGGCGCTGGCCGTGCTCGAGTCGATGCTCGCCGCCCGCCGTCGCGCGGCCCACGACGAGCGCTTCGACCGCCCGCGCGCCATCGACGCGACCTTGGTGGGCGCCATCGCCGCGCACCTCGGCCGCCGCCATCGCGACGTGAGCGAGCCGCACGAGCTGGTCACCGTCGACGCGCGCGGCGACGTGCGCGCCGCGGCCAGCTTGGTGATCTCGCCGCTCGACCCTCCCTTTGCGCGGACGCGGCGCACCATCCTGGGTCGCTTCGCCATCGATCCCGCGCGCGAGCCGCTCCCGGTCCTGGCCCCGCTCATCGCGCTCGCGTGCCGTTACGCCATCGCGGCGGAGGCGCCCACCATGGAGCTCACGGATCTGACGTTCCCCGGCACGGCCCTCTACGATGCCACCGTCACCCTGGGCGCCGATCCTTGGTCGCGCATCGTCACGCGCATGGCGTGAGCGCCGTTCGTGCGATGAGCGTAGAAACGTGAACCGCGCGAAAAGCGCGAGCGCGGCGACGAACGCGAGCGTTTCCGCGGCCGAACGAGGCCCCGGCCGTCCAGGGATTTGGGAAATCGAGCCAAGCGTGGCACTATTTTTCGCCACGTTCACCCCATCCCATCCGCGCCGTGCGCGGATCCGCAGCTTGGAGTTTCGAAGATGCGACCTCTACCCGTCGTTAGTGCCGTCCTTGGTGCCGTTTTTTCGTGCCTCGCGTTCGCTGCGCCCTCGTCTGCGCAAACGGCAACCCCCGGAACCGCCGCGCGCCCGGTCGCTGCCACGCAACCCGCCGGCGCCGTGAGGCCCGCAGCCACGGTCGCAGCGCAAACGCCGAGCCCCGCGCAGCTCCAAGCGTCGCAGGCGGAGGCGCGGCGATTGTCCGACGCCTTCGTCAATGTGGCGGAGCGGGTGAGCCCGAGCGTGGTGCAAATCGACGTGACCTCGCGCGATGAGAACGCCGACCAAGTTTTGCGCTGGCTCGGCCGCGGCGGGGGCGACTCGCCGGTGGCGCGCGGCATGGGCTCGGGCGTGGTGTTCACGCCCGACGGCGCGATCCTCACGAACAACCACGTGGTGGACGAGGCGCTCACCATCAACGTGCACCTCCGCGACGGGCGCTTTCTGCCCGCGCGCCTGGTGGGCCGCGATCCCGAGACGGACCTGGCGGTGGTCAAGGTCGACGCGCAAGGGCTGGTCGCCGCCAAGTTCGCCGATAGCGACACGATGCGGGTGGGCGAGTGGGTGGTGGCCATCGGCTCGCCGTTCGGCCTCGGCTACACGGTGACCACCGGGGTGCTGAGCGCCAAGGGGCGCGGCGGCATCGGGATGAATTTGATCGAGGACTACTTGCAGACCGACGCCAGCATCAACCCCGGAAACTCCGGTGGCCCGCTCTGCGATCTGGAGGGGCGCGTGGTGGGCATCAACACCATGATCGTGGGCCGCGGCAGCGGCATCGGCTTCGCGGTCCCCTCGAACATGGCGCGCCGCGCGGCCGAGCAGATCCTCAAGAGCGGCCGGGTCGAGCGCGCGTGGATCGGCGTGGGCGCGCAAGACCTCACGCCCGAGCTGGCGGCCATGATCAAGGTGGATCCGCGCGCCGGCGCGCTCATCAACGGCGTGCAGGACAATTCGCCCGCGAAACGCGCGCAGATCAAGCCGGGCGACGTGATCGCGGCCGTGGCCGCGCGTCCCGTCCACGATTCGCACGATCTGACGCGCGAGATCCTCGCCCACGACGTGGGGCAGACGTTGGAGCTCGAGGTCCTCCGCGAGGGAAAGCGTTATGGAACCAAGGTGACATTGGCGGCGCGTCCGGGCCGGCCGGTTCCGCCCGTTCCGGTGCAGCAGCAGGGCGTTCCGCAGCCCGGTCTGGGGCTCACGGTGCGCGATCTCACGGCGCAGCAGGCGGCCCAAGCCGGGTTGCCGGCCAAGCCGCTGCCGCTCATCACCGGCATTTCGCCCGGATCGGCGGCCGATCGCGCCGGGCTCAAAACGGGTGACGTGATCATCGAGGTGGATGGGACGTCCGAGCCCACGTCCACCCAAGTGCAGCAAGCGGCGGCCGACGGGCAGCTGCTGCTCCGCGTCCAGCGCCGCGAGTCTGCGTTTTATGCGGCGCTGCGCAAGTAGCGCGGCACGTCGAGCCGGAATAAAGCAGAGAGATTGACGGTGGCGCTGCCGCGCGGTACCGGTTTGCCGCATGATCGAAGTCCGGCAAATCGAGGCAGGCGGTAATCTTCGGGATTTTCTCAATGTGGTCGATTCCATCTACGCGAGCGATCCCCACTACGTCCGCCCGCTGAACATGGACATCAAGGATCGCCTCGATCCCAAGAAGAACCCCTTCTTCGAGCACGGCGACGCGGTGGCCTTCACCGCGCATCGCCACGGCGAGTGCGTCGGCCGCATCAGCGCCAGCATCGATCGCGAGCACCTCGATCGCCACAAGGACGACGCGGGCTTCTTCGGCTTCTTCGACACCATCGACGATCCCGAGGTGGCCGCCGCGCTGATCGCGCGCGCCGAATCGTGGCTCAGGGCGCGCGGGATGAAGCGCGCACGCGGGCCCTTTTCGCTGGGCATCAACGAGGAGACGGGCTGCCTGGTGAACGGGTTCGATTCCCCGCCGGTCTTCCTGTGCCCGCACCACCGGCCGTACCAAGGTGGGCTGATTGAGAAGTCCGGCTACGCCAAGGTGAAAGACCTCTTCGGCTGGAAGTACATGGTGGGCGAGCTGGGGCCGCGCGTGAAGAAGGCGCACCAGGAGATCGCGAGCCTGCCGGAGGTCACCTGCCGGCCCACGTCGCTCAAGCACGTGGAGCGCGACGTGAGCCTCATCGTCGACGTCTTCAACGACGCGTGGTCGGACAACTGGGGCTTCGTTCCCTCCACGCGCTCGGAGGTGCGGAAGATGGCGGCCGATTTCAAGTTGATCCTCGAGCCGCAGATCACGCGCATCGCCTTCATCGACGGGGAGGCGGCGGCCGTGGCGGTGGCGCTCCCCAACATCAACGAGATGATCGGCGATCTGCGCGGCCGGCTCGCGCCGTTCGGGCTGCCGAAGCTCCTGTACCGGCTCAAGGTGCAAGGCCCGCGCAGCGCGCGGCTCATCATCCTGGGCATCCGCCGAAAGTACCGGCATGTGCGCAAATACGCGGCGCTCTCGGCCTATCTCTACGGCGAGCTCGCCATGTCGGGAAAGCGCATCGGCATCGAGTGGGGGGAGCTCGGGTGGACGCTCGAGGACAATGGCGCCGTCAACGCCGGGATCAAGTTGATGGGCGGAAAGCACTACAAGACGTACCGTATTTACGAAAAGAGCCTGAGCACACCATGAACGTACTCATTACGGGGGCCAGCGGTTTTCTCGGCAGCCATGTGGCGGAGCAGCTCTCGCTCGGGGGCCACTCCGTGCGCGCGCTGGTCCGGCGCACGTCGAACCGAAAGTTCCTCGAGTCGCTCTCCAACGTGGAGCTCGTGTACGGCGCCGTGGAGGAGGCCGACAAGGTGGAGGCCGCCGCCGACGGCGTCGATGCGATCGTGCACGCGGCGGGCATCGTCAAGGCGCGCAATCGGGAGGAGTTTCACGCCATCAACGTGGGCGGCACCCAGAACGTGATCGCGGCCGCGAAGAAGCAAGCGGGGAAGATCCGCCGCGTCGTCTACGTCTCGAGCTTGGAGGCGTGCGGCCCCTCGGTGAACGGCGATCCCATCGACGCCGACCAGCAAAACCCGATCACCGCGTATGGCCGCTCCAAGCTGGAGGCCGAACGAGCGATTCAAGCCGTCAAAGACGAGCTCCCCGTCGTCACCCTGCGCCCCACGGGCATCTACGGCCCGCGCGACGTCGAAATCTTCGAGGTCTTCAAGGCCGTGCAGCGCCGGGTGCTGCCCATCACGGGCGACGGCAGCGCCAAGGTCACCTTCACGTACGCGACCGACTGCGCCAAGGCCATCATCCGCGCCATCGAGGCGGACATCCCCAGCGGCCGGAGCTACTTCATCACCGACGGCAAGATCTACGTGCAGCGCGAGGCGATGGAAGAGGTCGAACGCGCCATCGGCAAGCGCGCCATCATCCGCAAAGGCCTCCCCCTCGGCGTCATCAGCGCCGTGGCCCTCGGCGTCGAAACCTACGGGAAGTTCGCCAACAAAGCCGTGATGCTCACGCGCGAAAAGGCGAACATGCTGGCGCAGCCTTACTGGGTCTGCAGCACCGACAACGCCATGGCCGACTTGGGCTGGAAGCCCGAGGTCGACTGGGCCGAGGGCACCCGGCGCACCGTCAAGTGGTACCGCGAAAACGGCTGGCTATGATGGCTGGGGGCCGCGCGCTCGACGTCGCGGCCCCATGCGGTAAAATCCGTCGAGGTGCCGAGGAGTGACGTATGAGCCACCTTGACCGCATCACGTCCGATCCCACTCGAATGAACGGACAGCCCTGCGTACGCGACCTTCGTTTGGCCGTCGAACGCGTCCTCGAAGCACTCGCCATCTATCCGGACCGCGCGGAGCTTCTGCGTGAATATCCCGAGCTCGACGACGAGGACATCCGTCAGGTGCTCGCGTACGCCGCCGCATCGGTCGACGACAAGGTCCTCGCGCTGGCGTAACCGGTGGTCGCGGTCGACGAGCGCAACGTTCGCGTTCGGCTGTTGCCGCGGGTTCGGTGAATTTCTTTCGCTAAATGCGCGGTGCCGACGCGATGGCCGAGCCGACCAGGGCCAAGGTGGCGCAGGCGAGCATGACGGAGCGGAACTCGCCGGTGCGCTGAAGGAGCGCGGCGGCGAGGGCGACGCCGCATGTCATGCCGATGTTGCGGGCCATGGCGGCGGCGGCGGCGGCGGTGCTCTGGCGCTCTTTGGGCGCGGCGCCCATGATGGAGGCGTTGTTGGGCGCGATGAAGATGCCCGCGCCAAGGCCGATGAGCGCGAGGGCGCTCATGATGGCCAGCGCGCCGTGGTTGGCGGCGGGCGGAAGGAGAAGGCAGCCGCCGGCGACGGCGCACATGCCCATGGCGCACGGGCTGCGCGGGCCAAAGCGGTCGGCCAGCCATCCGCCGATGGGGGCGACGACGGCCATCATCGCCGGCTGCGGGGTCATGAGGAGGCCCGCCTCGTGCGGGGAGATGCCGCGCGCATGCTGCAGCTGGAACGGGAGCGCGAACGAGATCATGAACGTCGTGGCGTAGAGGACGAGCGCGCCGGCGATGCCCATCACGAACGACGTGTCGCGAAAGAGCTCGAATGGAAACGCCGAGAACGCGCTCGCGCGCTTCTTGGCACCCTCCGACTCGTTCTCGAGCCAGAGAAAGCCGAGCAAGGTGCCGAGGGCGGCGACCCCCGCCAGCACCACGAAAATGGCCCGCCACCCGACGGCCACCACCAAGACGCCCCCCAACGTGGGGCCGAGCACCAAGCCGACATACGTGAGCGAGAGCTGAAGGCCGAGGGCCCGCGCCCGGTGCGTGGGCGGAAAGGCGCGGATGACGATGGCGGCGCCGTTGGCCATGAGCATCGATGCGCCCGCGCCTTGAAAGCCGCGCGCGATGGTCAACGCGGTGAGCCCGCCCGCCCGCGCGCAGAAGAGCGCCGCGATGCCGAAGGCCGCGAAGCCGGTGACGAACACGCGCTTGGACCCCATCACGTCGCCCAGGTGCCCGAAGATGGGGAGCAGCACCGTGATGGCGATCAGGTACACCGTGAAGATACGGCTGATTTGCCCCGGCCCCAGGCCGAGATCGCGCGCGATGACGGGCGCGGAGATGTTGACGAGGTTGGTGCTGAGCGCCGCCATGAACGAGCCCAGGCCGCACGCGGCGACGACGCGAAATCGCGCGCTGGTGATTCGCGAGAGCGCCGCGACGTCATCCACGATACAGGTATCGCCTTGGCTTGGCGGTCGCGCGGGCGGCGAGCACCAAGTCGTGATGGGGGGAGAGCGCGCACACCGGATCGGTGGCGTCGGGGTCGCCGGTGAGCGCAAAGGCTTGGCAGCGGCAGCCGCCGAAGTCGATGGTCTTGCGCTCGCAGCTCTTGCACGGCTCGGGCATCCACGCATCGCCGCGGTAGGCGCGGAGCGCGGGGGAGTCGGTCCAGATGTCACCGAGGGGGCGCTGGCGCACGCTCTCGAAGGAGAGCGTCTTGATCTCCATGGCCGCATGGCACGGCAGGACGAAGCCGTCGGGCGTCATGTGAACGAATCGTCGTGCCCAGCCATCCATGCATGCCTTGGGGGTGCTGGAGAAGTAATCGGGTTTCACGAACAGTACATCCATTTTGCCGCGCAGCCTCGCTTTCGCACGCGCAGCCACGGCAGAGGCGCTCTCGAGTTGCTCGGGGGATGGCAGGAGCGCGTCACGGTTGCTCATCGCCCATGCGTGGTATTGCGTATTGGCGAGCTCGACCCGGTCCGCACCGAGATTTTCCGCCAGATCGATGATGGCCTCCACCTCTTCGAGGTTTGCGCGATGAAGGACCACATTGATGGTGAGCGGCAAGCCCAGCTCTTTGACCCAGCGCGCCACGCGAAGTTTTTGTTCGTGGCCCTCGTAGCCGGCGATGGCGTCCGCCAGCTCGGCTTTGGTGCCCTGGAAGCTCACCTGCACATGATCGATGCCGGCAGCCTTGAGCCCCACGAGCCGCTCGCGCGCCAGCGGGACACCGCTCGTCACCAGGTTCGAGTACAAGCCGAGCTCGCGCGCACGCTGCACGATGGGCTCCAGATCCTTGCGCGCCAGCGGCTCGCCGCCGCTGAAGTGGACCTGCACCACGCCCAGGGCCTCCGCGTCCTCCAGCGCGCGAAGCCACTCGGCCGTCGTCAGCTCCTGGCGGTGCGCGCGAAGATCCGTGGGGTTCGAGCAATAAGGGCACTTGAGCGCGCACCGGTACGTGAGCTCGGCGATGAGCGTATACGGGCGCGGCGCGCCGTGGGTTCCAGCGTTGCCGTCGTGGCCCTCGAAGGCTTGGCTCATGTCGACTCCAACAAGCCGCGCGCGGCCAGGTCTTCGAGAAAGGCGATGACGTCGCGCTCGATCTGCTCCTCGGTCGCGCCTTGGGTGGTGGCGGCGAGTTGGTGCGCGATCTCCGAGACCGAGCGCGTTCCATCGCATCGTTCGGCGATGGCGGCCGCGGATTGGCTCAAGAGGAGCCCGCGCTCCGGATAAAGGAGCATGTGCTGGCCCTCGTGCCGGTCGAAACGAAGGCGCGCCTTCTTCGCCAGCTTGGGAACCGTGGTGGCCGCGATCATCGCGCACCTGGCTCGTGGGCCACGCCGATCGCGTTGGTCGCGTTGGTCGCGCCGGTCGCCGCCGGCACCCCCGTGGCATTGCTGACGGCGTCGAGCAGCGCCCAGAGAATGTGGCACTTGGTGATGAGCGCATCGAGGCAGCGCTCTTGCTGCTCGCGGGTGGCGGCGTGCGCCAGCACGTAGTCGATGGCCTGCCGCGAGTCGACCTTGGCGCGGGTGACCCGGTTGCGAAAGTAGGCGAGGGTCTCGCCGTCGACCCACGGGTAGTGCGTCTCCCAGGCGGCGATGCGCCGGGTCATGATGTCGGGCGAGAAGAACTCCGTGAGCGACGAGGCCACCGCCTCCACCAGCGGCCGCTCGCGCACCAGCTGCACATAGCCATCGCACGCGAAGCGCACCCCCGGGAGCACGCGCGCGAGGCTCTTGACCGCCGCCACGTCGAGCCCCACGCCGCCCGCGAGCCGCTGCCACTGCGCGAGCCCGCCCTCGCCCTCGGCGGCGCCGTCGTGATCGACGATGCGCTGCATCCACATGCGCCGGAAGGCGGGGTCGTCCGACTTGGAGAGGATGATGGCGTCTTTGATGGGGATGCGCGTTTGATAATAGTAACGATTCAGCACCCACGCTTGGATCTGCGCGCGCGTGAGCGAGCCTTCGTGCATTCGAATGTGGAAGGGGTGATGGTCGTGGTAGCGCTTTTCGCCTTCTTCGCGCAGCCGCGCCACGAAATCGTCCTTCGAGAGGGCGGTGCTCATAAGGTGATCTCCATACCGTCGAATGCAATTTCGAATCCCGCGCGCTCCACCGTGCGGCGCTCCTCGGAGGCGAGCGAGAGAATGGGATTGGTATTGTTGATGTGCGTGTAGATCTTGCGGCAACCGGGGATCGAGGCAAGGCGCGCGAGGCTGCCCGTCTCGCCTTCGATGGGAATGTGCGCCATGTCCTTGGCCAGGGAGCGCGAGAGCTCGAGCTTGCGCAGCTCGTCCTCGCAATAAAAGGTGCCGTCGAACAAGAGCACGGCGTGCCCTTCGAGATCGGTACGGCGCTCGAGATCGGCGCAGGCCGTCAGGTACACGGCGGTCTTTTTAGGCGAGGTGCCATCGTGAAGCACGAGCCCGACATTGTCCTCGTCGCTGGCGGTGCCCGATGCCATGAGGTGCACCGGCAGCTTCCCCGGCGCAGCAAAGGCGCGAATGTGTACCCCCGTGGTTTCACCCGAAGCGTCTCGAATCTCCACCTCGCGCCCGATCTCCAAGGTGCGCAATACGAGCTGTCCTTCGAAGCGCTGCAAGGTGCGCAAAAAGGCATTCTCCTCCAACCCTCGACGCACTGCGCTGGTCGCGTAGAGCGCGAGCGGATACGACTCCCGCAGCGAAAAAAGCCCGAGAACGTGATCCATGTCGCCATTGGTCAGCACGATGGCGCGAATCGGCGAATGTCTGGGCGCTTTCGGCCATAACGGGCGCGTTCTCTTGATTTGCTCGAGCAAATCCGGGGATGCATTGACGAGTACGTACGAGGCATCGCGCGGATCCCGCGCGGTCACCGCTAGCGAATCTTGGGTGCGGGGCTCGAAATTTGCGCGCCCTTCCCTCACCGCGATGCAGTTCGGACAACCACAATTCCATTGGGGGAAGCCGCCACCGGCGGCCGATCCGAGCACTGTGAGGTTCATGAACGTATACTCTCCTCCGCGTGCTTGCCTTTGTTAAGAATCTTTACTAACCCCGAAGGCCTGGTACGTGCACGCGCAGTCGAGAGTGCCCCAACCAAGGAGCGAGGACCATGCAGACTTCGACGGCCACGACGTGGGAGAAACCGAAGGCAATCGAGATCAAGATGGATGCGGAGATCTCGTCCTATCAAGAAGAAGATCCGTGGCGGGACGCGCCCCCCATTTGCGACCCGAGCATCGCCAATCCTGAATAGTTGTAGGCAGTCCAGCTGAAGAAAGAAAATCACAGGAAGACGGACCATTCCCTATCTTCATCGTCCCGTCTTCCTGTGATTTTTTGCGCGGAATGCGACGGACGGCGGTGCGCGACGGATGCGCCCGAATGCACGGAAGGCGACCGATGCGACATGGTCGTGCATTTCTGCTTGTTGAACATGCAAACTTCGGCACTGTTGCACGGCGGCCGGCGGGTGCATCGTTGGGCGCATGAAAGCTTTCGAACTCTCGCACTTCGGCCTCGATGGTCTGCGTCTCGTGGAGCGTCCCGATCCGACGCCCGGCCCGGGCCAAATCCTGTTGCGCATGCGGGCGGCGTCGTTGAACTACCGCGACCTGAGCGTGGTGCGCGGTGAGTATCTGTCGCTGAAGCCGCCGTTCATTCCCATCTCGGATGGCATGGGCGAGGTCGTTGCGCTCGGCCCGGGTGTGCGCCGCTTCAAGGTAGGCGATCGCGTGCTGCCCGCGTACATCACCAACTGGATCAACGGTGAACCGCCCGCCGACAACATGTCCCGCTTGGGCGGACCGCTCGACGGCGTGCTGGCCGAGTACATGGCGGTCTCCGAGGAGTCCGCGGTCCACGCGCCCTCGCATTTGAGCGACGTCGAGGCGGTGACGCTTCCCATCGCCGCGCTCACGGCGTGGCAGACCCTGTTCGTCTATGGCTCGCTGCAGCTCGGGCAGACGGTGGTCGTGCAAGGGAGCGGCGGCGTGTCGCTCTTTGCGCTCATGCTCGCGCGCGCGGCCGGCGCCGAGGTCATCGCCACCTCGGGCAACCCTGCGAAGCTCGCGCGGCTCAAGGAGCTTGGCGCGCACCACGTGATCAACTACCGTGAAACACCCGATTGGGATAAGCGCGTCCTCGAGCTCACCGAGCGACAAGGCGTGCGCGGCGCGGACCATGTGCTCGACATCGCCGGCGGCGAGACCTTGAAGCGCTCCATCGCGGCCGCGCGCGTCGGGGGGACCGTGTATGTCGTCG
The DNA here is from genome assembly GCA_037157815.1 of Sorangiineae bacterium MSr11954. NCBI lineage: Bacteria > Pseudomonadati > Myxococcota > Myxococcia > Myxococcales > Pendulisporaceae > Pendulispora > Pendulispora albinea. The sequence goes on from CP089984.1 coordinate 12,093,478, forward strand.
GGTTCGTCGAAGGCCTGTCGACGACGTTGGATCTGCTCCCCACGGTGACCCGTAGGATCCGCTTGCAAGCGGTTTCCGGCGGTCATCGAACCAGCCTGGAGGCGTTGGTGCGCGCGATGGAGTTGCACCGCATCACGCCGGTGGTCGATAAAGTTTTTCCCGTGACCGAGGTGCGTGAGGCGCTCGATTACTTGGGAAAGGGCACGCACTTTGGAAAAGTCGCGTTGTCGTTCGAAGGTTTCGGCAGGTAACGAGGTATAACGCGCGTCCTCATCATCTCGGCAGGGCCGCCGAGTTCGTCGATGCTCGACTCGGCGGTCGGTCCGGCAAGCGCGTTTTCGCGCGACGCAGACGACGACCGCCAGGTCGGAAACAACGGTCACGACGACGTCACGTCGCGATCACGGAGCGGCCATAGCGGCCCGCGAGGATGCGTGTATCGTGCACATCGTGCGGCCGCCCCGTGCGCTCGCGAGGTTCGAAATGCATGCACGCGGCATTGACGATCATGCGCCCCGCGTGGGATTCCTCTTGGACCTCGTGAACGCGCTGCGGAACATCCCCATCATGCTTCGTCCAAAGGAAGACGGTTCCTACGAAGCAGAATGCCTCATGGTGCCGGGCTGCATGTGCACGGCGCGCACGCGGCAGCAAGCGCTCGAGACCATGCAGGGGCTCGTGAGCCAAGCGCTCCGCGAGGAGAAGGTTCGTGCCACGCGGTACGAAATCGTTTACCTCGCGGTGAGCGCGACCTGAGGTTTTGCGGGCTTTCTTTGCAACCAAACGGCAACGGTACGCTGCGCACTCCGCCGCACCGCTGTGACGTTTTGCCTCACGCATCGTTCATGTCGGTGCGCCTTTGCGCGAAGGCTCCACCGCTGCCGTCCGAGGAGGCGGCCCATCGATCGTGAGCCCGAATTTTGCCTAGGGCTTTCTTCGAGCTTTCCATGGGTGAAGAACGAATCGGGTCGCGCGAGGCACCGCCGAAGGGGTCTGCATTGGTGGTCGACGGAGACAAAGAGACGCGGGCGAATCTTCGGCGGGCACTGCCAGCGGGGATGTTTCGCGTGGTCGAAGCAACGGACGCGTGGGAAGCGCTTGCCAAGCTGGATGCGGCGCCCGACGCGGTCGAGCTCTTGGTGCTCGATGCATCGCAAGCGCGTCCCTCGACCCTGGAGATGACCCGCCGTCTGCGTCGCGGCGAGGCCACCGCGCACCTGCCCATTTTCGCCTTCACGTGGCGGCCGCTCAGCGAGGTCGAGGTGCAGCGCATGGTGGAGCACGGCGTGACCGACATCGTGCAAATGCCCGCGTCGCCCTCGGGGCTCGCCGCCAAGCTGCGGACGGCGACCGAGCAGGTGCGGTTCGTGCGCAAGCTGCAGAAGGAGCTCGTGTTCGCCCAGAAGAACGCGACCGTCGACGAGCTCACGGAGCTCGGCAACCGGCGCGGGTTCGAGGCGCGCGTGCTCGAAGAGAGCGCTTACGCCAAGCGCCACAAGGAGCCCTTCTCGGTGCTGCTCCTCGATTTGGATCGCTTCAAGTCCATCAACGATCGCTTCGGGCACGACGAGGGCGATCGCGTGCTCGCGCATTTCGCCGCGGCCCTTCGCACGGTCACGCGCGGCGAGGACGTAGCCTTTCGCTACGGCGGGGACGAGTTCGTCCTGCTCCTGCGCGCCTGCGACGGCACCCGCGCCCGCGATGTGGCCGGGCGTCTGCGCGCGCACCTGCACCAGCACCCGTTTCGCTTCTCGGACGGCACCTTGGCGCCGATTCCCTTCAGCGGTGGTGTGGCCGCGGTGCTCCCCAACGAGACGTTCGCGGGGCAAGATCTCTTCGGCCGCGCCGACGTGGCGCTCTACCGCGCCAAGAACGGGGGCCGCGATCGCGTCTTCGTGTGGGGCATCGACGAGACGCGCGAGGCGCCGGTATCGGGCCGGCGGGTGGCCTCGCGCAACCTGGTGACCACGCCCTTCACGCCCACCACCTTGGTGCGCACCTTGCGGCAGGGCCGGGCGCTCATCTCGAGCGAGGCGCGCTGGATCCCGCGGGGCTACGCGCAAGATCGGGAGGGCCGATGGTGCCCGGTGGGGAGCGAGAGCGCCGCGCGATTCAGCGTGCTGGGGGCGCTGGTGCGCGTGGGCGGGGGCTCGCGCGACGTGCTGGCCCTGGCGCGCCGTTCGTTTCAGCACATCGCGCCCGAGCTCTACGAGAAGCTGACCAACGAGGAGCTCCCGTTCACCCACGCGGACGCGATGGAGCTGTTGGACCGCACCATCACGCGCCTCGACGCCACGGTGGTGACCATGCGGCCGCACACCGCGGACTCGTCGAATCGAAACGCATCGTAGCGCGTCGCCGCGCGGCGAGCGTCGCCGCGCGGCGAGCGTCGCCGCGCGCGGCGCGTTCGTCGTTAGACGGCGAGGGCCTCGACCAGGGCGGCGACGTCCTGTTGCGGAACGGCGCAGAGGCCCACGCGGAGGGCGCCCGTGATGGGGACGACGAAGACCCCGCGGTCGCGCATCTTGGCGGCTTTTTCGCTGGCCTGGTCGGTGAAGACGGAGACGAAGAAGCCGCCGTCGTAGCGCGGGTAGTTCAGGTTCTTGCCGTGGGCGAGCTCGTTGAAGACGTTCACGCGCTTCAAGAGCAGCTGGCGTTTGACCTCGCGCTCCGCGTCGGCGGCGGCCTTGAGGGCGGGATCGGAGAGGAGGCGGGTGATGGCGTGCTGGCCGCCCGCGTTGCAGTTGGACCAGGTGCCGCGCGACGAATAGGCGAGCGCGTTCTGGGTGGCGGCGCGATCTTTGTCGTCGCCCACACACGCGACCAGCGCGCCCACGCGCAGTCCATAGTGCGTAAATGTCTTGGAGGCGCTCCACGCGAACAGGAGCCCCGCCTTGCCGAGCAGCGGGGTGAGCTCGCTCAGATGATCCCAGGGCGCACCCGCGCTGTAGGCGGCGTAGGCCACGTCGACCAAGAGGGTGATGGGGGCGCGCTCGGCGTGCGGGACGAGCCGCTCGACCACCTGCTTCCACTCCTCGCGGCGCATCGAGTAGCCGGTGGGGTTGTGGCATGGGTCGTTGATGAAGAGCAGCACGCGGCCTTGCTCGTCGATCTGCTTGGCCACCGCGCGGTCGAGGGCATCGACATCGAGCTTGCCGTCGGCCGAGAACATATTGAAGGTCGCGACCTTTCGCTCGGCCTCGTCGGCCAACGTTTTGTAGGGCGCCCAGAAGTAGCTGGTGGTGAGCAGCGCCTGGCCCGGCTCGAGGTAGTTGGCGATCGCATGCCGCAGGGCGCCCGATCCGCCGGGGGTGGCCACGGCGGTGCTCGCGGCCCGAAGCCGCGGCTCGCCGGACAACAGGTCATTCTGCACCGCCTCGAGAAACGCCGGCGTGCCCGCGATGGGAGCGTACGCGGCCCAGGCAGCGGCCTCCGTCTCGTGCACCACGCGCGCCGCCGTGGGCAGGACGGACAAGCTGCCGTCGTCGTCGAGGAGCACGCCGATGGTCGCGTTGATGATCTTCTCCCCCTTGGACGCGCGGGCTACAGCGTCGCGGTGCAGGGAAAAAATGGGGTCATCGGAGGGTCGGCTGCGGTGCGAAGGGATCAGGTGGATCACGAGGGATCTCCGCGGGTGGGTGAATGGGACGAGGTTCGCAGGTCTTTATGCCAGATTGTCAGCCGGCCGTGGGGTGAAGGGCGGAATAGGTGCCACCTTGGCTGACGGGCGGTCACTTTCCGAGCATCTCCTCGGAAAAATAAGCGTGGCATGTACTATGCTCGTTCACCGCTCGCGGCCGCATGCCCGCAAGGTGATCCTCGTCAATGCGCATTTTCTCTTCCTTCCCTCGGTTTTCGACTTTCTGGCGTGCCGTTTTGGCGTTGTGTGCAGCCATGCTCGTGCTCGTCTCTTACGAGACGCCCGCCGACGCGGCGCTGACGATCACGCTCGGCACACCGATCAAGCGCGTGAAGCCCGATGGCTCCAACGCCGATGCGCACCCGCAAGGCGTCCTCGAGACGACCTTGACCAAAGAGGACTGCGACAAGGACGTGCGGATCCGCTTTCCGCTCAACCTTCAAGGCATCGACGACAGCCACAACCTGGAGATCTGGTCGGGCGCTTCGTGCGAGACGACCACGTCCCGCACCTCGGCCACCGCCACGTGCGGACAGGTTGCGGCGACGATCGGCGGAGGGTCGCTGAAGACGGCCATCACCGTCGATATCCGCGTTCAAGATCTGGCGCAGCAGCTGAACGCGAACCCCAAGAACGTGCAGTACACGCCGGCCAACTCGAGCGCGTGCGATTCGCAAGCGACGACCGGCGCGCAATCGATCACCATCTATTTTCTCTGGCTCGCGAACTCGGCGTCCGCCCCCGATGGGAGCCAGACGACCCAAGTCCAGTTGTCCACCAAGGGCCCGAAAGGCCCGGACTCGGTGACCGCGGGCGAGGGCGATCGCGTCTTGGTCATTCGTTGGAATGCTCCCAGCGGCGTGGCCACCTCCATCTCGGGTTACGACGTCTTTTGCGACCCGGTCGATAGCCTCTCCCCCAACGATCCCGCGCCGTCGGACGGTGGAACGACGGACGCAGGGTCGACGCTCGTGTGCCCCGACGGAGGGTTCACCGACGCCGGGCCAGATGCCTCGGGGACCCCCATCGATGCCGGCCCATGCGTCCTCGTGCCCAACGATGGGGGAGGAGGCGGAGGAGGCGGCGGCGCCTGCCCGTACACGCCCAAGACGAAGCGCACCACCGTGCAGAGCACGGCCTCGACCAGCGCGACCGTGAAAGATCTCGTCAACGGGGTTCAGTACGCGTGCGCCGTGGCGGCCATCGACAAGGCGAAGAACTCGGGCGAGCTCTCGTCCGCGGCGTGCGGCACCCCCGGTCCGGTCGGCGACTTTTTCTACCGATACCGCGAGGCGGGCGGTCTCGCCGGAGGCTGCGCGCTCGAAGGCGCGCCGGTGACGGACGGTGTGGTGATTGGCGCAGCATCGATGTTTGGACTCGCCCTCGTGCGACGGCGTCGGAAAGGAAAGCGTTCATGAGACTCGCGCCCGCGTGCGCCGTCTTGGCGTTCACCGCGATGGGTCTGGTCTCCACGACAGCCTCCGCCGGCGACGACGATGCCATCCTGCGGCCTCGTCACCGAAACTACGAATCGCCGCAGAACTTCGCGCTGGAGTTTCGCTTCGCGCCCTACAAGCCGCAGATCGACGACGAGTTCAAAGGGACGGGGAAGACCCCGTGGAGGGACGCCTTCGGAGACTCGTCGCGCCTCCTGTTCGCCGTCGAATTCGACTGGCAGGCCATCCGCATCCCATACCTCGGGACCCTGGGACCCGGTGTGTCCATCGGCTACACCACCATGAGCGGCCCCGCGAAGAAGCTCTCGGACACGGGCCAGATCACCGACACGGACTCCGGCACCGACACCACGCTCTCCGTCTTCCCGATGTATGCCGTGGGCGTGCTGCGCGCCGACGTCTTCATGCGCGAGCTCGGCATCCCGCTCGTCCCCTACGGAAAAGCGGGGGTCGGCTATGTCCCTTGGCGCACGTACACCGAAGGCGGCACCTCGTACCGCGATTCACCCGACGGGTCGACGACGGCCTACGGCAAAGGTCAAACCTGGGGCGCTCACTTTGCCGCGGGCCTCGCATTCCAAATGGACGTGCTCGACCGCCGCACGGCGAAGAACCTCGACAATCAAATCGGGATCAACCACACGTACCTGTACGCGGAGTGGATGTTCGCCTCGTACAAGGGGATCGGTCAAAACAACGTCCTCCTCGTGGGCACCAGCACCTGGGTGGCTGGGCTCTCGTTCGAGATGTGAGCTCCGTGTGAGGGGATAGCGGATACGGGAGGGCGTAAGGCACGGGGACGTCTGGCGCGACGCGTCCCCGTGCAGCTGCGCGCTCCCGGCTCGATACGAGCTACGCCGATTGCGGGACGGCGAGGCGGCGGGCGAGCTCGCCAGAGCGGTCGAGCTCGTGGAGCTCGCTGGCGCCTCCGATGGGGGTGCCGTGGATGAAGATTTGTGGGACGGTGCGTTGGCCGGTGGCTTTGACGAGCCAGGCGCGCTTTTCGTCGTCGGTGCTGACGTCGATTTCGTCGAAGGCGATGTTCCGCTTGGTGAGGAGCATCTTGGCGCGGACGCAATAGCCGCAGTGGTCGGTGGTGTAGATCTGAACGGGGGCGGTCATGGGGTCTCCGGGATCGGACGGTAGGCTCTCCTACCCGTCGAAAAGGTAGGGAAGTCGCGCTGCGATTCCCAGGGTTGGTCCTCGGCCCCGCGATGGCAAGGGATCGGGGTCGCGCTGCGCGGACCTCGGGCGGGACCAAAACGCGGGCGAGAGCGACCTCGGACGCGAGCAGGCGGCTTGCAGACCGTGCAGACGAGGAAGCGAAGAGCCTCGGGGGATGTTACCTTCCCGCCCGATGGCTGCCGATCACACCATTCATCTCGACCGCTATGCGCCCGACGCCAAGGCGCTCGTTGCCGGGGCGCAGTCGCTCGCCGACGAGCGCAAGCATGCGCAAGTGGAGCCCATTCATCTGCTCGCGCGCGCCATCGATCGCGACCGCGGGGTCGCCGAGGTCTTCCGGAAGTCAGGCGCCGACCCCTCGGACGTGGCCGTCGAGGCGGAGTCGGCGCTTTCCCGGCTTGGAAAGACGACCAGCGGGCTCTCGTACCTCTCGCCTGCCATGCTGGAGCTCCTCCGGCGCGCCGAGAAGGAGGCGACCGGAAATACCGTGCAGGTCGAGCACCTGCTCAACGCGCTCTCCCAGGAAATCCGCGGGGCCGCGGCCGTCGTCCTTCAAGCGTTCCAGCTGGGGCCCGGCTCCTTTCGCCCCCACATGGCCGCCCTTCGCAGTGTTCCGCGCGATGTGCCGGGGACGGCAGCCGCGTCCTCCGGAAATGGCGCCGAGGGTGCCGGGCGGTTTACGCAAGACTTGGTCGAGCGCGCGCGGCAAGGTGGCTTCGATCCCGTCATCGGACGCGACGTCGAGGTGCGCCGGCTCCTGCAGATCCTGGAGCGGCGCCACAAGAACCATCCGCTGCTGGTGGGCGATCCGGGCGTTGGAAAGACGGCCATCGTGGGGGCGCTGTGCATGCGCATCGCGGCCAAAGAGGTGCCGCACAACCTGTCCGCCCTCTCCATTTTGGAGCTCGAGACGGGGGCCCTGGTGGCCGGCGCGCGGCTTCGCGGCGAGATTGAAGAGCGCCTGAAGCAGGTGATCGGCGCCATGAAGGGCACCGCCGGCAGCGAACGGGTGCTCTACATCAGCGGCATCGACTCGCTCCTCGGCCAAGGCGCGGCCGGCAGCGGGGTGGGCGATCTGCTCAAGCCCATGCTCGCCCGCGGCGAGGTGCGCCTGCTCGCGTCGACCACGCCCGATGGTTTGCGCAAGATGCAGGAGCGCGATCCCGGCTTGCTCCGGCGGTTCTCGATCTTGACCATCGATGCGCCGCCGCCGGATCAGGCCATCGAGATGCTGCGCGGGCTGGCCACCAAGTTCGAGGCGCACCACAAAGTGCAAATCGGCGATCCCGCGGTGGTCGCCTCGGTGCACTTGGCCAAGCGCTACTTGCAGGATCGGGCCCTCCCCGACACGGCCATCGATCTGCTCGACGAGGCGGCCGCGCGAAAGCGGGTCGAGCTCGATGGGGTGCCGGCGGAGGTCGACAACGCCATCCGGCGCTTGGCATCCGTGAAGGCGCAGCACCAGTCGCTCCTCGACGACGACGACGCCATGAGCATCAAGACGCGCGAGCGCCTCGACAAAGAGCGCGCGCAGCTCGAGCCCTTGGTGGTCGAGATGCGGGCGCGGCTCGACTCGCGGCGCGGGGCGCTGGCGGCGGTGAACGCGCTGCGGGCCGAGCGCGAGAAGCTGGAGCAGCAGCTGACCGAGGCGCGCGGACGGCAAGATTTTGCGCGGCTCGGGGAGCTCGAGCACGTAACCATCCCCGACGTGAAACGGCGGCTCGAGGCGGCCGAGTTGGCGATGAAGCGCGACGATGGGGGCCGCACGTCCAACGTGGTGACGGAGGAGGACGTGGCGGTGGTGCTGGGCGATTGGACCGGCATCCCGGTGGCGAAGATGCTGGAGGCCGAGAACGAAAAGCTCCTCAAGATGGAGGAGCGACTCGGCCAGCGCGTGATCGGTCAGGACGAGGCGGTGCGGTCGGTGGCGCGCGCCGTGCGCCGCGGACGGGTGGGGCTCCGCGATCCGGGCAAGCCCATTGGGTCGTTCTTGTACCTGGGCCCCAGCGGGGTGGGCAAGACGGAGCTGGCCAAGGCGCTGGCGGAGTTTCTCTTCGACGACGAGCAGTCGATGACCCGGCTCGATATGAGCGAGTTCATGGAGAAGCACATGGCGCAGCGCCTGGTGGGCGCGCCGCCGGGCTATGTCGACAGCGAGCAAGGCGGCTTCTTGACCGAGGCCGTGCGCCGGCGCCCGTACAGCGTGCTGCTCTTCGACGAGGTGGAGAAGGCGCACGCCGACGTGTTCAACCTGCTGCTTCAAGTGCTCGACGACGGCCGGCTCACCGACGGGCGCGGGCGCACGGCGGACTTCTCGAACACGGTCGTCATCATGACGAGCAACATCGGCTCCAAGCGGATCCTCGAGACGGAGCCCCGCTTGTTCGAGACGGAGGAGGGCCGCGACGCCCTTCGCGACGTGCTCCGCGACGAGCTTCGCAACTTCTTGCGGCCCGAGTTCCTCAACCGCATCGATGACATCGTGGTGTTCCGCCCGCTGAGCAAGGCGGATCTTCGCGGCATCGTCGACATTCAGCTGCGGCGCTTGGAGAAGCTGATGGCCGATCGCGAGATCAAGCTGGATCTGACCGAGGCCGCCAAGATGAACTTGGTCGAGCAAGGGTACGAGCCCGCGTTCGGCGCGCGACCGTTGCGGCGCGCCATCTTGAAGCGGCTGCAGGATCCGCTGGCCGAGCAGATTTTGGCGGGCGGGTATGCCTCGGGCAGCGTGGTGCGCGTGGATGTCAAGGACGACGAGTTCGTCTTCGAAAAGGGTCGATGAGCAACGTCGTTCATCTCGTAGGCATTTCGGGCACGGGGATGGGGGCGCTCGCGATGCTCTTTCGCGAGCTGGGGTGGGAGGTGCGCGGGTCGGATCTGGCCTTCGATCCGCCCATCGGGCCGGCGCTCGAGGCGGCGGGGGTCACGTGCCTGCGCGGCTATGCGGCCGAGCACGTGGCGGGGGAGCTCGACCTGGTCGTCGTCGGCAACGCCATCCGGCGCGACAATGTGGAGGCCACGGCCGTGCGCGAGCGCGGGCTTCGGGCGCTCTCCATGTCGGCGGCGCTGCGCGAGTATTTTCTCACGGGGCGGCGTCCGCTGGTGGTGACGGGCACCCACGGCAAGACGACCACCAGCGCCATGAGCGCCTGGATCTGCGCCAGCGCCGATCTCGAGCCGGGGTACTTCATCGGCGGGCTGCCCAAGAATTTCCCCTCGGGGGCGGCGGTGGGCTCGCTGCGGCGCAAGATCGTCGGCGGCTCGGCGCCGCCTGCGCCCTTCGTCATCGAGGGCGACGAGTACGACGCGGTGTACTGGCACAAGGAGCCGAAGTTCTTCGACTACGTCGGCGTGGGCGAAGACGACGTCGTCATCGTGACGGGCATCGAGCACGATCACATCGACATCTATCCGGACGAAGCGAGCTATGTCGCGCAGTTCGCCAAGCTGGCCGCCAAGGTCCCCGAGGCGGGCCTCATCGTGTGCGACGCTAGCCAGCACCTGGCCGTGCGCACCTTGCAAGAGCACGCGCGGGCCCGCCTCGTGTTCTATGCCCTCGAGGGCGACGACACGGGCGAGCTCACCCCCACGTGGCTGGCGGCGCCCGCGCCCATCGATGCGGGCGGGATGCAGCCCTTCGATCTCTTCGTGGGCGGCATGTCGTGCGGGCGCTTCGCCATGAAGAGCCCCGGCGCGCACAACGTACGCGACGCGGTGGCCGCCCTTTGCGCGTGCGCCGAGGGCTTTCGCGTGCCCGTCTTGCGCGCCCGCACGGGGCTCGCCACCTTCGAAGGCGTGCGCCGCCGGCAGGATCTGCTCGGCGCCCCTCGCGGCATTTCCGTGTACGACGACTTTGCGCACCATCCCACCGCGGTGGAGGAGACGCTCGCCGCGCTCCGGGCCAAGCAAAAGGCCGCGCATGCCGAGCAGACGGGCGGCCGCCTCTGGGCCGTGTTCGAGCCGCGCAGCGCCACCGCCTGCCGCGCGCTGCACCAGCAAGCTTACGCCCGCGCGTTTGGCTCGGCCGACCTCGTCCTTCTGGCGCCGCTCGGGCGCGCGAACGTCCCTGCCGGCGAGCGGCTCGATCTCGAGCTCCTCGCCCGCGACATCGGGGACAAGGCCGAGGCCATGCCGAGCGTCGATGCCATCCTCGAGCGCCTGGCCGCCGAGGCCAGGCCCGGCGACGCGATCGCGCTCTTGTCCAACGGTGCTTTTGGGGGGCTTCATTCCCGTCTGCTCGCGAGGCTCACCCCATGACATCCGCATTCGACGTACAAACCGAAGATGGCCAGCGCGCATGCCTCGCCGTCGCCCTCGACGTTGCGCGCGAGGCCGCCCAACTCGTCTTCTCCGGTTGGCGAAAGACGCTCCGGGTCGAGCACAAAGGGCCCATTGATCTGGTGACCGATTTCGACAAGGCCAGCGAGGTGCTCGTGCGCAAACGGCTTCACGAGCGCACGCCCTTTGCCGTCGTGGGCGAGGAAGGCGGGGCCGACCCTCTCGTGCCCGGCGAGGTCGCGGCGTCCGGTGCAGGTGCGGCGCACGGTGCAGGTGCGGCACGAGGTGCAGGTGCGGCGCGAGGCGCGGCGAACGAGCCGCTTTGGTACGTGGATCCCATCGATGGGACCACCAACTTCGTGCACGGTCACCCGTTCTTCTGCGTCTCCATCGGGCTCGTCGTGAAGGGCATGCCGCTGCTGGGCGCGGTGGTCGCGCCCGCGCTTCGGTGCGAGTGGACGGGCATCGCCGGACGGTTTGCCACCCGCAACGGGGAGCCGTGCGAGGTGAGCCGCGTGGCCTCGTTCGGGGAGTCGCTGCTCGCCACCGGGTTTCCGTACGACCGCCGGGTCAGCGCCGACAACAACTTCGATGCGTTCGTCGCCATCAAGAAGAAGTGCCAAGCGGTGCGCCGCTGCGGATCGGCGGCCATGGATTTGTGCCTGGTGGCCGAGGGAACGTACGACGGCTACTGGGAGCGAAAGCTCAATCCGTGGGACATCTCCGGCGGGGCGGCCATCGTGTTGGGCGCCGGAGGACGCGTGACCAACTACCGCGGCAGCACCGAGAACCTTCTTGGCGGCGAGCTCATCGCAACCAATGGCAAGATTCACGACGATTTGATCGAAGAGCTTGCAAGGGTCCACGGCGCAGGCAGAACTACGTGAGCATGTTCGTCCCGTTTCTCTTCGAGCTGCGCGCGCGCAAAGTCAAAATCGGCGCGCAAGAGGCCATGTCCTTGGCGCGGGCGCTCGCGCTCGGTCTGCACGATAGCTCGCTCGACGGCTTCTACCATGTGGCGCGCGCCGTCTGCGTGCACCGCGAAGGGGATCTCGACGCCTTCGATCAGGCGTTCCTCTCGCACTTCCGCGGCATCGAGACGGCGAGCGTGCAACTGCTCGACGAGCTGGAAGAGTGGCTGAAAGACGCGCGCGATCGGCGCGAGCTGACCCCGGAGGAGCTGGCGCTCATCCAGTCGCTCGACATGGAGGAGCTGCGAAGGCTCTTCGAGGAGCGGCAGCGCGAGCAGAAGGAGCGCCACGACGGGGGCAATCGCTGGATCGGAACGGGCGGAACGAGCCCCTTCGGCGCCAACGGCGCGCACCCGAGCGGGCTTCGCGTGGGCAAAATGGGCGGTGGCCGCAGCGCGATGGGCATCGCGGACGCGCGCCGTTACAAGCCCTATCGCTCCGATCTGGTGCTGGACGTGCGTCAGATCGAGGTGGCGCTGCGCAAGCTTCGTGCGTTCGCGCGCGAGGGGGACGCGCTCGAGCTCGACCTCGACGAGACCATCTCCGAGACGGCCAAGAACGCGGGCGAGCTGGAGATCGTGCTCCGCCCGCCGAAGCGCTCCAATGTGCGCGTGCTGCTCTTGATGGACGTGGGCGGCTCGATGGATCCGCACGCGCACCTGGTCTCCCAGCTCTTCTCCGCGGCCAAGCGGGCCTCCAACATCCGCGAGCTGAAGACGTACTACTTTCACAACTGCATCTACGGAAACCTGTACGAGACCGAGCGCTTCGTCGATCCGGTGCGCGTGCGCGACGTGCTCGACGCCTGCCACGCCGAGTACAAACTGGTGATGGTGGGCGACGCGGCCATGCACCCGGGCGAGCTGCTCGGCGGCGGCGATTGGGCGTACTACTCGAAGCACCCCGGCGAGAGCTCGATGCAGGGCATTCGCTGGATGCAGCTCATCGCCGATCACTTCCGCAAGAGCGTGTGGCTCAACCCCGATCCGCCGCAGTACTGGAAGGGCGGCACCGCGGAGGCGCTCGCGCAGGTGTTTCCCATGTTCCAGCTCACGTTGGACGGGCTCGGGCAAGCCATCGCGCACCTGTCGCGCGGCGGCGCGCGCCGGCGCTGACCGCGTCTACTCGGCCGGATCGCCTGCGTAGCCGGCGTATTCCGCGACCTCGGCCGGCTGCGGCAGGGGCTGCGGCTTGCGAAGCAACGCCAACGACTTTTCCGCCAGTCGAACGGCGCGTGCGCCGTCGAGGCCCTCGGCGATCTCCGACGGCTTTCCATCGAGCGCATCGAAGACGGCGCGCGCTTGCGCGAGCAGCGGCTCCTCGGTCTCGAGCGGCACCTCGCGCTCGCGCGTCGTGGCCGTATCGCGCACGGTCAGGCGAAAGTGCAGAAGATCGCCGCGGTACGTCGCCCGGTCCGTGGTGACGAGCACCCAGCGTTCGCGTTCGCCCTCGCGCCCCACCCGGATGTGCGCGGGGCCGCGGCCGGTCGCGAGCAGCACGTCGGCCGCGTCTTCACGGCCGAAGGCGGCGTGCACCATGGCGCGGGAGCCGGTGACGTACGCGGCGAGATCGAGATCGTGGACGGCGAGGTTGAGCAGCAGGTCGCGCGCGCGCGCACGGCGGGACTCACCGCTCGGGGCGCTGGGCCTGGCGGCGGCCATGCGGCAGAACGTGGTTCGGAGGATGCTTTCGGGGCGCACTTCGCGGTGCAGGGCGCGCACCACGGGATTGAACCGCTCCGAGTGCCCGACGAAGAGCCGGCGCCCGCTTCGCTCCGCCGCATCGACCATGGCCGACGCTTCGTCCGCGGTGGCGCCGATGGGCTTCTCCACGAAGACATCGCGCCCCGCGCGCAGCGCGCGCAGCACCGTGCTCACATGGGCGGCGATGGGGGTGGCCACGAACACCACGTCGGCGTGGGCGATGGCCTCGGCCTCGGCGCTGTGCAAGGGCAGCGCGCTGTCGATGTCACGAACATCGTAGAACCCCGTGACGGTGGCTCGCTCCGGCAACGCGAGGAGCGCTCGCGCATGACGCTGCCCCATGGCGCCATATCCGATGAGGGCCACGCGACGGACGGTAGGTTTTCCTGCTCGAATCAATGCCGGATGGATCTAGTACACATCGACTACCCCCCGACGCCGAATTTGAAGGGGTAGTTCACGTTGGTCGACGTATCGCTGGTGGGGAACTTCCACGAACGGACCTGCCGCACCACGCATCCTTCGACCCGCGCATTGTCCAGGGTGCTCGATGCAACCGAAGCGCTCGTTACGCTTCCACTGCCCTCGATCTGCCATGAGACGGTCAGCCCGCCGCGCAGGTTGGGATTGCGCTGCGCCTCGCTCTCGTAGCATGCGCGCAGCGCGCCCTCGTGCGCGACCACCACGCGCCGCACTTGCTCGGGGGAGAGCCCGCCCTTCGCGGCCACCGCGCCGCCGGTGCTCACCTGCGCTTCGCGCGACCCGCCTCCGCCGTTTCCTTTGCCATTGCCGCTGCCGTTGCCGCGCCCTTGACCTCCTAGGCCGGGTCCGCCGGTCCCAGCGCCGCCGAGACCGCCGCCTCCGGTACCCAAGCCTCCGCCGGTTCCTAGGCCCGCGCCGGTGTTGAGGGTGCCCGCGCCAAACGGGACCCCGGCCGTGCGACCGCCGCCGCCCGCGTTGGTTCCCTTGAGGCCTGTCCCCGTTCCACCGCCGAGCAGGATGTTGGCGGAGTTGAGCCCCGAGAGCGCGTCGGCCACGCGGCCGAGCTTGTCGAGCTCGCGCTTGATCTCCTGGCCCGCATCGGATTCGAGCACCTCGCTCAAACCTCCGACGTGGTTCGAGGGGCGCACGGGACCATCGACCTCCGTGCGATCGGAGGGACCTTTCTTCCCGAGCTTTCCTTCGGGCCCCGGCATCTTCTTCCCGCCGCCTTGGTTTTTCTTGTCGTGCGCGCCCGGGTCTTTGACCCCCGTTCCTCCGGCCTGGGCGCTCGCCGCCGCCGCCGGGGGCGGAGGTTCTTCGAGGGAAGCGCGATGAACGCGGAAGCGCTCGGCGAATTCTTCGGGGCTCGCCAGCTCGATGGGCTTTGCAATCGGAGGCGGGGTGGTGAGCGCGCGCAGCAGGCCGATGCCGCCGAGGTGCAGCACCACGCTGGAGAAGATCGCCAAAAGGACGAGGAGCTCGATGCCCGACCAACCCTTCAGGTTTTTGTTGGGTGCGTCCGTGTACTGAAAAAAGAGCGAGAATAGCCCATATTGCAGTACACCGTAGTCGCCCGGCACAATGGGGATGGGCACCCCGCTTCGCGCGATCGAGAGCGCATCTTCATCGCGCCCCCGCAGCCGGAAAAATCCGCTGCGCACACCGCGCGCGTCGATCTCCCAGCCCCCGGGCGCGCCGCGCACCGGAACGGGGCTAATCTCGAGGCCATCGGGGATGGGCAGCGGCGGTCCGGCTTTTCCGTTGGACGTCGAGCCTTTGGCGCGCGCGCCGTCTTCGAACTCGAACGACTCGCCTCGCGACAGCGTTTTGACCGCGAGAACCGTCGTTCCCCAGGCGAGGGATACACGCAGATGCTGTGGTGCGATTCGGGCGGCGACCATGCTTCCGGTTGCTCGGCTGCTGGATCAAGCAAACGAGTCGTAGTCTTCAACAGTAGCAAAGGCTCGCCGCGAATGCGCCATCTCGTCGCGATCGATTGGCGGAATACGCCATCGTCCGCGATACTGTGTTTACCTCGGTCCCCCCAACGGTGTGGACTCGGGACCCCGCAACAGGGGCGTCAACGCCGTGTGCCGCAACCGGCGTCTCGGCCGTGAATTGCAACAGGCGTCGCCGCGGGACCCGCAGCAGGCGTCAACGCCGTGCACCCGCGACAGGCGTCTAGGCCGTGCATCGCAACAGGCGTCGCCGCGAGACCCCCGCGACAGGCGTCTAGGCCGTGCATCGCAACAGGCGTCGACGCGAGACTCCGCGACAGATGCCGACGCCGTGCACCGCGATGCGACGTTTTACGTCGGTTCACCTTCGACGGTGTAGTGCGTCCCTTTGGCATCGAAGTGGCGAAGGACCCCCGTCAAAATGTCCTTCTTTTGCGCCAAGTCCAGCGCGTCGCTTTGGTGCGGCGGGTCCCACGCGCGAATCGAGTTCGCGTAAATGAGGTAACCCGGGGAGCCGGGCGCAGGCAGATGACCTTCGCCTTGGATGGTCAGAGAGCGATCCCCGACCTGAACGCGGATATGGCCTCGCGTGACCTCGACGACTCGGATCGTGCTCATTTCGGGCGCTCCATCGTGATGACGATTACGGTCGGGTGTAGATGACCGTCTCCTTCTTCGTCTTCGGATCGATGGCGATGATCTGAGTCACGTTGGGGTTATTTTTCAAGGTCGGCATCTCCACCGTATCCCAAATGTTACCGGGCCGGCGGTTCTCGCCAAGCACCACGCGAACCGTGCCCGATGCTCCCTCGGCAAACTCGCGCGACTTATCCGTCCAGAACTTCTGCGCGGCGGGGCTCCAGTCGTCGTCGGCGGGGGTGGGGATCCCGCGTTGCTTGAGCACGTCGCCCAAGGTGACCGCGCCGTAGCCCCCGGCAATGTCGCTCGAGACTTGCGCGCCGCCGACACCATCCGTGTTCCCCGACCAGAAGACGGCCGTGTTGGGATCGGTGACGACAGGGTTGTTGGTCGTGGGGTTCGTCCCCGGCGGATTGCCCGGATCGCGGGGAACGTCATTGGGTCCGGGGGGGTCCGTGCGTCCACCCGGATCCGTCGTCCCCGTGCCATTTCCCGGCTGTCCATTGCCCGTGCCCGGCGTGCCAACGCCGTTACCGGGCGGCGGTGCATTGCCGCCCATGAGCACCGCTGTGGCGTTCGTCGCCGACTTGCCAGTGACACCGCCAAGCGCGCGGAATCCCATGGCAACCAAGAGCAAAATGGCGACGAGCAGAAGTGCGTATTCGACCGTCGAGACCCCGCGGCGATCGTGAAGGAGCGCGCGCCATCCTGCGAGCGCGCTGGCGCGGTAAGTACGTGAGAAAGTCGGTGTGGTGTTCGTAAGGGATTCGCGCTTCATGAACTCGCGTTAAGTTTCAGCAACATCCAGGCCCGCACGAAGCGGGAATGCTTCGATCTCCGTGCGATGCCGCGCGCCGCGAGCGCTTCGATTCGCCTTGGTTTACACGTCGATTCGCGCCGCTTCTACTCGCCCGTAAAATTCGGATCGCGCCGCGTCTCGGACAGCTCGCGCAGAAAGCTGCGGTGCCCGAGATCCTCGGCGGCGAACTCGGCCCGTACGCGCCGCAGGAAGTAGACGATCTGCGGGCTGCGGAGGCGCCCTTCGATCTCCAGCTCGCCAAAGCGAAGCACCTTCGTGCCCGAGTCGAGCGTCTTCACGTCGACCACGCCCGCGTCGCCGAGCGTTTCACGTCCGACGACGGCGGCAGGGGCGCTTCGTGGTGCCGATGCATCCACCGTGTCGGCGCTGGTCGCGGTCTCGCGAACCGGCTTGGTGATCCGCGGCTTTCCACCTTTGCCCGCGCCGCCTTTGTGGCGCGTTTGGGCGGAGCCCACGGCCGACGTGAGCGCGAGCACGCCCAATGTGACCGCCATGGTCAGCACGAACCCGAGCACCCACTTCGCTCGCTTCACCCGCTTCATTTGGCGGTCTCCTTCAGCAACCCCAAGTAGCGCTCGGCCTCGGCGCGGGCAGGGTGATCGCCAGGTGCATCGGAGAGAAAGCGCACGATGAGCGGCCGCGCGTCGGCCGGGCGCTTCAAAAATTCGATGTCCAGCACCGCCAGGTTGAACAGCGCGGCCACGTTGTGCGGCTCGCGCGCCAAGAGCCCCTCCAGCACCGAGCGCGCCTCGTCCCACTTGCCCGAGCGCTCGCGGCTCCCCTGACCGCGAAGCGCGGCGGCGAGGCCGATCTTTGCGTCGCCGTCCTCGGGGGACACGGCCAAAATGGCGCGGTACTGCTCCTCCGCCTTGGCGTATGCGCCCGCGCGCAACAGCACGCTGCCCATGTTGAGCCGCGCCGTCGTATCTTGCGGATCGTACTGCGCCGCCTTGGCGAACGCCGCGAACGCGCGCGCGTCGTCGCCGGCCGCGAGCAGCACCAGGCCCGTGGCCCGCTCCGCCACCGCGCTCTTGGCGTTCGCGGTGCGCGCTTGTTGCGTGAGGAGCTGCGCCATGTCGCGCTCGCCCTTGGCGAGGTGGCAGAGCGCGAGCTCCGCCAGGGCCGCCGCATCGCCGGGCCGCTTCACCAGGAGATCGCGCGCCTGCGACATGGCCTTGTCGAGCTGTCCGGAGTCACGCAGCGCCGCCACGTACCGCGCTTGGATATCGGGCGACTGCGGGTGCCGACGCAAATAGTCCCCGAGGATCTCCGCGCCCTCTTTGTTCTCGCCGCGCCGGCGCTCGACCTCGGCCAAGGCCATCACCACCTCGATGGCGTCGGGCGCGAGCTTGGCCGATCGGCGCAAGGCGTCCTCGGCCCCCGCCAGATCGCCGCCGCCGGCCATCACCACGCCCAAATCGTAGTGCGCCTCCCAGAGGTTCGGATCGAGCGCGATCGCCTCGCGAAAGAGCTGGATCGCGCGCTCGCGCCCGCTCGGCTCCTTGGCCGCCAGGGTCCCCTGCACCATTTTGGTGACCGCCGACGACTGGGGCGGCGGCACCACCTTCTTGGCGCTCGTGGCGACGGCCACCTTCTGCGGCGCGGACCCTCCGCACGCCGCGAGCAGCGCGCACGCGCACGTGAGCATGGCCGCCGCGGTCCGGGTCGCGCTGCGCATCATTTCTCACCTCGCCGGGGCGCTTCGAACAGCGGCGGAAATGGCGCCGCGGACACGGTGCGCACGTCGAAGCCGGTCTCGCGCAGCGGGGGATAGAGCTCGCCGTTGAGCCGTCCGAGCGCCTCGCGCATCTTGGCGGTCCATCGGTTGTAGATGCCCAAGTCGAGGGCCTTCTTCCACCCCGTCTCGTAGCTGTCGATGCTGCGCTCCTCCATGGGCACCACGAAGGATTCGATCTGCTGGCTGTACACTTCTTTGTCGGCGGCCGAGAGGCTCGGGGGCACCGGCGCCTCGCGCAGCGATTTGGCGAACGACTCGTACGCGTGCCCGATTTGATAAAGCGCGGCCGTCGTCCACTCGGCCACGCCGAGCGACACGGTGTCCAAAAAGACGGTGGAGGCTTGCTTCAAGAGCTCCGCCTTCTCCTTCAAGCGCGAGGAGAGCTGCTTCGTATCGCCTTGAATCTGAATCTTGTCGAATCGATTCAAGATGCGCTCCCCTTCGAGGTAGCGCGCCCGCGCCGCCGCATACCGGCCATCGGGCCCGAGCTCGCCTTTGTGGCGTTTGCCGAGGGCGACGGCGCTCTTCAACGATTCGCCGGCGCCTTTTTCGTCGCGCATTTGAATCTGCGCCAGCGCGAGGAGCACGTAACCCTGGACCCGGTGATCCAAGTTCTTCGTCTTGGACAAATAGCGATGGTAAAGCTCCGTCGCCTCCCGGTGGCGCCCCGCGTTTTGATGCGCCTGACCCATGAGAAATACGACCTCGTCCGAGTCGGACGTAGTTCCATATTGCGCCAAATACCGATTGCCATTGGCGACCGTTTTGTCGTTCTCCCCCAGCGCCGACCGGAGCACGACCGCGTTGTGCGCGGCGTCTTTGGTGTGCTCGAACCGCTGGTAATTCGGATACTCGCGCGTATTCGAGGACGCGATGGTCTCATCGAACTCCGCCGCCTCGGCGTAGAGCCCCATCGATTGAAAGGTGGTGGCCGCCGTCCACGCCCCCAGCGGCGACTCGGGCTTGTCCTTGTACTCGCGCCCCGTCACCAGCACCGCCGCCTCTTTCAAGGTGCCGAAGTCGCCCGCCTTCTGCGCCGCCAGCTCCGCGTTCACGCAGGCCTGCGCCGCCCGCGGATCGCGCGGAAATTCCCGGGCCGCGCGGAGGTATGCCTTGGCGGCCCCCGCGTGATCGCCGGCCGCCACCTTCTGCTCGCCCTGCTTGAAGACCGCCTGCACGATGAGCGCGTCGAGCTTGCGCTGCGTCTGCGCGTCTTGGAACGCGGGCGCCGTTTTGAGCCTTCGCGCCCACGTCTCGATGTTCTCGTAATCTTTGGAGCGATTGAACGAATCGAGAATGAGCTCGCCGGCGCCATGCGCATATTGGCTGCGGGGGAACTTTTCGAGGAGCGCGCCCCAAATCTTCACGGCCGAATCGTAGACGCCATTGTCGTAATAGAGCCTTCCTTGTCGGAAGAAGAGCTCCGGCAGCGCGGGATCGTTCGGATAGAGCTGCGCGTACAGATCGAGGGCCTCGGCGAATTTTTTGTCCGCCTCGCTCTCCTGGGCCGCGCCGCCCGTCTTTTTGCGGCGATCGAGCTCCGCGAAGCGCACCCGCTCCAGGGCGGCCAGCGCGTTGTAGATGGCGTCGTGGCGCATCGTCTTGAGCGGCTCGCGCTGCGCCTCCGCGTCGGGGATGCGCCGGGCCGCGAGCATGTAATGCGTGGCCGCGTCGGTGTCTTTGTCGAGGTGGTAAAAGTAAATATCGCCGAGGTAAAAATGAATTTGATACGCGGTGGGCGAGGACCCAAAACGGGATAAATAAACTTCGTAGAGGCCCGCGGCGCCCTCGAACTCGGCCCGGCTCGTTTTGTCGCGCTGCGCTTTGCCGTGGAGGTTCACGGCGTGCTCGCGGAGCTGCGCTTCGATGGCGGCGGTGGTGGAGCCGACCACTTGGGGATCGGTCTGGCTCTTCGCCCACGAGCTGCCCGCCGTGTACCCGGTGAGCGCGCGGGCGTAGGTGGCGCGGAGCCTCGGGTAGTCCTCGATGATGCTGTAGCACGCGGCGATGCGGAGCACCCAGAGGCCTGCGTCGCGGCTGGTCGGCTCGAGCTTGAGCAGGAGCTCGTACGCTTCGATGCTGCGCTCGTAGTGCGCTTGGTCGAAGAAGGTCTCGGCCAGCGCGCGCACGACCTTCCCGGCGAAGCGCTCGCCGCCGATCTTGGTGAGGAAGCCGTGGACGTCGGAGGCCGTGTTGCGCTCGTCCTCCGTGAACACCTCGACCAAGTACTTGAGCGCCTCGCCCTGGAGCTCGTCGAGCTGTTTGCGCTGGGCGGTGGTGGCGGCTTTGCCGCGGGTGTCGGTCACCTCGAAGACGCTGACGAACCTTCGGGCGGCCTCGTCGCTGTTTCCGATGCGCCAGTGGCACCAGGCGCTCTTGAAGAGGGCGAGGCCATAGAGATCGCTGTTCTTGAAGCGAAGGACTTGCTCGTATTCGGCCAGCGCGCCCGGATAATCGTATTTGCCGTAGAAGAGGGACTCCGCCTTCGCCATGTGCGCGTCGGGCGTAAAACGCGAGCGGGGGTACTCCTTCAAGATGCGCTCGAACCGGGTGAGCGCCTCGTCGGATTTGCCCTGCTCGGTGGCCAAGAAGCCATCGACGTAGAGCGCCAGATCGTAGTCCGTGAACGCGGGGTAATCGCGCAAAACGCGGCCGAAGAGCTCGCGCGCGGGCTGGTAATTGGGCTCCGGGGTGGGGCCGCGTTGGTCCGGCGGGCGCGTCTCCCAGGTTTTGAAGCGGGCGATGAACGCGTCGCGCTCCGCCTCCCATTTCAGCTCGCCCAAGCGGAGCAGGGCCTCCGGCATCTCCGCCGAATCGCGCGGCGACTCTTGCACGAAGGTGGTGAGCAGCCCGAGCGCCTCCTGCCGAAGCGTCTTGATCTGCGCGAGGTTCCGGTCGATGCGGGCCTCGAGCGATGCGCGCAATTGCTCGCGCATGGCGTCCGGTACGCGCGTCCCTTTGATGACGGGGATCGCGGAGCGCCGGCCCTGCTCCCTCCCCCCCCGCGGGAGGTTTGGGGTGGAGGAGCCGGAGGAGCTGGGTTGAACGGAGCGCTCGGCGGCAGCTTTTACGGTCTCCCGGCCCGGCGCCGCGCGCAGCGGGGCGGGCAAGGCGAGGAGGGCGAAGACGGCCGCGACCGTCCCTACGCGAGCGATCTTTCTCACCGCGGACCCTCGCCGCCGACGAACTCGTCGGGCCAGTCGTCGCCTTCGAAGGGCCAGTATTCTTCGTTGTCTTGCAGGTAGCGGGCGGCGTCGAGGGAGTCGAGGGCGCCGCGGGGGAGGATGCCGCTCTGGATGGCTTCGATCTCGACCTCGAGGGCGCGCTTGCGGCCGAGGACGGACTCGATGCGGGCCAGGCGCGCGCGCCGGAGCAAGCGCGAGAGGCGCCGATCGAGACGGCCGAGGGCGTCTTTGGCCAGCTCCGTTTCGGCTTGTGCGATCTCGCGGCGCACGGTGTCGATGCGCGATTGCAGCGGCGCGCTGGCGGTGAGGCCACGCGTCTCGCGATCGAGCACGGCGCGTTTGCGCGTGAGCATGCCGTACGTCGGGTTGATGCGAAGGAGCGCGGCGATGGTGGCGGCGGGGCCCGCGTCCGTGCCGGAGCGCGCGGCCGTGACGATGGACTGCATGGCGCGTTCGTCGGTCATGGTGCGGCGGGCCGTGTCACGCACCGGCTCGTAGCGGCGGATGAACGTGATGAGCTTTTGGTCGGCCTCCGGAAACTTGCATTGTGCAAGATCCACGTACGCATCGAGGATCCACGCCTCGTCCTCGTAGGCGTGGTGCACGCGCAGCGCTCGGAGCTCGTCGAGCAGCTCCCGCGCGCCCTGGTAGTCCTTCTTCTCGTAGCGGCCGGTGGCCGCCTCGTAGAGCGCCTCGGCGAGGCGATCGCTGTCGCGCGGCACCAAGTAGTAATAGTAACGCGAGTCGTCGAATCGAAACTGTTCGTGGGCCACGCGCCCCAGCGCGAGGCGCGCCAGATCGCGCACCGCGAAATAGTGCTCGTCCGCGAACACGCGGGTCGTGTGCGATTGGCGCATGGGGTCGGCCACTTTGCAAAAGAGGTTTTCGCCCTCCTTGTACCGGCCCTTTTCGACCGCGATGAGCCCTTGGAGGTACGTGGCCTGCGCCCAGAACCGCGAGCGCTGCGTGACCTGCCCGTAGGCCGCGAACGCACCCTCGGGGTCCCCCGCCGCCTCTCTGGCGCGACCCGTCAGGTACGCGATCTCACCGCGCGTCTCCTCGGGCGCCTGCGCCGGGACGGCGCGCAGATCGTCCGAAACCTTGGCGAACAGCTGCCCCTCGATGGCCATTTCGACCAAACGCCGCACCGCGCGGCGCGCATACGTGCCGCGGTTGTTCCACGCGCCGCGCGTGGTGAGGACGCGCCGCAAGTTGGTGCGCGCCGCCTCGTAAATTCCGGCGGTCGCATAGGCGTCGCCCAAGAGATAGACGGCCGCGCGTCCGGCGTCGTCCTCGGCGAAGGCCTCGAAGCGCGGGTGCTCGATCATGGCCGACAAGCGCACGATGGCTTCGTTGACCTTGCCCGAGTAGAGCAGCTCCTCCGCCTCCGCCACGCGGGTCTTCACGTCGTCCAGCCGCCATTGCGCGGGCGGCTGATTGGCAGCCGACGGCGCTCGGGCGCGGTCTTTGGCGATCTCGAAGAGCACTTGGTCGTGATCGACGGCCTCCGCATTGGGATCGCGCTCGCCGGGTGCGCCCCCATCGCCGGCCACGCCTCCGTCGGCCGCGCCCGCCCCAATGGCCGAAAACGGAGGCGGCATTTCGCTGGCCGGCGGGTTCAAAGGCGACAGCTTGGACGCGAGCTGCGTCGCCGGATGGTCGACCCGCTCGGCCGCCGCACCGGAAGAACCCGGGGCGCCCGGGGACGCCGGGCTCGCAGGCGCCGCCAGCACCAACGGCGCGGCCAGTACGAACGCGGCCGCCGTGCTCGCGGCAAGGAGCCCTAGGCACACGGCGCGCTTCTTCATCGTCCCCGATGGTGCCCTTTCAGCCGCCGAAGGGGAAGAAGATGCTGGGCCCGATGGTCACGATGATGTCGTTGACCAGGTGCTCTTCGCCCACGAGCACCTCCTTCAAAATATGGTCGCGAATGTCGAGGCGGACGCCAAACCACTTACCAAAGTACCACTTGGTCCCGAGCCCAAAGCTGCCGGTGATGCCGCGCGATGTCGTATCGTCAGTGAGGCCTGCCCCGATCGCGGCGTTGAAATCGAATCGGGTGATTCCGCCCCCCATCCAGCGGAGCTTCCCATAGGCAAATGACCACACCAGGTGCCCGAAATAGAGACGGCCGGGTTTGTCGGTGCGGTCCTCGACCTGCACCTGCGGATAGCGACGCTCGTAGCTGTCGGTCACCGAGGTGCGGAAGCGGGTGAAGGCCACGCTGGCCTCCAGCGCCAAGTCCTCGGAGAAGTGGAAGGTGTACGCGCCGCCCACGACCCAATTCGACGAATACAGGTCGGCTGCGTAATATCCTCCCATGCCGGAAAGTTCGTGCCGGAACGCCTTGGTGAAGAGTCGCTCCTGCACGCCGCGGTAATGCCGCCCGCCGACCAGCTCCTCTTTCAGAGCATCGTCCACGCATTGCGCGTGCGCGGTGCCTGCGAAGCCCGGCGTGAGAATCGTCGAAGCGGTGAGGGCGACGCTCGCTGCACCCGCCGTGAGCCACGCTCGCATGGAGCTTCTCAGGTAGCAGGACGAACGCGAAGGTGTCAATGTCGCGCCCATGCCTGCACGCGTGAATTCTCGACCCTGCGCCCTCGCCATCGGTGGACTCGATCCCGGAGGCGGCGCGGGGATTGCCGCCGATCTAAGGGCCTTCACCGCCGCGGGGGTGTTCGGCTGCGCCGCCTTGGCGGTGATCACGGTGCAATCGACCGGCGGCCTTCGAAGCGTGCGCTCCCTCGAGGCGCGGGAGGTGCTCGCCCAAGCGCGCGAAGTGATTCGCCATCAGAGGGTTCGAGCCTTCAAGCTGGGGGCGCTGGGCAGCATCGCCAATGTGCGCGCCGTCGGGCGGTTGCTCGCGTCGCATTTGGACATCCCCGCCGTCGTCGATCCCGTGATGTTCGCCACCCGCGGGCGCGCGCGCCTGCTCGATCGCACGGCGGTCGACGCTTTTTTGCGCGGGGTGCTCCCCCACGCCACCCTCCTCACGCCCAACGCCCCCGAGGCGGAGGTGCTCACCGGCTCGCGCATTCGAACCGTGGACGACGCGGTACGTGCGGCCGGGCAGCTGCGTGCGATGGGGGCTCGCGCCGTCTTGGTGAAGGGAGGACACCTCGAGGGCCGTGATGCCATCGACGTGCTCTCTGTGGGGGCCACGGTGCATCGGTTCCGTGCTCGCCGCATCGATGGTTTGGTGCTTCACGGCGGGGGGTGCGTGCTCGCATCGCTCATCGCCGGGCGGCTCGCGGGGGCCTCGTCGCACGGCGAGCGGGCGCTCGTGGAGGCGGTCGGTTGGGCGAAGCAGGCGCACCGCGCGGCGCTCGCGCGCGGGTGGAACGTGGACCGCCCTCAGACGAAATCTTCGGTGGAGCCCGCGCCCTCCCGCAAAACCTCGGGCGGCACCTTGGTCAAATCGATGACGGTGCTCGGGATCATCCCACCGGCCCCGGAGTCGATCACCAAGGCGAGGCCGTGAAATGTATCGCGGATCTCCCGCGGGTCGATGTACGGATCCTCCCCGGCGCGCTGCGCCGTGGTCGAGATGACCGGCCTCCCGAGCTCGCGGGTGATGGCGCGGATCACCTCGTGGTTCGGCACGCGGATGCCGACCGTCTTGCGCTTCGATTGAATGAGCTTCGGCACCTCGCGCGTGGCCTCCAGCACGAAACAGTAGGGTCCGGGCAGGTAGTGGCGAAGAATACGGTACGCTTGATTTTCGACGATGGCGTAACGCGCGATCTCGCTCAAATCGGGACAGACGAAGGCGAGCTTGTGCGACGAGTCAATCTGCTTGATGGCATAGAGCCGCTCGACGGCGCGCTTGTTCATCACGTCGCACCCGAGGCCATACACCGTGTCGGTGGGGTACCCGATCACCTCGCCGGCCTCGAGCGCCTCGACGGCGCGCCGAATCTTGCGGGGTTCCGGATGATCCGGGCTGATCTCGAGGAGCATCGCGGCGCATGATAGACATGTTGCCCGGATGACGTTGAACGAAATCCCCCTCGGGTTCTCCCGGACGTGCGTGATTGTCTTCGGGCTCCTTTGGGGGAGCTTTCTCAACGTGGTCATCTACCGCGTGCCACGCGAGCTCTCCATCGTGCGCCCGCGATCCCGCTGCCCCGCGTGCGAGGCCCCCATCGCGGCCTACGACAACGTGCCCGTGCTCTCGTACCTGATCTTGCGGGGTCGCGCGCGATGCTGCGGCGCGAAGGTGAGCCCGCGCTACCCGCTGGTGGAGGTGCTCGCCGCAGCGCTCTCGCTCGCCATCTTCGAGCTCTTGGTGCGCCCGCTTCACGCGGACTCGTCGCTCGGCACGGCCGCGATCGTTTACTTGGTCGATTTGACCTTGGGCCTGGGATTGCTCGCGGCCGCCTTTATCGATGCGGAATACATGTATTTGCCGGACCCCATCACCCTGGGTGGGGCCTTGCTCGGCATCGTCACCGCGCCCTACCGCGGGAGCTCGTACCTGGAGTCCGGCATCTCGGCGGCGGTCGCGTTCGTGGGCATATGGCTGCCGTTCCATGTGATCTACAAGGCGGTGCGCGGGCGCGCGGGCATCGGGCTGGGCGATGCGAAGCTCTTGGCGCTCGCGGCCGCGTGGTTCGGCATCTTTCCGGCCACGCTCTTCGTTCTCTTTGCGGGGTCGATCCAGGGCGCCCTCTGGGCGGGGGTCGTCTATTTGGTGCGCGGGCGCATCGACGAGCCGCAGGCGGTCAAGGAGGACCGCGAGGAGCTCCAACGCGCCGCCGCCGAAGGCGATGAAGAGGCGCGCGCGCTCCTCAAAGAAGATCCGCTGGGTGAGGCGCCCGAGGGGATCGGTCAGGCCCCCATTGCGTTTGGGCCGTTCCTCATTTTGGGGATCCTGGAGTACCTGTTCTTGGGCGATCTGCTGATGGAGTGGATCCTGGGGACCTGATCGCGCACGAAACGAATCGCCACGAAACGAATCGCGCACAAAACGAAAACGGCGGGCTCGGAGGCCCGCCGTTGCGCGCTGGCGCTTTACGTTCGCAGGTTACTTGCGCTGGTCGATGGGGACGTACGGGGTGAGGGTGGGGCCCGTGTAGATCTGGCGCGGGCGGCCGATCTTCGTCTGCGGATCGTCCATCATTTCCTTCCAGTGGGCGATCCAACCGGGGAGGCGCCCGAGGGCGAAGAGGACGGTGAACATGTTGGTCGGGAAGCCGAGCGCGCGGTAGATGATTCCCGAGTAGAAGTCGACATTGGGGTACAGCTTGCGCTCGACGAAGTAGCTGTCTTTGAGCGCCGCTTCCTCGAGGCCCTTGGCGATGTCGAGGAGGGCATCGTTGCCCTTCTTGGCCAGCACTTGGTCGGCGCACGCCTTGATGAGCTTCGCGCGCGGGTCGAAGTTCTTGTAGACGCGGTGGCCAAAGCCCATGAGGCGGAAGGTGGACGATTTATCCTTCGCCATCGCGATGTACTTGCTCACGTCTCCACCGTCGCGCTGGATGGAGTCGAGCATCTCGATGACCTCCTGGTTCGCGCCGCCGTGAAGCGGGCCCCAGAGCGCGCAGATGCCTGCCGAAATCGAGGCGAACAGGTTGGCCTTCGAGCTGCCGACGAGCCGCACGGTCGATGTCGAACAGTTTTGTTCGTGGTCCGCGTGCAGAATGAGAAGGACGTTCAGAACCTTCTCGATGTCGGGATCGATCTCGTAGGGCTCGGCCGGAACGCTGAACATCATGTTCAGGAAGTTCGCGCAGTAACGCAGCGAATTCTTCGGGTAGACGAACGGCTGGCCAATCGACTTTTTGTACGCGAACGCCGCGATGGTGCGGACCTTGGCGAGCAGGCGCGCGATGGTGATGTCGATGAGGTCCTTGTTGTCCACATCGAGCGCGTCGGGGTAGTAGCTCGAGAGCGAGCAGACCATCGACGAGAGGACCGCCATCGGGTGCGCGGTCGACGGGAAGCCGTCGAAGAAGCGCTTCATATCCTCGTGGATGAGGGAGTGGCGCGTGAGCAAAGTGGAAAAACGAGTCAGCTCTGCCCTGTCGGGGAGGTGCCCGTAGATGAGCAAATAGCTGGTCTCCACGAAGGTGGAGTGCTCAGCGAGCTCTTCGATCGGGATGCCGCGGTAGCGTAAAATTCCCTTTTCCCCGTCGAGGTACGTGATGGCGCTCTTGGTCGAGGCCGTATTCATGTACGCGGGGTCGATGGTGACCAGGCCGGTTTTGGCCCTCAAATTGGCGATGTCAATCGCTTTTTCATTCTCGCTCCCCACCACGATGGGGGCTTCGAACTTCACTGTGTCGCTGACCTTCAGTTCGACCTTCTCGGACACGGCGGCCTCCGGCAGGGTTTAGTCGCGTCGCGCCATGTTCGTACAACTAGGGCACGCGCAGGATGACCTATCGCGTCAGGAGCATAGTGAAAAGCACAAACGAGCGCCAGGCAGGAGTCGAGGTCCAGCGCAAAAGTTCCGACCGTCTCTACGCGCGCAGTTTGCGCGCAGTTCCTACGCTTTCGGAGCGCAATTCCTACGGCCTTCAGAACTGGATGCCGACGGTGGGCGCGAACGTGAAGACGCCCGTCCATTTGCTCGAGGGGCCATACTGTTCGAAGGATCGCGCGGCGCCGGCGCCCACCGGGATCTGAATCACCAGCTGCTTGTATTCGATGAAACCGCCAAGAGCTCCGCCCACGTGGATGCCGGTGGTGTTGCCGAACCAGAGCTGCGGCTGCACGAGAAACAGCGGGCCGCCACGGACCCCGTCGGCCTTGCCGAAGCGCGCGCGGTATCCGAGATCGAGGCCCACCTCGGGGGTGGTCGTTTTCTCGTAGAAGACCACGCCTGCGCGCGCGCCGAGCACCGCGGCGTGCTGCCCTCCGAGTTGCACCTGGAAGGCGCTGAGAAAACCCGACGCGCTCGATGAGTTCGAGCTTTGGAAGAGCGGCCCGATGTGGAGCCCGGCGCGCGCGAACGACTCTTCGTCGCGCGGCTGCTGCGCCGCGGGCGCGGGTGACGATGCGGAGGGATCGGCGGCGGGTGTGCCATCGTTCGCGCGGGCGGGGGACGCGGTGGAGGTCGCCGGCGAAGCGAGGGTGCACTCACCGTTTGCGAGGCACTTCTCGCCGGCGCCGCAGGGCGGATTGCATCGGCTGACGCACTGGCCATGCGGCGAGCAGACGTAGCCCGAGCGGCACGCGGGGAAGCAGCCGTTCGTGTCGACGCGCACCATGGGATCGGCGTGCGCGACGCGCGCGATCGCGGGGATGCTCGAGAAGGGCAGGACGAAGAAAACGGCGAAGAAGACGGAAACGAAGACGAGGAAGACGCGCGCGAAGGGGGCGTGCGCGCGCGTTGGCCGCGGGGCGCGGAGGGCCATGAAGGTCATGCGATTCATGCAGTTCATGAGAGCGGAGTTGTCGTCCGGGGCGAATTTCCGTCAGGAGCCGCTCATTGTTCGAAGCAATAAAGGTGGGCCTCTTTGTCGCACGATTTGACCCCCGCCGCCGTCCATTTGCCCTCTGCGAGCTGGCCAACGATGCCGGCGTAGCCGCTCTCGTTCGGGTCGCTCGAGGCGAACCGGCGGCAATGGTTCTCCGTGGGCGCTCCGCTCGGGTAGGTGCCGGTCCACACGTGCGTATCGGCGGGCACCTCGCGATTCGATTCATCGCGATCGATGGCGTGCTCCAGCCCCGTGAGGAGCTGTGCCCTCGACGAAACGACGACGGTGGTCCGGTCGACGAGCGTCCAAGAATCGGCGCGCGTGGCGAGGCGGTCGTACGCGCGTAGCCGGGGGGTTGCTTGGTAGTCGGAGATCCAGGCGCGCCAGTGGCCACCGAGGTTCGCCGCGTTGGCCGAGTTGGTGCAAAGCTTGTCGGCTTCCTCGAGCATCTTGCCGGTCTGGCTCGCGAAATTACCGCGGAACGCCGCGGAGGTGACGAACGCGCGCTTGCGCGGGGAGGCTCTCTGCTCGAAGCAAAGGAGACGTTTCCGGTACGCACAAGCGTCCGCGCCGGTCGAGGCCACGCTCCAGGACGAGCAGTCCTGTCCGGACCCGCGCCCGCTCTCGAGCGTTCCGGACCAATGGTCGGGGACGAAGTACGCCTCGGGCATGCCGTATTCGTCCGTGAGCGGTTCCAGCGGCCGGGTACCGATGGTCGCGCGATCGCGAAATGCGATTCGTTGGGCCGTGCGCTGCGCCGTGACCGTCCACCACGGGCTGTCGTTGTCGATGCGATCGATGGCGTCGATATTTCGATCCGAGAGCCACGCCGCCCACGTTCCACCGAGCCGCGCGCCGTCGGCGGCGAGCTGGCACAGAGCATCGCCTCCTTCCATGCCGCCGGGGCGCTTCGCCTCGAATTGGAAATTGGAGGAGTACGACGTGCGCGTAAAGAAGACGCGCATCGGCGCCGGAGGGTTTCCGTCGGTGCCGGGCGGGCCTCCATCCCCATCGCCTCCACCGGGCGGACGGTCGCCCAGATCCTGTGCGGTGGTGCACGATAAGGGCAAGGCCGTGATGGTCGAGGCCAAGAGGCAAGCTATCCAAGTTCGGTTCATGTTGCGTCCTCGTGCAGGTCGTACGGTGAGGATGTCCATTGGCTCCCCTCCCGGTGATCGAGCATTGTCACGGGCAACGCGAATCCGTCACGGAGGAGCGGCGAGCGCGCTATCGATGGTCGGCAGCAAGATGCTCTGCGGGTACTTCTTGCGAAAAGCTTCCGCGCGGCGGCGAGCCTCGTCCCGGCGGCCTGCGAGGGCGAGCGCCTGCACGAGCACGGCGTCCCGTTCTTCGACGAGGTAGCCGCGCGGCCACTTTTGCGTATGACGCTCCGCCGCGGTGAGGGCATCCTCGGGACGTCCCCGCGCGATGGCGGCGCGCGCGGCGTCGAGCAGCTCGCGTTCGCGGGTGAGATCGCCGCGTACCTCGGCGGGTGGCGCGGCGGGCTGCGTTTCGGCGCGCGGCGCGTTCGTCGGCGGGCGCAGGGAGGCTATGGGCTCGGTGGGAGGTGGTTCGGTCGATGCGGGCGGTTCGGCCGGCGCGGCGGGGTCGCTCGACGCGGCGGAGGCGGCCGGGGTGGGGGGCGCGGAAGGTGTAAGATGCACCTTTTCGCCCGTGGCCGTGGCGGTGGGATGCGTTGCGATCTCGTTCTTCACGACCACGCCGCCGACCGCCCCTCCGGCGACGAAGGCCGATACGGTCGCGGCGACCAAGGTGCGAAGGCCAACGCCGGCCATGTGTGCGCCTGCCGTTGCTGCGACGGCGCCGACCCCTGCGCCGCTGGCCCCCGCACCGCCGAGTGCCCCGCCGCCGAGTGCCCCGCCGCCGAGTGCCGCCCCGCCGCCGAGTGCCGCACCTGGGCCGCCGTCCGCGGCCGTTGGAGATGCGCTGCCCGGCGCAGGTCCGCCGCTAGGCGCAGGTCCGCCGCTAGGCGCAGGTCCGCCGCCCGGCGCGTCTCCGCCACCGGACGGGTCTCCGCCGCCCGGCGCAGGTCCGCCCCCGGGCGGCAGGCCGCCGAGGGCCACGGCCAATTCGACGTGGGAGAGGATGCGCGCCTTGAGGGCAGGATCGTCCTGGTAGGCCCGCTTCTCGCGCTCGAAGAGCGCCGCCAGATCCGGAGCGAGGGACTCGATTTCGTCGCTCATGGCGCGCTCCTCGTGCCGTTTCGGTTGTCGAGCCGGGCGATGGCCTCCCGGAAATCTTCCCGGGCCAAGCGCAAGCGCGAGTAAACGGTGTTCAACGGGATTCCCAGCTGCTCGGCGACCTCCGGGGCGGCGAAGCCTTCGAGATCGCACATCACGATCACCGTCCGCCGATCGAAGTCGAGCGCCTCGAGCCCGCGCAGCACCAGATCGCGTGCCTCGCCATCTTCGCTTCGTGACGCGGGCCGGCGTTCGAGCACATC
This sequence comes from Sorangiineae bacterium MSr11954, assembly GCA_037157815.1. Classification (NCBI taxonomy): domain Bacteria; kingdom Pseudomonadati; phylum Myxococcota; class Myxococcia; order Myxococcales; family Pendulisporaceae; genus Pendulispora; species Pendulispora albinea. Next base: position 12,124,922 of record CP089984.1, read on the forward strand.
GTCGGAGACGTGTCCGCGGACGCGCGCCAGCCGGCGGTAGTTGGCGGCGAAGCGGAGGGAGAACGAGAAGAGCCATGTGCGCAGGGGACGGGAAGGGTCGTATTCGCCATGGCGTTGGTGAACCGTTACGAACAACTCTTGGGCGACGTCTTGAAGATCGGCCTCGCGCACGCCCAGGCGGCGGAGCGATCGGCATACGAAGCCGAACTCCGACTCGAAGATGGCTCGAAACGTCGCGGAGAGGACCGCGGGTGCCGGTCCGTGCGTGGAAGGTGGCGCTGCCTCCTGCATTGTCGCGGGGAGCGCGCTTCCATCACGGGACGGTTCGCTGGCGCCGTCGCGGATCATCGTCACGGCTCATCGTAGGGTAACGACGAGCGCGAGGTCCACCCCAGCGGTTCCTGGCGGTGCCGTCCATACCCCGGTGCCGTCGATCTTGAGCGTGGTGCGCACCAGCGGCAGCGCGCCCTCGATCGCGGCGCGAATGGCCACGATCTTCGTGATCGAGAGCGCATACCCACCGCGCAGCCCCACGGCGCCGAAGGTCGATGTGCCAAGGCTCGGCCGCACCACGTCCGGCGCCCGACCTTGAAAGGCACCGATGCGTCCGACGGCGCACCCGAGCCATCCACCGAAGTGCACGCACGGGAGCAGCGCGCCCGAGTACACGGTGGCCTCCACCCGATCGCCCGAGTCGACGGTGGCCGTGCTCGGCGTCCACTCCACCCGGCCCTCGGCCGAGAGCGAAAAGGCGCCGTAGCGAAACCCGATATCCATGGCGCCGCCAAAGGTCGGCGCCGGCGCCAGCGCAAAGGAGGCGACCGGTCCCACCGACGCCACGAAAGCCACGCGCTCGCCCGGCGCAGCGTGCGCTTCACGCGGCGGCGGCGCTGCGCGCGCGGACGAAGATTCGCGCGGCGGCGCGGACTCGCGCGGCGCGGGGTTCTCTTGCGGCGGCTGCGATCCCGGAGCTTGCTCGATGAAGACGACGGTCGGCCCGGCCGGCGGCGTCTCGGCCTTCGGATTGGGCAAGGGCGGCAGCGACGTCTCGCCCGACGCCCCGCGCACCGGATCGAGCGCCATCGCCACCGTCGTTGCAAGGGCCGCGGCCAGCGGCTCACACGCTTCGCCCGCCAGCTCGCGCGCGCCCGCCGCCTGCGGCGCCCCGCCAGGCTCGCGGCCCGATCCCTGCGCCGGGCCCGCCCGCCGCACTTCGGCGCGCGCACGGATCCGTCCGCGCTCCTTTTGCAGCTTCACGGTGACGGCGTGGCGCCCGTCGGGGCGAAAGGGATCGTAGCCGAGTCGCGCGGCCACCAAGTTGCGGAACGATGATTCGTCCGGGCACACGGGGGCGTCTGGCGCTTGGTAGACCAGGCGCGCCGTTTCATGCTCGGCGGCATCCGGGCCATCGGCGGCGAAGGCCGAGGGCCCGGCGAAAACGGCGGCGACCGCGATGCAACCGCCCAGGGTCGCCGCGCGCATCAGTTCTTCCAGAAGCGGCGCTCGTCCGACTGGAGCAAGGCGAGGCGCCTTTGCTCTTGCATGATGGCGCCGTAGGTGCGCGGCACGCGCGTATCGTTGGCGAGGCTGTAGAAGACGCGGAGGGCGGCCTCGGCGTCGTCGTTGGCGCGGTGCGCGTTCTCGAGCGCGATCCCCAGGCGCTGCGCGACCTCACCGAGCGCCTTGGACTTCTCTTCCTTGTGAATCTCGCGCGCCCACACCAGCGGGTCGATCCAGTCCACGTCGCGGCGCAGCGCGGGGGCTTGCTTCGACTCGGGGCCTCCCGCGCTCGCCTGCGGTCCGCTGCGCGCGAACTCGTTCGCCAGAAAGGCGCGGTCGAACGCCGCGTTGTAGGCGGCCGGGATGCAGCCCGCGAGCGCGGCCGCGATCTCGTGCGCGATCTCGTGGAAGCGCGGCGAGTCCTTCACGTCGTCGTCGCTGATATGGTGGACCTGGCGCGCCTCTTCCGGGATGGGGACGCCCGGGTTGATCAGCCAATTGTAGCGGGCGATCACCTCGCCATGGCGCCCGACCACCACGCCGACCTCCACCACCCGATCCACCGAAGCATCGCGGCCCGTGGTCTCGACGTCGATCACGGCGATGGGAATTTCGGACCACGATCCATCGCCCGCAAACTCCTCCGCCAAGCCGCGTACGACGGCGCGAAGGAGGTGCGCGATGCCTGCGTAATGTCGTCCGGTGGGAAAACAACCACAGCCGTCGACGACGACTCTCATTTCTTGGCGTCCACGGCGCGTCCGGAATGGGCGCCCGCAGGCGTAGCGGTCGAAGCGTCCGGCGCCGACGCCGCGGCGGCGGGCGCCTTGGGATCGATGCCGTTCATCGCGAGCTCCGTCGCGATCCAGTCTTTCAGCCCCGATTCGGCGGTGCGCGGATCGAACTCGCGCCCGTTGATGTAGATGGTGGGCGTCCCGCGGACCTGCAGCGCGTCGGCCAGCTTCTTGTCGGCGGCCAGGCGCTCGGTGGCCGCGGCGGAGGCGGCATCGGCCTTGAACTTGGCCACGTCGAGGCCCAGCTCCTTGGCGTAGCTCTCCAGATCGCTCTGCTCGAGGTGCTCGCGGTTGGCGAACATCTTCTTGTCCATCTCCCAGAACTTGCCCTGCTTCCAGGCGGCGAACCCGGCGCGCGCGGCAATTTCACCGTGGGGGTGCCCCGGCAGCGGCATGAACTTGTAAACGAAGCGCACCCGGCTCTGGTTATCCTCCACCGTCTTGTCGAGGATGGGCGCGAACATGGCGCAGAATGGGCACTCGAAGTCGGCGAATTCGACGATGGTCACCGGCGCCGACTCGGGGCCGCGCGTGGGCGAGCCCTCGATGGGCACGTTCTTGATGTTGGCCGCGTCGAAGCGGTTCTTGTACGACTTTTCGATCTGGTCGCGCGCTTGCCCGTCGCGCACGCCCTTCACCAGGAACTTGGCGGCCGGAACGCACTTGGCGCACGCGCGCTTCTCTTTGACACACTGAGCAATCGGCACCGGCGTGTCCGCGCACGGCGAGAGGAACTCGTTCACGTACGTGGACCACTCCCCCTTTTCGCGGGGGGTGAGCACGCTGGTGTCCACGCCCGGCAGGTTGACATCGGCCGGGGTTTGCGGGTCCTTGGCGGTTTCGCCGGCGCCGCCACTTGCAGAGGATCCGTGGCACGCGGCTGTCCGCATCACCGAGCCCAGCGCCGCGACGAGGAGGAGACCTGCCTTGAAATGTGCGAAAGTCATGAGGCCGGGCGAAGCTTAGTCGCTGTCGCAGCAAAATCGTAGGGGCTATATAGTCCCGCGCTTCCCGATGAACTTGGACGACGACAAATCCGACTCCCCGGATCAAAAGCCCGGTCAACGGGCGCCCTTGCGCATCATTGCCGTGGGTGGTGGCCGCGGTGGGGTCGGCAAAAGCCTGCTCGCCCAGAATTTGGCCATTTACCTGGCCCAGCTCGGCAAGGCGGTCGTCCTGGTCGATGCCGACATGACAGGCGCCAACCTGCACACGCACTTTGGCTTGTCGGCCGCCCAGCGGGAACCCTCGCTCGATCTCAACGACACCCACAGCTTCGAGCGCGCCCTGGTGCCGACCAGCGTGCCGGGGCTGAGCATGCTGCCGGCCATCCACGACACCATGGAGGTGCCCTCGATCCAGCGCGCCGGCCGAAAAGCCCGCTGGATCGCGAAGGTGCGGTCGCTGCAAGCGGAGTTCGTGGTGATCGACGTTGGCCCGGGTCACGGTCATTTTGCGCTGGACGTGATGCTCGCGGCCGATGTGGGCATCGTAATGACCGTCCCGGAGCCCCCGGCCATCGAGGCGACCTATCGGTTCGTTCGTGCAGCCTTCGTACGCCGTCTGCGGCGCGCCCTCTTCCGCGATCGCTTTCGCCTGCCGGTGCTGCAGCGCGCGCTCAACGATCTGGGCGGGCTCCCGGGGCCGCTCGATCTGGTGCGCGCGGTCATCCGCACGGACCGGGCGCTGGCCTCCATGGCGTGGATTGAAGCACACCGGATGCACTTGCAACTGGTTGTCAATCAGACGCGCGTGCGCACCGATCTGGAGCTGGGCACCTGGATGAGCGGCCTCTCGGCGCGCCACTACGGGGTGCCGCTGGACGAGCTGGGGTACATCGAGCACGACGACACGGTGTGGCTCACGGTGCGCCGCAACAAGCCGCTGCTCATCGACAGCCCCACGTGCAAGGCCGCCCGAAACCTGGAGCGCATCGCCCGCCGCGTGGTCGCGCTCTTGGCCGCGCGCGTGGAAAAAGGCATCGCGCCATCGAGCTTCCCGCTGGAGATGCCCACGCTCTACGCCGCGCTGGGGATCACCCGCACCTCCAGCGACGAGGAGGTCCGCCGCGCGTACAAGCGGCAGAAAGAAATCTACGCGGTGGGCGGCCTCGCCACCTCGTCGCTCATGAACGAAGAGCAGCTCAAAGCCGAGCGCGCGCGCCTCGACGAAGCCTACGACACCCTGCTCGATCCCGTCCGCCGCCGCGCCTACGATCTCTCGACCTTCCCCGACACCGACGAGCCCGAGGCGCTCGCGGCCCGCGCCACCCGGCCTGCGCTCGCGGCCGAGCAGATCATGCTCCAGAACGAGCTGGCGCGCGAGATCGGCCCCGAGACGGAGTTCACGGGGGCGCTCCTCCGCAAAGTGCGCGAGTCACAGGGCATCGAGGTTCCCGAGATCAGCGCGCGCACGAAGATCGCAAAGGCGCACCTCATCGCCATCGAAGAGGAGAACTACGGCGCGCTGCCGGCCATCGTCTATGTGCGTGGTTTCGTGGCCGAGCTGGCGAAGTATTTGAAGCTCGACCCCGCGCAGGTGCAGAAGACCTATCTGCGCCGGGTGCGCGAGGCGGTCGCGGGCAAGGGTACGGGGTGAGCTCGAGCCCGAGCAGGGAGGAGCGCCGCCCGACTCTTCTCGCAACGGCGCTGGTCCTCTTTGCCGTGGCGTTCGTTCCTCGCATTTTGGTTGCGCATTTTCTGGCGGGCGAGCCTGTGTGGGACGGCCACTATTACGACTTTGGTGCCCGCCGGATCGCGCAGGGCCTGGGCTACTCCGACGACGTTCGCGTCGCGGGCGCGCTCGTTTGGCACCCGTGGTGCCACTATCCGGTCGGCTACAGCGGCTTTCTCGGCTTCTTCTACTTCGTGTTGGGCGACGCGCCGTGGGTCTCGCAGCTGGTCAACGCCATCGTTTCGTCGCTCTTGCCGGTGTTCACTTGGATGCTCGCGCGCCGCGGTTTGAGCGAAGGGCGCGCCCGGCTGGCCGGTGCGCTCTGCGCCGTGCACCCGGGGCTCGTTCTGTACTCCGCCCTGGTCATGACCGAGCCCCTGGCCGCGCTCGCGACCTTGATGGCCTTTTGGCTGACGGTGCGCGATCCGCGGCCGGTGCGCGGGATCCTGGCGGGCGCCCTCATGCTGGGGCTCGGGGCGCTGGTGCGTCCGCAGGCGCTGCTGGTCGCGCCCTTTCTGGCGCTTCGTGTGGTCGATCGCGACGCGCCGCCGCGGCTCTTTGCGTGGCTTCGGCGGGTGCTTCCGTGGGCGGTGGCGGCGTGCGCGGTGGCGCTCTTGCCCGTTTTACCGTGGACGGCGCGCAACTGCCGCGTGATGGACGGCTGCGCGCTGGTGAGCACCAACGCGGGCTGGAACCTCGCCATCGGCGCGTTCCCGCGCGCGACAGGTCGCTTCGAGACGTTGCGCTCGAGCGATGGGTGCCGCGAGGTGACGGGCCAAGTGCAGCAGGATCGCTGCTGGTTCGCGTATGGCGTGGAGCAGATTCGGAGCCATCCGCTGCACTGGCTCGCGCTCGTGCCGGCGAAGCTGGGCTACACGTTCGACCAGGAGTCGTTTCCCGTCGAGTACCTGCACGAGGCGCGTCCGCAGGATTGGCCCGAGCCCCGGCGCGCCGACCTACGCGGCGTCCTCACGGCGGTGCATCGCTTTTTGCTCGTCGCGTCGCTCCTCGGCTGCATCGCCTTCACGCCGACCTTCGGCCGTCGTGGAGCCCGAAGACTCGCCGGCATCCGCGGTGGAAAGCGCGCCGTCTTCGCGCAGGGCCTCCTCGCCACCGCCGTCGTCGTTTTTGCCTACGCCGCCATCGCGCTTCCGACGCCGAGCTTCTGGCCGCTCGCGGTGGCCATCGCGATCCTCCCGTGGCTACCGATTCCGGGCCGGCCCGCGTGGCCCAGCGCGCTCCTCCTGCCCGTGGCGCTCCTTGCGACCACGGCGCTCGCGCACGCCGTTTTCTTCGGCGAGGATCGCTACCACATGGTGGCGACCCCCGTGCTGTGCATCCTGGTCGCCGCGGGCTTGCGAAGGCCGGCCGCGGTCTGAATCACGCGCGGATGGTGCCGTCGATGGTGGTGACGGCGTGTCCGCCGATGGAGACCTGCCCCTCGTCGTCGATGTGCACGGCGACCCGTCCATGGCGGCCCACCTCGCGTCCTTGGCTCGCGACGTAACGATCGCCCGGGCGCAGGCGGCCCGCGTGCAGAAGGTACGCGCCGATGCCCGCGTTGGCGCTGCCCGTGACGGGATCTTCGTCGATGCCATAGCCGGGGCAGTAGGCGCGCACGACCAAGCTATGGTCGGGGGCGTCCTCGAAGCCGAAGAAGGCGAGGCCGATGGCCGACGTGGGCAAGGTGAGCGCCCGGATGGCTTGGAGATTCGGAACGTACGCGCGCACCGCGGCGCCGTCGGCGAGCTGCGCGAGCCACCACAGGGGGCCCGTGTCGTAAAGCTTGGGCGCCAAAGGGCCGCGCGCGAGGCCGGCCAGCGCGTCGTTGACGAGCGCCTCCACGCCGGGTGGATCCGGGAGCGGCTTGCCCTCCGGCGCGCGAATGGAGACGGTGCCCGCGGAGGTGTCGACGGTGATGGGCAAGAGCCCGGCTTCGCACTCCTGCACGAGCCGGCCCCGCCCCGATGCATCGAGGATCGGCTTGGCGATGCCCGCCTCCAGCACTGCGTGCGCCGTTCCCACGCTGGGGTGCCCCGCAAAGGGGAGCTCACAGGTCGGTGTAAAAATGCGCACGCGGTAGCTTGCGGCGCCAGCATGACGTTCGCTCGGCGGGAGCACGAAGGTCGTCTCGGAGAGGTTCGTCCACCTTGCGATGTGCTGCATGGCCGCGGTGTCCAAGTGACGGGCGTCGAGGATCACCGCGAGCGGGTTGCCGCGGAATGCGGTGTCGGTAAAGACGTCGACTTGCTTGAAGGGGACCGTGAGCATCTGTGTTCACGGTGCAACAAGTTACCCTGGCAGGAAAGGGACATTGAGCCAGGTTCCGGTGAGCCAAAATGCACCCCACAAGGCCCTGTCCGAGCAAAGCGACCGCGCTACCCGGCCCACGGGACGTGCGCGCGTCGCAGGGAGAGGTCCATGATGCGAATGACGCGAATGTCTGCAGTTGCAGCCATGTTGATGATCGTGGGGTGCGCGGGATCCGAGGGCGATGATCCGGGAAAGACCAAGGATTCGCTCTCGGGGTCGAATCAAACTCAAGATTCGTCGAACCAAAGACCGGAGGTGACGGACCCGAACACGAATCTGCCGAACCAAGGGGACGAGGCAACGGACCCGAACAAGCCCGATAAGCCGGTGCCGCCGAGGAGTTGGTGCTGGTGCGTGTCCGTTACGCCGGATCCCAAGGGCGGAGCGCTGTCGGGCAGGCCATGCGATCCGTGGACGGGGCCACCCGGAAAGCCGACGGAACCTGGAAAGCCGATCCCGGGCGGTCCTGATAAGCCGATTCCGGGCGAGCCTGGAAAGCCGTTCGCGAACGAAACGACCAACGTCGATCCGTACTCTGGCAATAGCGATGTGTCGACCGATCCCGGAAAGCCCGGTGAACCCGGCAAGCCGATCCCGGGCGAACCTGGAAAGCCCGGCGAGCCTGGAAAGCCGATCCCTGGCAACAAGTGCATCCCAATTGCCATCCCCATTCCGCCCCAGGGAGGCGCTTCGCCCGTGCCACCCACGAAGCCGACGGAGCCCGGAAAGCCGGTGCCACCGACGAAGCCGGTGCCGGAACCTCCGACGAAGCCGGTGCCGGAACCCCCGACGAAGCCGGTGCCGGAACCTCCGACGAAGCCGGTCTAACCGAGCGACGTGCGCGCCGTGCCCTCGGACGATCCGTCTCGGGGGCACGCGCCTCTTTTTGCGTCTTTTTGCGAGCGTTGCGCGCCGATTACGGAGACGGTAAGGCGCACTGCGCCCCGCAGGTTCCCGTGCACGACCATGTCCCCGTCTTCGATTCGCACGAGCACTTGGGGAGCGCTTTGCAATCGGACGAGCAGGCCTGACTGTAGGGACACCCGGTCCGCGAGCACTCCAGCTCACGGGTATCCGTGCACCCCGGGTAGGCGCAGATGTTTCCGTGGCAGCACGCGGGGCTGCCGTCGCAGTTTGGCTCGCACGCGCGCCCCGCGTAGCAACGCATCCCCTGGGCACAATCGAGATCCGAGCGGCAGTCGTCGAGGGGAGCGCAGTAGCAGGTCATGCACACATTGGCCTTCGTCTGCTCCAGCTTCCAGCCGAAGGGACACTTCTGCTTGCACGCTACGATGGCGCGCGGATCCGAGCAGCTCGTGCAGATGCCCTCGGTGGATGCGCCGCCGTCGAGGTTTACGCACAGCTGGTTGGGGAGGCACGCCTCGTGGGAGCTGCAGATGCCGAGCTGCGGCTCGTTGGCTGACACTAGAATTTGCCGTTCCGGGCTGCACGCGGACCCGATGGCGAAGGCCGCAAAAAGGTAAGCTGCGGCGTGTACCGTGGAGGGCATCGGGATGTAGAGCCGCATGGCGTTCGAAATAGCTCACCCTCGACGGATTCGATGTGAGCCATTTCGGGGGCATGGTGGCCCTTTCGGACGAGGATGCCCTCCGCCACACTCCATGAATCGAGCTTCGATGCGCGCCGCGAGGTGCCCGTGGTCGTCACGCCGAGCGACGTCGAGTTGGTCCAGCGTGTTCGCAAAGGGGACAGCTGGGCCAAAGAGGCGCTCTATCGAAAATACTTCGGGCCCATTTGGTCGACGGTCTTGCGCTTGCTCGGCAATCGCACCGACGCGGAGGACGTCGTTCAGGATACATTTGCCATCGCGTTGAGCGAGTTCGAGAGCTTGCGGCAGCCGGAGGCCGTCGGCGGGTGGCTGATGCAAATCGCCGTCCGGCAAACGCACCGCCGCTTTCGCCGGCGCAAATTGAGGCGGCTCTTGGGGCTCGACCGCAGCATCGACGACGCGCCGCTGGAATTGCTGGTGCAGCGCGGGACCTCCCCCGAGGTGCGCGCGGACTTGGCGCGGGTCGATCGGGTTCTTGCGCGCCTTCCCGCGGCCCATCGCATCGCGTGGATGCTCCGTTACGTGGAGGGAGGCTCGCTCGAGGAGGTTGCCGCAGCGTGCAGCTGCTCGCTGGCAACGATCAAACGGCGCATCTCGGCCGCCGATGACCAAGTTCGAAAGTACGTCCGGATCGAGGAGGCATGAAGGTGGCGGATCTCAAGACTCCACTTCGCGAACATCTCGAGGACGGCTTCGACGAGGCCGACCTGCATCGAACGTGGCGTGGCGTGCAACGTCAACTTGCGCGCCGGGAGGTCGGCGCGAACCGGCATGCGCTCTGGGCCATCGCGTTCGGGAGCGTCATGGCGGCGCTCGCGTTCGTTCTTTGGCTGGCCCACGGGCCGTGGTTCTCCGCCGGTCCTCTTCGGCTGGCGCGAGGTCCGCTTCCGAGCGAGCTGGGTGGCCCCGGCGCAGCTGCGCCCATGGAGTTCTCCGATGGTTCGCGGGTGACGCTCGCGCCCAACAGCCACCTGGAGGTGCTGCAGAACAGCGGGGATGCGTTCGTCACCGCGCTCCGTCGCGGGCGGAGCAACTTCGAGGTGCACCCGGGGGGGCCGCGGCGATGGGTGATCGAGTGCGGGTTGGCCACCGTGGAGGTCGTGGGTACCGCCTTTTCCATCCAACGCGACGCGGGGCGGGTGGGGGTGTCCGTCGAGCGGGGGGTCGTCGTCGTTCGGGGGGAGCAGGTTCCGGGGCACGAAAAGCGCCTGGTGGCGGGCGATCAGCTCGAGATCGTGGGCGCCGAGGCTGCGCTCGCAGGGCCTGAATCGAGTGCCGCGGAGTCGTTTCGGTCGTTTCCGCAGCCGCTGCACTTCTCGCAGGACGATCGATCGACGCCTTCGGCCGATGGCGTCGCGGACGTGCCGGGTGCGCCCCTTCTGAAATCGCCGTACGCGGCGCCCGTCGCCATGGCGCCCGCCCCTGTCGCAACGGCGCCTGCCGCATCGGCGCCCGCAGCATCCGAGTCGCTTGCCGCAACCGCGCCTGTTGCAACGGAACCCGCCGCATCCGAGTCGTTTGTCGCAACCGCGCCGCCGGAGGCATACGCGCCGTTCGCGGTGGCGCCTGGATCGTCGGCGCCTGCCACGGTGTTGCCGCCGTTGTCGTCTTCGCAACCGGCCGGTCCGCTGGCACCCGCGGCGCCACCGCCCGCGGCCGGTCCGCTAGCATCCGCGGCGCCGGCGTCCGCGGCCGGTCCGCTGGCATCCGCGGCGCCGATGCCGGATCCTGTCGACATCATGCTGCGCGAAGCGGATCGCGCCCAGCGCACGGGCGATCGCCGCCGCGCGGCCGATGTGTTGCATCGCGTGATTCAAGATGCGCACGGCGATCCGCGCGCATCGTTTGCAGCCTTCACCTTGGCGCGGCTCACCATGGAGGACGATCCGCGCGCCTCGGCCGCCTTGCTCTCGGCCATGATCGAGGCCGGCGCACCGCGCGGCTTGGAGGAAGATGCGCGCGCGCGCCTGGTGGAGGCCTATGCCCGCGCAGGCGAGCGCGCGCGGGCGCAGTCGGCGGCGGCCGATTACGAGCGTCGTTTCCCGCGGGGATCGCGTCTCACCGAGGTTCGGCGCTGGGCGCATCCTTGACCGACCCGGCGCGAAGGCCACGAACGTTGCGAACGAAAGCCGCATGCGCCGCGGCCATGCTCGCCCTCGCATCGTGGGCCGCCCCTGCCTCCGCGCAAAAGCCCGACATCCACGTGCGCTTGCACGAGTGCGGCGGCGCCCCTTTGGACTACGACACCTTTCTCGACGTCCTTCGCGTCGAGCTGGCGCCCCTCGCCGTCGTTCCCGGCCCCGCGGCCCCCGCCAACTCGAACGGCATCGTGACCCTCGACATTGCCATGCCCTGCGGAAGCGACCGAGAGCTCGTCACCTTCCGCATCGCCGCCGGCGATCGCCCTCCCGCCGCCCGCCTCATGGACATCGGCGATCTTCCGACGGCAGCCCGTCCACGCGGAATGGCCGTCGTCGCCGCCGAGCTCGTACGCTCCGCCGCCCTCTCGGCGCCCGCCGCCCCTCCCTCCGATCCCGCATCCTCCGCGCCACCCCCACGCCCCGCCGAACCCCCACCCCGCGACCCCCCATCCCCCGAACCGCCTCCCACCGACCCTCCCGCCGAGGCACCGCCAGCCGCCTCGAACGAACGCCCCCTCTGGAACCTGCGCGCCGCCGCGCAGACCCGCATCTTCCTCGCGGCGCCCGCCACGGCACTGTTCGGAGGCTCCCTCGATCTCCACATCGACCGAGCCCGCATCGGCTTTGGCCTCCTGCGTGGCGGCACCGAAGATCGCCTGGGCACGACCCGCATCACCCTCCTCGACGTCTCCATCGGAGTTGCCGTCGTTCGCGTGGAGCACGCCCCGTTCGAGCTCTCCGTCACGCCGAGGATCGGTGGCGGCCTTTTGCTCGTCGATGCATCGCCCGGCTCCAAGCAGGCGATGGCCCGCTCCGCCACCGACTCGTACTTGGACGCGGCCGTCGCCTTCGACGTTCGCCTCCGGCTCCACCCGCGCGTGCGCGCATGGGCGACCCTCGACATCGATTTGGGCTACGCCCGCGGCGTGGTGGTCAAGGCCGATGCGCGGGTCACGGCGCGGCCCGAGGGCCCGTTTCTTGGTTTTCGATTGGGGCTCGCCTTCGCCCCGTGATAATCGGCTTCTACGATGATCGGAAGGCTCACCGGCAAGGTGATCGCACACGAGGAGGACGGCGCGATCGTCGTCGATGTCGCGGGCGTGGGCTACGAGCTCACCGTCCCACTCGGCACCGTCGGCCGCGCGCAGACCGACGAGGGCGGCCGCACCACCCTCTATGTGCACACCCACGCGCGCGAGGATTTGCTCGTGCTCTTCGGCTTTGCCACCCTCGCCGATCGCGTGGCCTTCCGCACCCTCATCGGCGTCTCCAGCGTGGGCCCCAAAACGGCCATCGCCTTGCTCAGCGTGCTCCCCGCGACCGAGCTGGGGCGCGCCATCGCCAACAAAGACCTGACCAAGCTGACCAGCGTGCCCGGGATCGGCAAAAAAACCGCCGAGCGCCTGCTCCTGGAGCTGCAGGACAAAATCGGCATCGCCGGCGCCGTGGCGGGCGCCACGGCGGTCGCGGCCGCGGCCTCCGGACCCGCGAGCAAGGCGGCGACTGCGGCCGAGCTGACCGTGTCGGCCCTCACCCGCATGGGGTATCGCCCGGCCGAGGCCGAACGTGCGGTGAACATCCTCGGCAAGAAGGTCGATAGCGTACCGCTCGCCGAAGCCGTCCGGGAGGCGCTGGCCCTCCTCGCCAAATAGCCCGCCGAGCACACAGCCGGATACGCAGCCAAGTCCGCAAGAAGACAGCCGAAAAAGACAAGAAGAAGAGAAGCGGTGGCTCGAGCGCCCGGCGGAAGCGAACGAGTTTCATCCATTGAAACGACGCACTATAAGGAGCCATGGCGAAAAAACGCTTTCGGCAGGCGGCCCGGCATGAGCGCCGCTTCTTTCCTCAAAGCTCGGCGAACCCGATTCTCGTCCGGCTCATCGGTGCCGTGGGGGCCATGTCGCTGGGCGCCGGAGCGTTTGGACAGTTCGCCAGCGATGCCCCCGAGCCCTCCAAGGTCACCCCCTGGCTGCTGGCCGGCGGCGCCGCCCTCTTTGGCTTCGCCATCTGGTGGGGAACGAGCGGCGATCCCGTTTTGCGGGTGGGGGCCGGCGGCGCCGGCATCGATCGCGGCACCATCCGGCGCATCCCCTGGCACGCCACCAGCAAGGTTTCATGGGACGGCGCGAACAAGGCCGTCGTCGTCCAAGGCCGCGACGAGGCCGATCAGGAGCTGATCATCCGCGCCCGCGTCGCCTCGCAGCCCCAGGCCGCCGCGTGGATCGTCAAAGAGGCGCGCGAGCGCGTGCCCCACACGGTCGAGGTGCCCGAAGACGCCGACATCCCGGCCGCCGTCGACGATCCCACCGACGTTCTGCCCATGGACCCGCTCCAGGTCGTCGGCCGCCGCTGTGCCGAGAGCAACAAGTCCATCGCGTACGAGCCCGATGCGCGCGTGTGCACCCGCTGCGAGCGCGTCTACCACAAAGATTTCGTGCCCAAGACCTGCGAGTGCGGCGCCGCGCTCGGCCACCTCCGGGAGAAATCCGCATGACCGCCCACCCCGAATCCCACGGTACGTCGCCGACCCTCCCCGCCGGGGGCCCGCCCGGCATCATCGCCGTGCTCGGATCCGGAACGATGGGGCAGGGGATCGCCCAGGTCGCCGTCCAGAGCGGCTACCGCGTCCGCCTCTACGACGCCGCGATCCACCGCGCGGGGGAGGCCCGCACGAGCATCCTCGCGCAGCTCGACAAGCTGGTGGGCAAGGGCAAGCTCGCCCCCATCGCCCGCGATCGCGCCCTGGAGGGCCTCATCCCCGCGAGCGACGTTCGGGAGGCGTGCGCCGGCTGCAATGTCGTCATCGAGGCCGCGCCCGAGGACATGGCGCTCAAGGTCGCGCTCTTTCGCGAGGCGCTCGACGCCGCGCCCAACGCCCTCTTCGGCTCGAACACCTCGTCGCTCTCGCTCACGGAGCTCGGCGCCAAGGCGGGCGCGCCCGATCGCATCATCGGCTTGCACTTCTTCAACCCGCCCCCGCTCATGGAGCTGCTCGAGGTCGTGCGCGGCATCGGCACCTCCGACGAGACCCTCTCCCACGCGCTCGATCTGGCGCGCCACCTGGGCAAGACCCCCATCGTCGTGCGCGACTCCCCCGGCTTCGCCACCAGCCGCCTCGGCGTGCTGCTCGGCGCCGAGGCCATTCGCATGCTGGAGACGGGGGTCGCCAGCGCGGTCGACATCGATCGGGGCATGGAGCTCGGCTACCGGCACCCCATGGGACCGCTCAAGCTGACCGACTTGGTCGGCCTCGACGTGCGGCTCGCCATCCTCGAGCACCTGCACAAGGAGCTCGGCGAACAATTCCGCCCGCCGGCGCTCTTGCGGACCATGGTGCGCGCCGGGAAGCTCGGCAAGAAAACCGGCGAAGGATTTTACGTCTGGCTCGATGGTGTCGCGCACGCGAAATAACCATCCGCTCTTCGATCCGCCGCCCGGTCCCCCGTGGGATGAACCCCCGCGCGACGTTCCTTGGGCGTTCCTCGATCTGGAGATGACCGGCCTCGATCCATCCAAGGATCGCGTGCTCGAGATCTGCATCGAGAGGGTCCGCGGTGTGGATCCCGACGCGGAGCCCGAGGCGGTGCTGGAGACCTTGATCCTGCCCGGCGAGCGCGCCTTGGGGAACGTGCACATCCACGGTATCGATCGCGAAGCCCTGGCCGGCGCGCCGCTGTTCGATGCGGTCGCGGACCGGGTCCTCGCGATCCTCGATGGCGCCGTGCTCGTGGCCCACGCGGCCGAGTGGGACGTGGCCTTCCTCGAGATGGAGCTGGAACGCGCCGGCCGCCCCATCCCGCCCGCGCTCATGCACCCCGTGGACACCTTGATCCTCGCGCGCCGCGCGTTTGCCTTTCAGAGCTACTCGCTCAAGAACCTGGCGATCTCCATGTCCATCGAGCACGGGCAGGCGCATCGGGCGGGCCCGGATGTGCGGGCAATGCGCCGGGTTTTCGAGCGTTGTGTCGCCGAGCTCGCTCCGGTCAGCGCCCGGGATTTGTGGGAGGTGCGCGTGGCGGCCCGGCGCGCGCGCAGCGCCATCGTGGCCGCTTGCGAAGAGGCCGTACTCCATGAAAATACGGTGCTTTTGACCTATCGTCCCAGCCGCCGCAAACCGGAGCCTCTTTTGATGGTGCTCACCGAAATACGTGCCGATCTCGACCCGCCGCGGGTGATCGGCTATCAGCTCCCGGGGCGCGGACGGCGCGAGCTTCGGGCCGATCGCATCCTTCGAATCGATCCCGCGCCGGCGGACCCAGTGGCTCAATGATGGAGATTTTTACAATGCGATTGCGAAGTGTCCTCACCTTGCTGGCGGTATCCCTCGCGGTGTCGTCGTTGGGAGCAGCCGGTTGCGGAGGAGGCATTCAAGAGCCCACGCGCGCCCCGCTGGCCGACAAATGGCTCTCCCGCGCAAAGGCGAGCTACCGCAACGGAGACTTCGACGACGCCCGCCAGGCCGTGACCTCCGCGCTCCAGACGGCCCCCAACGACACCGAAGTGCGGCTGCTCGGCGCCCGCCTGGCGCTCCTGCGGCTCGACTACGCCGAGGCGATCAAGCTCACGCAAGGGCTGCAAGGCACCGAGGCGGCCGGTCTGCGCGGACGTGCGCACTGGTACGCAGGGGATCTGGAGGCCGCCGCCGACGATCTGGAGGGCGTGCTGCGCGATCCTTCGGTGAAGGATCCGTGGGCGCGCGACATCTCGATTCTGGCGCGGCACGGCGCCGGGCGGCACCCGTACGCGATCGATGGCAGCGTGGTGGGGCAGGTGGACATGCCGCGCGCAGGCTCGGCCCTGGTGGTCCCGTGCGAGCTCGAAGGCGAGCAAATCCTGGCGATGATCGCCACCGCCAACGGGGAGGTGGTCGTCGACTCCAACTCGCGCCGCGAGCCGGCTTGGGTGAACCTGTCCTTCAACGGGGTCGAGGTGCGCGACGTGCCGGCGCGCACGCAGGATCTGAGCGGCCTCTCGCGGGTGCTCGGCGCGCCCGTCAAGGCGCTGATCGGGGCGAGCCTCCTTCGCCATGCGCACGCCACGTTCGACCGCCGCGGCTCGCAGTTCGTGGTCCGCAAGCAGGAGCCGGCGGCGCCGCCCGACTCGGCCCGCGTTCCTTTCTGGTACACGCCCAACGGCGGCCTCTTGATGCACGCCACCGTCTCCGCCAAAGAAGACGGCAAGGCGCTCCTCCTGGTCGACTCGTCCCAGTCCTACCTCGTCGCCCTGAACAACCCCGCCTGGCAAAAGGCGGGGGTCGACCCGAAGACGGTTCGCCCGGAGCCCGAGCTCCAAAACATGAAAACCGGATCGCTCCCGGTCTTCCGCCTCGGTACATTCGATCTACCGATGCTGCCGGCCGTCCAGGGCATACCGAACGACACCACCAAGGGCGTCACCGACGTGGAGCTCGGCGGCGTGTTGGGCGCGGGCCTGGTCGCGCTCTTCCGCGTCACCTTCAGCGACGAAGGCCGCTTCGCGTGGCTCGAGCCGGATCCGGCCATGAACCCCAACGCGCAGCATTCGGCCCCTCCGCCGAGCGCCAACCCGGGCCAGCCCGCGGCCCCGGATGCCACGCCGGCCGCCAAGCCGGGTGACAAGCCTCTCAAGCTCACTCCCCCCAAAGCCGCGCCCCCGAAGGCCGCGCCTGCACCGGCAGGCGCAAAGCCCGACGCGGCCAAGGGGCAACCCGACAAGTCCGATACGAAGAAGTGAGGGCGAAATGAGCCGACTGTCCCATCCCGCTGTGGCGCGACTCGCGGTTTACGCGGGGAGCTTCGATCCCGTTACCTTCGGGCACCTCGATCTGATCGAACGCGCCTCCGCGCTCTTCAGTGACGTCATCGTGGGACTGGGCGTTCACCCCACGCGCCACCCGCTCTTTTCCCTCGAGGAGCGCATGGATCTCGTGCGCTCCGTCTCGAGCCACCTGTCCAACGTGCGGGTCGAATCGTTCGACGGTCTGCTCATCGACTACTGCCAGCAAGTGGGCGCCAGGGTCGTCGTGCGCGGCCTGCGCGCGGTCACCGACTTCGAGTACGAGCTCCAAATCGCCCACGCCAACGCCGATCTCTGCCCCTCGGTCGACACCGTCTTTTTGCCCTCGCGCACCGAGCACGGCTTCGTGTCGGCCTCCCTCATCCGCGAAATCGCCAGCCACGGCGGCAACGTGAGCCGCTACGCCCCCTCCGTGGTGGTCGAGGCCTTGCGCGCCAAATTCACGGGGCCCCGAACATGAGCACCCCCGCGGCCACCATCGCCGCCCGCCTCGATGCCACCAAGGCGGCCATCCTCGCGCGCATCCCCTCGGCCAAGCCCAAGGTCGGGCTGGTGCTCGGCAGCGGCCTCGGTCCCTTCGCCGACACCCTGCAGGATCTGGTGAAGATCCCCTACGGCGAGCTCCCGCACCTGCCTGCCTCCAAGGTCTTTGGACACGCCGGGAACCTCTGCTTCGGCAAGTCCTCCAACGTGGAGGTCGTGTGCATGCAAGGCCGCGCGCACGCCTACGAAGGCCACCCGCTGGAGTCCGTGGTCCACGGCGTCCGCACCATGGCCCGCCTCGGCGCTTCGACGATCCTCCTCACGAACGCCGTCGGCGGCCTCGTCCCCACCTGGTCCGTGGGCGATCTCATGGTGATCTCCGATCACTTGAACCTCACCGGTCAAAATGTACTGATCGGTACAAATGAAGACGCCCTCGGCACCCGCTTTCCCGAGATGAGCGAGGCGTACGACCTCGGCCTGCGCGCAGCCCTTCACCGCGTCGCGGCGAAGCACGGAATCACCCTTCGCGAGGGCGTCTACGCGGGCCTCTCCGGCCCCTGTTTCGAGACCCCGGCGGAGGTGCGGATGCTGCAGCTCCTCGGCGCGCACGCCGTGGGCATGAGCACCGTGCAAGAGGTGATCGCGCTCCGCCACATGCGCGTTCGCGTGGGCGCGTTGAGCTGCGTCACCAACGTGGCCGGCGGAACCGAGGGCAACCCCCCGACGCACCAAGAGGTGGAAGAGACGGCCCGCGCCAAGCGCGACGAGCTCCAGACCTTGCTCTCGGGCTGGATCGCCGCGGCGGGCGAGCTCCCATGAGCACCTCGGCCTCGTCGGTCGTGACCCCTGCGCTCCTCGATCGCCTGGTGGCCGAGGCCAAAGCGGTGCGCGCGCGCGCCTACGCGCCCTATTCGAAGTACCGCGTCGGCGCCGCCATCGCCACGGCGAGCGGCAACGTCTTCCGCGGCTGCAACGTGGAGAACGCATCGTACGGCGCGACCATCTGCGCCGAGCGCTCCGCCATCGTGCAAATGGTGGCCTCGGGCGACGACAAGCCGGTGGCCTGCGCCATCGCCACCTTTGGGGCGAGCCCCGGCTCCCCCTGCGGCATCTGCCGCCAAGTGTTGGTCGAATTCGCGCGCGAGATGCCCGTCGTCCTCGTGAGCGAAAACGACGCCGGTGAAGAAACGCGCCGCGACACCTCGCTCGGGGCGCTCTTGCCGGACGCGTTCGTCTCCTTTTGATCCGCCGGCGGCCGATGCGGGCGCTGCGGAGAGCAGCGTTCGCCCGCGCCCGCGCGCGTCTGTGACGTTTCAACCACGTATCCCGTTTTGCACGTATGGCATCTTCGATGCGCCGTGCAAAAGCGAAAACCCGATCCTCGCGGGTGGCTCGAGAGTTGCGATGAGCCGGTCCACATGCTTGGACCATCACTTGAAATAACGCTTTCTCGATTTCGACCATGGATGACGGCGCTCGTTCTCGGCGTCGTTCTTCCTTTGAGCACGGCGTGCAGCTCCAGCTCCGATCCCTCGCCTGCGCGGGAGGATCCGGGGCGCGATAAGCCGCCTCCGGGCGGGCAAAAAGATCCCGTCCCGTCCCCCGAGCCAAACAAAGATCCCAGCTGCGATCCGGCCTCGAAAATCACGTGCAATGTGCATGCATCTCCGGAAGGCCAGGACGAAAACCCCGGCACCTCGGCTCGACCCGTGAGGACCTTGAAGAAGGCGCTCACCATCGCCAAATCCGGGCAGACCGTCTCCTTGGCGGCCGGCCGCTACAGCGAAGCGAGCGGTGAGAGCTGGCCCCAAAAGGTTCCCGATGGCGTCATCCTCGAGGGGAGCGGCGACGCCGTCCTTTCCTCCGGCAGTTTGGAGAAGGCGGGTCTCCTGTACGCGGGCGCTGGGCAAATCCGCAACCTCGCATTCGAGTCCTTCCGTTATGCGGTCGTGGCAAAGGGCAAGCTCGTCATCAAAAACGCCAAGGTGACCGGGGGAGGCGGTTTTGTGTTCGGGGCCGATTCCCAAGGTGAGCTCGAAGACATCACCATGGAGGAGCTGTCATTTGCCGGGGTGACCGGCATCGAGCAGGCTCGAATCCGTATGAACAAAGGCTCTTTCCGCGGAAAGACCTCGCCAAGCCTGGACGCCGAAGGCTGCAAAAACGTCATTGGGGTGCTCCTCGGAGGTCGCTCCAATGCAACGCTCGACAACGTCTCCTTTACCAACTTGGGCAACGGGAGCTTCGCAGCCTTCGATGACTCCACCGCCTCGATCGGCCGAGGCACATTCACCCGTCCCGCCCTCGGCGACGCGTGCACGGCCTCGTCGCAGATCGTCTCCAGCGACCGCGCTTCGGTGAACGTGGAGGACACCACGGTCAGCGACGAAGCCGGCGCCGGGCTCTTCGTGGCCCGCGCGAGCAGCAAGCTGACCTTTCGCCGCTCCAGCGTAAAAAACTCGACCTTTGGCGCCATGTCCTACGGGCGCCTCGAGGTGGAGAAAGGCACCTTCGAATCCATTGGCAAAGTCGGTATTTACCTCGCCTCCGACAGTGAAGCCACCATCGCCGAAACGACGATATCGGCCAAAAGGTTCGGTATTCAGGCCGACTCCGACACGAAGCTCGTCGTGCGCAAGAGCCACATGACCTCCGAAGACGAGGACGCCGTCCTGCTTCGAGACGTGGCGGCCGATCTCGGAAGGCCGGACGACCCCGGCGGCAATCGGCTGCTCGGAAAAGAGACGGGCCTCTACGTCCTCGACCCCGCGGGCCGGCGAACGCTCGTCCAAGCCGCCGGCAACATCTGGCGCGCCAGCATCCAAGGCGCCGACGCCGACGGCCGCTATCCAACGCAGCTCGTGGATGGCGCGCAACGAGGCGAAAACTTCGTGCTGTCGGGGGGCGCCAGCATTCAGTTCTAATCCGCTCGAATCGCCCCCTCGCGCGAGCCGCCGGCATCCTCGCTCGGCGGCTCGATCGCGAGCAAGGTCACTCTCCGGATCACGGGAACCTCGATACGAGCGCCAGCCAATCGCCTCGAGGCGTGCCGGTACCGGGGGTCGGGAGCGCTTGCGAAGCAAAGCCACTTTTTGGCGATCCCCTTGCCAATGGTTCCAAACGCGAACATCCCCTTTGGGGTCACGGCGCATCCCTCCACATCGAGCGAGCGGCCGCCGACTTTGGACGTGATCCGATCGAAGCCATCGGAAAGCACATCGATGTACCAGCCTGGCCATCATCGCCCGAGTCGGGCCATTGAACGACATCCGCGTAATTGTCCGGCGAGCACCCGCCACATGGAGCGACTGGCCCCTGTGCGCGTTTCGTAACCTTGTCCGTGTTCATGGTGCCAGCAGGATCAGAAGCGGCTGGAGAGGGGTCGCGTGGGCTGCTGGTTTTCGCTCCGCTCGAAGAGCGCTCGGAATTTCTCCTTCGCGCGATGAAGGCGCACACGGAGGTATTCGCGATCCACGTGCAAGTCGGCGCAGATCTCTTCGCGGCTCGCTTCATCGAAGAATATCGCGCGGAGGAGGCGTCGATCCGATTCCGGCAGCTCGCCGAGGACACGACGGACCGTGCGCCGCTGCTCCTCCGAGATGAGCCCATCCACGACATCGCCTACCGACATGGCGAGTCCTTCGGCCGGAAACTCCTCGTATCGACGCGAACGACAGCCCTCCCGGAACACATTGGTACAGACCGCGTTTACGAGTGCCCCGAGCCTCTCCGGGTGGCGTACGCCGCCTCGTGATCGGAGGATCTGCAAGACTCGCGAAAATGTCTCCTGACGAATGTCGTCGATAATGTGCGTCGATTTGACACGCGCTCGCAGTTTGGCGAGCATGAGCTCTCCGAAGTAAATCGTAAAATGTGCCTCTACTTCTGGATCGCCCAGGCAGAGGAGTTGGAGATAGGCTTCGTCGAACTGTCGAAAGTTCATGCCCGCGCTCTTTGGAGCCGACTATAGCCATTAATTATCTTTGTGGCGCACAGGATACCGTGCTCGCGACACAGTAGGTTTGTGGTGCGGACGACACCGCCGCACCGAGCGATTTCACCAAACCAAAAATGGAGCGGGCGCCTTCGAAAGAGGGGTCTCGCTTGTGCTTGTCGTGTCCGAGATGCTGCAAATTTTTTTTGTTTGTTTGGGTAACGATCTGCGGCAAGGACTCACTATCGCGTGAACCTCCAACCCGCGCCGGCGCTCGTGTCGGCGGGGGGCCGGGTGCGCCGCGACTGCGAGCGCTCCCCCGGGGGCTCACCGGGCTTGGAGAAAGGAGAGAACCCTTGAATCGCGACGATTCGAGCGATGCGGAAATGCTGCAATGAGTACGCTATCGGATCAAGGCGACATCCGCGTGCAAAGGATGGCGACATAGAGCCCGTTCGACGTTTCGCACCAATCGGCCGATCGCCCGATCGCCCTGCTTTTCGCGAAGCTCGAAGCTCGCGGACTTTGCTGGACGAACCCGCGATGTCGACGACCGTGTCTGAAAAATACACATCGAAGTGGGATGGGTACAGGGTTGCGTGTGTTCATGGCTGGAAAACGTGGGGTGAAAATATGAAAATAATTGCTGTCGCAGTGACGGCGGTGGTTGCCGTCTCGGGGTGTGCTGGCAATGAGTCTCAACCGGACGACGTCACAAACGACGCGATTACGGAGGTAGCGGGGGCGACTTCGGCGACGCCGGCCGGCGCTCCTTCGGTCGAGCCTATGGCTCCCGCCGTCGAGGATGTCGATGGGCCGCGTGCGTTGTCCGACGTGGTCGCGGAAAGAACCGGTCGCAGCACGCAAGAGACCTGCACCTCGAACGTGGCGATTGCGTCGTGGGCGAACAATCGCTTCGTTTCGGCGGAGATCCAGTATGGAGGTGGCTCGTATGGGATGCTGCGTGCGCGTGCAGCGGCCGTGGACGCATGGGAGCTCTATACCGTCTGTTATTATGGATCGTACTGGACGCTTCGGTCACAAGCCAATGGGCTCTTTGTTTCGGCCGAAATCCAGTACGGAGGTAGCTCGTATGGGATGCTGCGAGCGCGTGCATCCGTCGCGGATGCGTGGGAGCAATTCGCAATCAACTCATGTGGTACGGGATGCGCATCCATTCAGTCGCTGGCGAACGGGCTCTTTGTTTCGGCCGAGGTCCAGTACGGAGGTGCATCGAATGGGATGCTGCGAGCGCGCGCATCCGTCGTGGATGCCTGGGAGATGTTCCGATAAACCCGATGCGGAAATGCTCGTTCGTCGACACCTCGTTGGGAGGGGCTCGCTGATCCGGTCGACGTCGTTGCTCTCGTAAGAGGACACCGCCTCGACAGCAGCCGAACCTTCTCGTCGTCCATCACCCGCGGTTTCGCACGAGCGCCCTCCCACGCGGGCTGCCGGCGGAGAATCGTTGGCAGCCCGCGGTCTTTCGTTCGACGGCGTACCCCCATGTCGAACATGTCGATGCGTTGCTCAGCTCGCGCCGCGCAAAAACGGCAGCACGTGCGCGAGCAATGCGTCGGGATCCTCCTCCGGCACGAAGTGTCCGCAACCCGGCAGGATCGCGCCCCGCAAATCGTTGGCCACGGGCTCCATGATCGTCAGCGGCATATCGGCCGTGGCATGCTCGGCGCCGAGGGCGAGCACGGGCATACGCAATTTCGTTTTGGCGCGCCGTTCGTTTTGGGCGCTGGTTTCGGGGATGGCCCGGTAGTGGGCGAAGCCTCCGCGCAGGGCGCCGGGGGATGAATACGACTCGATGTAGGTCTCGACGGCGACCCGGTCGCGTTTGTAGGCCCATTGATCGAACATCCATGAGAGGTAGGCGCGCTCGCGGCCTTGGATGAGCAGCTCGGGCAGGTCGGCCAGTTGATTGAACATGAAGTGCCACATGAAGACGTTCTGCGACTGCGGCAAGAATATCTCCGGGGAGCGCGCGAGACCCGGGATGAACGCCTCCAAGATGGCGAGGCGCTCGACGACCTCGGGGTGATCGCTGGCGAGCGCGTAGCCGATCCACATGCCCACGTCGTGGCCGATCACCGGATAATGCTCGTGGCCGAGCTTGCGCATCAAGTGATGAAGATCGGCAGCGACCCGGCCCGTGTCGTAGCCGGTCGTCGGGCGGCTCGATTGGCCGAGCCCGCGAAGGTCGACGGCGATGGCGCGATATCCTACCTTGGCGAGCGCGCGCATGACGTGGCGCCAGACGTACCAGGTCTGCGGCCAGCCCGGCAGCAACAAGACGGGGGAGCCCTCGCCGCAGTGGACGTGATGCAAGGTGATGCCATCGACCTTCGTATACGTATGCTTGAAATCATGATTGGAAACGTTGTCGTTCGAGTGGACGATATTTCCAATGTCTCGGGGCGGAATCGACGTGGTCATGGTTTCTCTCGCGATGTGAAGTGCTAGATTGTCGAAAGGACGAGTCGTCGAATGGAACGAGTCGTCGAAGAGGACGAATCGTCGGCTCGTCGAAGAACGCGAAACGCCCAGACGGCTCGAAATCAGCCGAGGCCGAGCGTCCGCCGATTGGCCGCGTGGTCGGCGGCGCCGCCTGCGAAATCGTCGAAGGCCTTCTCGGTGACGCGGATGATGTGATCGATGACGAATCGGGCGCCTTCGCGGGCGCCGTCCTCGGGGTGCTTGAGGCAGCACTCCCACTCGACCACCGCCCAGCCGGGGTAATCGTAGTGTGCAAACTTGGAAAAGATGGCTTTGAAGTCGACTTGTCCATCGCCGAGCGAGCGGAATCGGCCTGCGCGATCGGCCCAGGGCTGGTAGCCGCCGTAGATGCCCTGACGGCCCGTCGGGTTGAACTCCGCGTCCTTGACGTGAAACATGCGGATTCGCGGGTGGTAAATGTCGATGAAGTCGAGATAGTTCAATTGCTGCAAAACGAAGTGGCTCGGATCGTAGAGAATGTTGGCCCGCGCGTGGCCGCCGACTCGGTCGAGGAACCTCTCGAAGGTCACGCCGTCGTGCAGATCTTCGCCGGGGTGCAGCTCGTAGCAGAGGTTGACGCCGGCCTCGTCGAAGGCATCGAGGATGGGCCGCCACCTTCGACCCAGCTCTTCGAAGGCCGCTTCGATGAGCCCCGCGGGCCGCTGCGGCCAGGGGAAGAAATACGGCCACGCAAAGGCGCCCGAGAAGGTGGCCACCTCGGTGAGACCGAGCCGGCGCGAGGCTCTTGCCGCCAATTTCAGCTGCGTGATGGCCCAGGCCGTGCGCGCAGAGGGATTGCCGCGCACCTCGGGCGCGGCGAAGTTGTCGAACGCCGCATCGTAGGCGGGGTGCACCGCCACGAGCTGACCGTGAAGGTGCGTCGAGAGCTCGCTGATCACGATACCGCGTTCGGCCAAAATGCCTTTTAGCTCATCGCAATAGGTTTGGCTCTCCGCCGCCTTTGCGAGATCGATCAACCTGCGATCCCACGCCGGCACTTGCAGCGCCTTGAAACCATGTCCGGCTGCCCAGGTGGCGATCGACGCCAGGTTGTCGAATGGCGGCACGTCATCGGCGAACTGAGCGAGATGAAGGCCGGGGCCTTGGATGGTTCTCACGTCTCGTTTCCTTTCTCGGGGCCGCGTGCGGGTGGACGTCTCCCGACGGAGTCGCGCGCACCCCGGATGATAGTCCACCTGTTCGACAGGTGGACACGCGAAGTTCTAGAGCTTGTGCGCTGGATGTCAACCGCTTAAACTGGTGGACATGGCCAAGGAGATGCCCCCAGCTGCACAACGGCGCACCAAGGCGGATTTCCGCTTCATGGGGGCGCGCCTGTGCTTCGCGTTTGCGGCCACCCTTGGCGATCGGGGCAAGGCGGAGGCGTTCGAGCGCATGGTTCGCCCGGCCGATCTCGCGCGTTGGTGCGTCGAGAGCGGCTGCATCGACACGCCGCCCACATGCACCGACGACGATTTGGTCCGCGCCAAAGAGCTGCGCGAGGCGATCCAGCGCGTGGGCGAGGCCCTGGCCAACCGCACGCCGACGGATCCGCGCGACGTCGCCATCATCAACCGCGCCGCCGCCAAACCACCGCTCGCACCTGCGCTCGCGCCCGACGCCACCGCCGTGCGCTGGTTGGGCGATGAGCTGGACGCCGTGCTCTCCCTGGTCGCCCGCGATCTGATCACGCTCTGCGCCTCGCCGCTTCGCGAGCGGGTGCACCTCTGCGAAAACCCCGCGTGCGTCGCGCCCTTCGTCGATGCGTCGCGCGCGGGCGAGCGCCGCTGGTGCTCGATGAACACCTGCGGTGCGCTCTCGAAGAAGCGCGGGTACCGCGCCCGACTGCGCGCCAGCGCGGACTAGCGGCGCCGCATGGCTCGTGTGCGCCGCGCCACCCGACGCGGCGTTCGCCAGCGCTGCGTCACCCGACGCGGCGTTCGCCGGCGCGGCGTCACCCGACGCGGCGTTCGCCGGCGCTGCGTCACCCGACGCGGCGTTCGCCGGCGCCGCGCCACCCGACGCGGCGTTCGCCGGCGCCGCGTCACCAACGCACGTAGGTGACCATGGCCGGCTCCGTGCGCGAGCGCGTCGTTCCGTCGCCGAGCTGGCCGGAGTCGTTCTTGCCCCAGCACCACACGGTGCCATCGGTCTTCAGCGCGCAGCCGAAGCCGTCGCCCAAGGCCAACCCCGAGACCGACGAGAGCCCCACGATGGGCTCCGCGATGCAGCTTCGCTCGCCGGTGGGGGAGCGCTCCTGCGCGCAGATGACCGAGCCGTCGTTTCGAACGGCGCACGCTTGATCGGCGCCCGACGCCACCAGGCTCACGCCATCCATGCCCGGAATTCCGCCGGGTTTCACCGCCACCCGCTTTCCTTCGAACCACTCGCCCGGCACGCAGCGCATGCCCCCGCCCCAGCACCGGGTCATCCCCTCGGC
Source organism: Sorangiineae bacterium MSr11954 (assembly GCA_037157815.1). Lineage (NCBI taxonomy): Bacteria > Pseudomonadati > Myxococcota > Myxococcia > Myxococcales > Pendulisporaceae > Pendulispora > Pendulispora albinea. The sequence continues at coordinate 12,151,053 of CP089984.1, forward strand.
GGTGCGCGCGCAGCTGTGCTCGTGCCCGAGGGCCAGCTGGATCACGTTCTCCAGGTGCGGAACGGCCACCGGCAAACCGCGCCCTTTGAAGTAGGGAACCCCCAGCTGCCGCACCCGGTTCGCGCCCCAGCAGCGCACATTGCCCTGGGGCGGCGGCGCCAGGCGCGCGCACGCGTGGTACGCGCCCACCGCGATTTCCTCGGTCTCCGTCATTCCGAACACCGGGGTCGGCACCTTCACCGCGCCCCCCTCGTGCACCTCGCCCCAGCACATGACGAAGCGGTTCGTCTTTCGCGCGCACGTCAGGTGGCCGCCTGCGCTCACCGAGAGCGCCTCGTGCAGATCGGAGACGGGGGCGGGCTCCGCACGGCCGTCGGTCGTCCCGTCGCCTAGCTCGCCGTGGCCGTTCTGACCCCAGCAAAAGAGCTGCTGATCGCGCGCCCGCCGCATGCACGTGTGCTCATCGCCTGCCACCAGCAGATCGGCGTCGCCCACCTCGCGGATAGGGGTCGGGTGCACGCGCACGATGCGCGAACCGTCGCCGAGCTGCCCCGATGCGTTCGCGCCCCAGCAAAGGACCTTCCCCTCCGCCGTTCGCGCGCACACATGGTCGCGGCCCGCCGTGATTTGCGCGGCGTGCAGCGGGGATGGCGCGCGTGGCGCGCTTTCGCCCTGCCGCGGCGAGCTCGGGGTGGCGGATGCCGGACGCGCCCCCGACCGCGATCCGGATCCCGTACGCGATGCGCAATGGATCGCACCGGTGCCAAGCACGACGAGAAGGACCGCATGCAGAGCGCGCATGCGCCAAGGGTACGATATGCACGTATGATGGCCAAAAACCGGGGTTGCGCGGTGCCGCACCCCACGTCGGCGCAAGGCGGTGTCTATCGACCGAAGCGCGCCCACGCCTCGGGCAACGGGCGCTGCAGCAGGCGCTCCGTGCCAGCCCGGTCGAGCACGGCAAATGTGAACTTGCCCGTGTACGACTGGATGTTCTCTTGCACCAGCGAGACCTCGACGGTGATGACCCGCGTCCCCTGCTTGACGATGCGCGCGCGCCCGTCGATCGAGGTGCCGATGCGGATCGGGCGATGAAACTTGGCCTCCATGGTGGCCGTGAACCCAAACTTCCCCAGGAGCCCGATGACCGCCCACGCCGCGATTTCATCGGCGAGCGTGGTGACCAGCCCGCCGTGCATGATCCCGGGCGGCCCTTGGTGGCCCTCGCCCGGCAGGAACGTGGTGGTGACCTCTTCATCGCCGATGCGCGAGAATCGAAGCCGAAAGCCCGTGGGGTGATCGGGGGCGCAGCCAAAACAAGGCTGCGACTCGCCGAAGGTGAAAGGATCGAGCGGCTCGGGATGAAGATGCGGCATGCGCCAAAACGCATACCATTCGTCTTCCTGGCTCGCTAGGCTGCGTCTCCGATGAGATCGGCGTCGCTCTTTTCCCTTGCGAAACTTGGTGAGCGGATCGTGCTCGGTGCAGCGCTCGTGTGCGTGCTCGCCGCGTGCGGATCCAAGCCCGCGTCCTCGGCAGGAGGTGCGGGCGACACGCGCATCGGCCGCTTTGCGGTGTCCGCGCAGTCGTTCAAGGTCGACAAGGTGGGCGGCGCCGATGGCTCGCTCGATCCCAACGGCGTGCCCGACGCCGTGCTGGAGGCGGCGATCGACGGTGCGGCCATCGGTGTGGCGCTCGTCGCACACGATGCGCAAGGAAACGCGGTCGCCCAATGGGATACCCTAACGGGCGCCGACAAGTTGCCATCGGGCGCCGGTCTGTACTCGACGCACGGCGATAGCACCCCCGGCCTGGTGCTGGTGGAGGGTGGACAGCGGCTGAATCACAACGATGGATCCATCTCGCCGCTCTCCGGACACCACGAGGTGACCCTCTACGCCGACGTTCGCGATGTGGAGTCGGCGAAGACCCTGGAGCTCATCCTCCTTACCGCCGACGGCCAAATCGTACGCGGTCCGCGCATTCCGTTTCAGCAGCCCGAGAAGAAGTGACGGCTCCTGTCGCGAGGCGTCCCTCCCGCATGGGGACGAAGCCCCCAGTTTGGAGGAGGAGACCCCCCGCACCCCGGGCTCCCCACACGGGATCTTCGCAGCGAACCGGCACAAAAGAAGGTGCGGCGCAGGTTGGCCCGAAGCATGCTCCACGATAACTTCGGAGACGAATGGACTTGCACCGACGCTTTCGATTTCGCGCCGTTCTTGCGTTGACCGCTGCGGCCGGCCTCTCGGCCTCGTCGCTGCCGTTTTTGGTGAGCGCCTGCACCTCCACGACGGAGGGCTCGAAGACCGATACGGGCATTGGCTCGATCCTCTTCATGAAGCGGGTGCACACGTACGTGGGTGACAAGGGGGCCGTGGAGATCAACGTCTCCGGCGGCAACGGCCAGGTCATCGACTACGATCGTTACGAGCCGGGCGGGAGCCTCAATCTCCTGACCCCGCCGCGGGCCGATGGGAAGCTGGTGAACCTGACGGCCGCCTTCCCCAAGGCCGACTTCAACGGGGTCGATGTGTCGTTCGACGCGCACCAGGCCGTCTTCTCGATGAAGAAGGACCGCGACGACAAGTACCACCTGTACACCGTGCAGCTCGACGACGGCGACAAGCACGAGATCCATCAGCTCACGGCCGGCAACCAGCACGACATCAACCCCATCTACATCGCGGGCGGGCGCATCGCCTTCGTCACCGACCAGATGTACACGGAGATGGGGACGCGCTCCGACGAGTACGAGCACGCGCGGCAGGTCACCCAGCTGGCGACCATCTCGGTCGACGGCGGCGACGCCGACCGGCGCCTCTTCTCGCAGAACCTCTCGCACACCGTCTCGCCGTTCCTGCGCCACGACGGCAAGCTCGGTTACTCGCGCTGGGAGCACCTCGGCGCGGTGAACGACGTCAAGCTCTTCACCGCCAACCCCGACGGCACCAACATGCTCGCCATCGCGGGGGAGCACGGAAAGCCGGCCAACTCGCTCATCAACGTGCGCGAGTACGAGCCCAACGTGATGCTCGGCGTCGCCACCACGCGCAACCGCACCATCCACGCCGGCTCCTTGATCCGCATCGACGCCCGCAACCACGCCGATCCGGTGTGCCTCGACCCCAAGGCCAATCAGACCGGGCACGCCTGCCTCGACGAAGAGCATGTAACCTACACGGTTCTCAGCCCCGACGTCCCCACCCAGAGCACCCCCTCACCCGCGGGGCGCTACCGCGAGCCCACGGTGCTGCCCGACGGGCGCATCCTTGTCTCGTGGGCGGACGGCCCGGTGAACGATCTGTCGGAGCAGTCGCGCACGCCCCCCGATTTCGGCATTTACCTCTTCGACCCTGCGACCCAGAAGAACCAGCTCCTCTACAACGACCGCGCCACGTGGGAGCTCGGCGCGGTGCCCGTGGTCCCTCGCGCGTCGCCCCCGATCATCGGCGACATTTCGAGCCGGCAGGACACCTCGCTCCCGGTGCGCATCGGATCCATCGACGTGGCGCAGACGAGCCTCGACGAGAAGATCACCGGCGGTCAGTTCAAGGACAAGCCCTTGCGCGATGCGCTCCGCGAGGGCGCCGTGAAGGTCCGGGTCATCGAAGGCTACTCGAGCGAGGCGGCGACCGGGGTCACCATGTTCGGCCTCACCATGCACGAGGGCGCCGCGGTGCTCGGTGAAGCCCCCGTGTACCCCGACGGCAGCTGGCTCGCCAACATCCCGCCGTACATTCCGGTGCACCTGCAGCCCATCGACAAGTACGGCATGTCGATCCGCTCGCAAGGGCTCTGGATCCAAGGGGTGCCCGGTGAGGACCGTCGCTGCGTCGGCTGCCATGAGAACCGCACCGGACAAGGTGTTCCGCGGTTCGGGCAGAACCCGACGGCCGCCGAGCAGCACCAGGCCATGAACTTCGTCAAGGGCGTGGCGGATCGCGAGGAGCTGCCCTGGGACAAGAACGACACGGCGGGAAAGTCGTACGTGCAGAAGATCCTGACCGAGAAGTGCGCGGGCTGCCACAATGCGTCGAGCCCCGGGTACAAGACCTACGAGGTGTCGCGCACCGATCCCGCTACGGGGGCCACCACGACGTACAAAATTCCGTACCTGGATCTGAGCGATACCAAAATCGCCGCATATTACGACCGCCAAGTGCGCGAATGGAACGCATCGTACGTATCCATTTTCTACCCGTCGGCCATGGAGATGGGGCGGGTGAAGGTTACCGGAGACGTACCACCGATGTGGGGTGTCCCCGGGAGCGCGCGCGAGTCGAAGCTCATTCAGAAGATCAACGTGAAGGTAGGCGACGAAACGGCGTGGCCCACGCCGCTGCACCCCGAGGACGTCGACAAAACCAAGGCGCTCACCGATGAAGAGCGCCGCATCTTGATCCTGACCATGGACCTCGGCGGGCAATACTTCGCGAGGCAAAACACGGGATTCAAACCCTATTCCGGCGACCCGGTCGCTCCGGGGACGAAGTACTAGCCATGAAGCGAATCATGAAGCCGAAGTTCGTTGCGAGCATCGTGGGCGCCTTCGTGGCATGCGCCGCGCTCTTGAACGGCACCGACGCGCGCAGCGATGCGACCGAGCAAAAGAGCGCGACCTCCGTCTACGGATACATCCCGCCGGACCAGATCGAGTTCCTGTCGACGCCCGAGCGCATCGTCAGCATCGCGTCGTCGTCGGGCTCCCCCGCGGCCATCTGGGAGACCCTCGAGCACGGCGAAAAGGTGGAGTGCCTCGAGTGCATCGCGCCGGTCGCGAAGCTCCTCTACGATGCCAACGCGGAGACGCGCGAGATCGCCGCCTGGTGGCTCCGCCGGCGCATCTTTGGCGTCTTCGGCCCCGGCGAGGTGTACGAGCAAACGCTCAAGACCTTGAAGGGGGACGCAGACCCCAAGCGCCGCGCCTATGCGGCGGAGGCGCTGGGCGAGTTCTTGGCGAAGCCGGGCATCGACGCATGCGGCGCCGCCGTCACGGCCGATCCCGATCCCGCGGTGCGTGTGGCCGCGGCCAATGCGCTGGGACGTCTTCACGACGACGCGGGCGGCGCCCTCACCAAGGCGCTCACCGACGGCGACGCCAACGTGAAGATCGCCGCGCTCGGCTCGGGCGTGCGCATCAACGGGTGGACGGGCGTCGCACACGTGGCACCGCTCACCGGCGACGGCGATCCGCTGGTGCGCCGGCGCGCCGTTCAAGTGCTCGACACCTTGCAGGCCAAGGGGAGCGTGGCCAGCGTGATCGCACTGGCGAAGAGCGATCCGGACCCCGAGGTGCGCCTCTCGGCGTGCCACGCGCTCGGCGTCTTCCACGATCCGTCCGCGCGCCCGGTGCTCGAGCAGATCGCGGCGAGCGATTCGAACTCCTTCGTGCGCGATCAAGCGCGCATCGCGCTCCGCAGGCTGTAATCTAGCGCCGTGCGTGCCGCTCCCTCAGGTTTGTTCGGTTCGTCCGGTTCGTCGAAATCACAACGCTCGCCGCGTCTAGCTGCATTTCTCGCCGCCGCATTGACCGTGGTGTGCGCGGGGCTCGCGCTGCTCCCCGCGGCGTGCTCGAAAGAGGAGCCCGCGGCGTCATCGTACTTCGACCGATCCATCGCGCCGATCCTGACCACGTCGTGCGTGCGCACGAACACGGGCGCGGGGTGCCATGTGGCCACGCCCAAGGGAAATGCGTTCGGCAACCTGGACACGTCCACCTTCGAAGGGGTCGACCGGCGCCGGGATTTGCTCGCCGACTACGGGCCGTACGGGCAGCCGGCGTTTCTCGTCAAGAACATCCCCGACTTTCAAATCGAGGTGCGCTCGTTCGACGGCGCGCGGGCCACGGTCACCACCGACATCAAGCACGCCGGTGGCCCCATCCTCACGCCGACCGCCAGCGCCTATCAGACATTGCGCCGCTGGATTCAAAACGGCGCCACCAAGAACAACGCCGGCGCCGCGCGGGTCCAGACCGCGCGCCTGCCTTGCTCCACCTTCGTGCCGCAGGCGCCCGGTTTCGACCCCGCCATCGAGCCGGCCCGCGCCGACTTTGCCACCTTCCGCGACAAGGTGAACCCCACCATCCGCCGCACCTGCGCGGCCGCGAACTGCCACGGCACCGCCGCCAACGACCTTTACTTGACGTGCGGCGATACCGACCAGCAAATGCGGTGGAACTACTTCGCCGCCGCGCAGTACCTGGCGCAAACCCCGGAGCAGAGCGAGATCGCCCGAAGGCCGCTGGCGCCCTCGCAAGGCGGCGCGTTCCACGAGGGCGGGATCCTCTTCGAGTCGGCCTCCGATCCCGACTACACCGCGCTCCTCGATTGGGCGCGCGAGCACGGGCCGCCCGACTTCGGACCCATCGAGCCGAACTTCGCCTTCTTTGCGCACCGGGTGCAGCCGATGCTCGTGAAGAAGGGGTGCATGATGCTCGCGTGCCACTCCGCGGCGCAGTTTCACGATTATCGGCTCCGCGGCGGCTCCGGCGGCAGCTTCTCCTTCGTGGCCACGCGCCGCAACTACGATTTGTCCCTGGCGCAGCTCTCGCTCGAGAGCGAAGACGTGCGCGCCAGCCGCCTGGTGCGCAAGAACCTCTTTCGCCCCGAGCTCGGGGGCACGCACGGCATCGTGCACCGCGGTGGGGCGCTCTTCGAGGACTTCAGCAACGTCTCGGGCGACGGCGGCGCCCCAGCGGATCTCGCCACCGTGTGCGACGCGACCAATCCGAAATACAACTACGACACCGATCCGCTCGACAAAATACCTGCGTACTGCATGATTCGCGAGTGGCACGCGCGCGAGCGGACGGAGCGCGCGAAGGACGAGCGCAAGTTCATTTCGCTGGAGGGCATCGTCTATGTCCGGCGGCCCATCGCCTCGGGCCCCGACAAGCCGCAGGATTTCGACGAGTACAAGCCGGGCGCCGAGCTCATTTTGGCGAAGGCTACCGTCGAGCGAAACGGCGATGTGAAGCTGGCGGACACGCTCATGCCCAAGGAGATCGCGCTCCACGAAAAGTGCGGTCTCAATAGCGCGACGGCCGACATCCGCAGGCCCGCCGTGTCGTGGGATGGCAAGCGCATCGCCTTTGCGGCGCGCTCGTCGCAGGGCGAGCCGCTGCAAATCTACGAGCTGAACGCCGCCGACGGGAGCGACTGCAAGAAGCACGCGGCGATCAACGCGACGCCCCCGAGCGCCAACGGGCTTCTGATTCACAACTTCGACCCCGCGTACAGCCCGCCGGATGGCACCGGCCGCATGCACCTGGTGTTCGCCTCCACGCGCGGCAACTTGAACGACGGCGCCTACGACTACCGCGGCCCGCAGCGCACCCCGGCCAACCCCGCGAAGCCCAACGCGAACCTCTACGACCTCACGCCCGACGGCGCCATCCGCCAGCTCACGTACAACTTGAACCTCGAGCGGCACCCGACGTTCATGCAGGACGGGCGCATCATCTTCACGGCCGAGAAGCGGGCCCCCGATTTTTACCAGCTCGCGCTACGGCGCATCAACATCGACGGCGGCGACTACCACCCGCTGTTCGCGCAGCGCGGGAGCATCGGCTTTCCCGAGGCCTCGCAGGTGGTGGAGCTCGCGGACAAGAACTTCGCCGCCATCTTCAGCGATCCCAAGGCCGCCCACGGCGGGGGCGCGCTGGGCATCTTCAATCGATCCGTCGGGATCGACTTCACCAGCACCAACCTTGCCGACTACCCCATCGATCCCCAGGTCCTCGATCCGGCGGCGCCTTCGTCGCCCGAGGGCTCCTTCTTCCTTCGCTCGCTGCGTTTCGTGACGAGCGGCAAAGGCGACCCGCGCACCGCGGGCGTTTATCGTTCGCCCGCCATTCTGCCCAACGGAAAAGTGCTCGTGAGCTTTGGCGGCGAGGGCGCCGACCCGGCCGCCTTCGGCGGCGACTACGATCTCTACGTGGTGGATCCCATCCGCGAGATCCGCACGAGGCTCCTCGGCGAGTCGGGGAAGGCCGAAATCGACGCGGTGGCGGTCTTTGGTCGTGCCTCGCGCGGCCTCTTCGCCTCGTCGCTCGACGAGCCCAACGGCTTTACGACCATGTTGCCCGGCCGCGCCGAGGCCGACGTTCACGTGCTCGACATGCCGGTGCTCGCGACCCTCCTCTTCCAGAACACGCCCACCGGCCGGCTCATCGACGATGGCCTTCGCTCCTTCGAAATCTTCGAAGAGCTACCGCCGCCGCTCGATATGGCGAGCTTCGGTGCCGGAGGACCGAACGTCGCCAAGGACGCCTTCGGGCAGGTCTTCGTCAAGCGGCGAAAGCTCGGTGACGTGCCGCTCGCCAGCGACGGCTCGGCGCACTTTCAAGTGCCGGGCGGGCTCCCCATCTTGTTCAAGCTCCCGGCCACCGCCACCTCGCAAGCGCGCAAGTACCCGCAGATCCAGCGCGAGACGATGGTCTTCGGGCCTGGCGAGTACGCGCACCAATCCTTCAAGCGAAACTTCTTCGACGGCCTTTGCGCGGGGTGCCACGGTGCGGTGAGCGGTCGCGCCATCGATGCCGCCGTGCAGCCGGACATCCTGACGCAAGCTTCCGACACGGTCTCGCGCGGCTCGGCGCCGACCAACCTGAACCTGCCGCCCTCGTCGCGCGGCCCGGTCGAAGGACCGTAAAGCGGCGGCGCCTTTGCCGAGCGCCTTAAAGCTCGGCAAAGCGGGCCGACTCGCGACGTTTTCGCTTGGCGCTCGAAGCTCGTGGCGGTTCACTCCGGGCATGCGCAAGGCTCGTCGTGCTCTTCTCGTCATTTCGGCAGGCGTAACGGGGGTAGCCGCCATGATGGCATGTGGTGGCGGGGAGAGCGCGGCTCCTCCTACCGCGCAGCCCACCCCGGCGCCCATCCCGCAGAAGGTCGAGCCGGGGGCGCCGGCCGGGGGTGCGCTGGCCGCCATCGATCCGCAGGCGATCGATACCGGGGTGCAGCCGTGCGACGACTTTTACCAGTTCGCCTGTGGCAGCTGGATCAAGAACACGCCCATCCCCGACGACCAGGCGATGTGGCTGCGCAGCTTCGACGTGATCTTCGAGTCGAACGAGAAGCTCCTGCGCGAGATCCTCGAGCGCGACGCCAAGTCCCCGCCCGAAGGCGAGCCGTACGCCAAGCAGCTCGGCGATTTCTATGCGTCCTGCATGGATGAAAAGGCCATCGAGGGCTCGGGCGACAAGGCGCTCGCGCCCCTCTTCGCCAAGCTCGATGGCGTGAAGGACGCGAACAGCTTCGCGCGCGTCCTCGCCGAGCTCCACGCCACGGGGCAGTCCCCGCTCTTCCGCTTTTCCTCGGGGCAGGACTTCAAGGACGCCACGCAGGTGATCGGGATGCTCGATCAAGGCGGCCTCGGGATGCCCGACCGCGACTACTACGTCAAAGAGGACGCGAAGAGCAAAGAGCTCCGCGACAAATACGAGGCGCACGTGGCCGAGATGCTCCGCCTCGGCGGGGAGAAGCCGGACGCCGCGAAGGCGGGCGCGAAGGTGGTGCTGCGCTTGGAGACGTCGCTGGCCAAGGCGTCGATGACCAATGTGGAGCTGCGCGATCCGCACAAGGTGTACCACCGGCTCGAGCTCGCGGGGCTGAAGAAGCTGGCGCCCGACTTCGGGTGGGATACCTATCTCAAGGGCCTCGGCTTTTCCGGCATCACGGCGCTCAACGTGGCGCAGCCCGACTTTTTCAAGTTGGTGGGCCAGGTCGCCAAAGGTCTTCGGGGCAACGCGATCGCCGATTGGAAGATTTATCTCAGATGGCACGTCCTCCATGCAAACGCGACCCTTCTGCCTACGCGCTTCGTGGACGAAGATTTCAAATTCCACAGCGCGCTCACGGGCGCACCGAAGATCCTCCCCAAGTGGAAGCGGTGCGTGCGCGCGGTCGACGCGTCCATGGGCGAAGCGCTCGCGCAGCCGTTCGTGAAGACGCGGCTCGGCGCGCAGGGTAAGGCGCAGGCGCTCGAGCTGATCGGCGGGATCGAGGACGCCATGAAGAGCAACCTCGAGACCCTCTCGTGGATGGACGATCCAACACGCAAAAAGGCTCTGGAGAAGCTGATGGCGATCAACAACAAGATCGCCTACCCGGACGTCTGGCGCAAATACGATGGGCTCGAGGTGAGCCGCGACTCCTATTTCGACAATTCGTTGCACGCCGATGCGTTCGAGGTGAAGCGGCAGCTCTCGAAGATTGGAAAGCCAGTCGACAAAAAAGAATGGCAAATGACGCCGCCGACGGTAAACGCTTATTACGATCCTTCGTTGAACGAAATGGTGTTCCCTGCGGGCATCCTGACCTATCCCTTCTTCGCATCGAACGCGGTGCCCGCGCTGAACTACGGGGCCATCGGCATGGTCATGGGCCACGAGCTGACCCACGGCTTCGACGACGAAGGCCGGCAATTCGACGCGAAGGGCAACCTCTCCGAGTGGTGGACGCCACAAGTCGGCAAAGAGTTCGAGCGCCGCGCCGCGTGCGTCGTCTCCCAGTTCGACGACTACGTGGCGGTCGACGACCTGCACGTCAACGGCAAGCTGACCCTGGGCGAGAACCTCGCGGATCTCGGCGGGCTGAAGCTCTCGTATGCCGCCTTTCAAAATATGAAGAAGGGCCGCACGATCGCGCACGGCCCTTACGCGTACACGCCGGAGCAGGAGTTCTTTTTGAGCTACGCCCAGAGCTGGTGCGGCAGCATCCGAAAAGAAATGGTGCGCCTGCAGGTGCAGACCAACCCGCACTCCCCCGCGAAATTCCGCGTAAACGGTCCGCTCTCCAACCTACCCGACTTCGCGCGCGCCTTCTCGTGCCGCGAGGGCAGCGCCATGGTGCGTGCGGGGACCAAGCGCTGCGAGGTGTGGTGAGGGAACGAGACGCGGCCCCCGCTGGGCTGGCGCTCGCAAGGTCCGATGGCGTGGCGACGCTGCCGTGGATCGGTTTCCGCCCGCGTGTCGATGGCGCGTGATCCGGCTTACGCCTTCCAAATGACCATATCGTCGCGGTGAACGAGCTCCGCGAGGGGGGCGCGGGCTTCGGGGAGCTCGTCGTGGGATTTGCCGGCGACGAGCACCGCATCTTCGGCGGCGCAGCGGACGAGGGCGCGGCCGATTTCGGCGCCGTCGGGCTCGAGCAAGCGGACGGCATCGCCGGGGCGGAAGTCGCCGCGGATGCCGAGGACGCCGACGGACAGGACGCTCTTGCCGCGGGCGCGCACGGCGACGGCTGCGCCGGGATCGAGGACGATGTCGCCGCGCGGGCGGAGGGTGAAGGCGATCCAGTGCTTTTTGGCGCTGAGGGGGGCGCGGGACGCCACGAAGTGCGTGCCGGTATCTTCGCCTGCCAACACGGACTCGATGATGCCCTCGCGGCGGGCATCGGCCACCACCACGTCGGCGCCGGCGAGGGTGGCGCGGCGGGCGGCCTCGAGCTTGCTCGTCATTCCGCCGGTGCCCACGCCGGCCGGCGATTTGCGGACGAAGCGCATGGCGTCGGCCACGTTGTCCACCACCGGGATGCGGGTGCCCGTGTCGTCGTAGAGGCCGTCGACGTCGGACAGGAGGACGAGCAGATCGGCGTCGGCCAGGGGGGTGACCATGGCGGCGAGTTGGTCGTTGTCGCCGAACTTGATCTCCTCCACGCTCACCGAGTCGTTCTCGTTGAGGATGGGGACCGCGCCCGCCTCGAGGAGCGCGCCCAGCGCGGCCCGCGCGTTGTTGGCGCGCACCCGGTCGGCCAGATCGGCGTGGGTGAGCAGCACTTGGGCCACCGGGATGTTCTTCGCGCCGAACGCCTCCTCGTAGGCGCGCATGAGCAAGCTCTGACCCGCGGCGGCGGCCGCCTGCAGCTTGGCCATCTCCTTGGGACGCGCGCGAAAGCCCAATTTGCGTGTGCCGAGCGCGATGGCGCCGCTCGAGACGAGCAGGATGCTTCGCCCTTCCTGGCGCGCACCGTGGATGGCGCCGGCCAATCGTGCGTAGACCGAGGGATCACCGGCGAGGGTGCTGGAGCCGAGCTTGATGACGACGCGACGGGCTTGCCGCAGGGGTTCGCGTTCAGCCATGGCCGAGGCATTCGTCGAACGCGGCGTCGAGCCGGCGCACGAGCACATCGGGCACGCTGGCCGCGGCGATGATGAGGCCGTCGACGAACTGGGTCACCTCGTCGCGCAGATCTTCCGGCGCTTTGTTGCGGCCGCCGCTCTCGGGCCGCAGCTCCACCCGAAACGCCACGAACACCGAGGCATCGATGGCGCGCCGCACCTTGCGGGCCTCCTCCAAGTCGATGCGGATCGAGCGATCGTTGCGTGCATTCTGCAAATAGCGATGAAAGAGGTGGCCGAGGGCAAACGTCTGCGCGGCCGAGCGCAGCGGCGGCAGGAACCCGAACGGGACGAAGCGCACCAAGAGCTTTTGCGTGGCAAACTTGAACGCCTGCGAGAAGAACCCCCGCGGTCCCTCCGGACCATCGGGCTCGGCGAGCGCCGCGCGCGCCTCCGGGGTGAGCGAGAGCCCGTAGCGGGCGGCCAAGTCTTGCACCAGCGCACCGCGCACGCGCCGCGCGATGGAATCCGGGACCCAGGGCAGGGGAACCGAGCCAATCGCACCACCAATGGCCGTGTAGACACCGATCCGTCCGGCCCCCAGCGGATCCTTCTCCACCAGGCGCACCGGAGCTTCCTTGTCTTTCGTAAGGGGGTCCATACGCCTAGCGTATCACTCACGCCCCTTTCGGCGGAGCTCCTCTTCGAGCTGCCGAATACGCGCCTCCGCCGCCTCGGCGCGAAGCCGCTCGACTTCGACGTGAGCCTTTTCGGTTTCCAGTGCGCTCAGCACCACATTGCCGTTGGCGTCCAAGAGGCGCAGACCACCCTCGGGCAAGTCGGCGACGGGTCGAACGGCCCACGTCAAACGAAGGAGCGTGCAATGCGTGCTTTCGCCTTCGACCCGGCGTTCGACGAGGTCTCCTTCGAGGAGATCCCATACGCGAAGACGCGATCCGGGGGGATCGTCAGGATCGAATCGCACCAGCTCGCGAATGCCCAGCTCGTGGTACCGGACGAGCTTTTCCTCCCAATCGAACTTTTCCGTGGTGGTGGGGCTGATGATCTCGATGGCCAGATCGGGCGGTCCGCCGCGCTCCCAGGTCTTCCATGTGCCCGCGTGCGATTGGGGCACGCCGAGCTTCACGCACACGTCGGGTGCAATGCAACGCTTGGGCGAGCGCGGGTTCCAATAGACGAACTGCTCCGACTGGACCGAGTGCTCGCTGCCGAGTACGAATCGCAGCAGCTCGAAGAGAAAGGAGCGGAGGAGCAGGTGATCGTAACCTTCGGGCATGAGCTCCTCCTCCGGAAAATGCAGGGGGGCCGGCTCGCGCAAGTAGCGGGCCTGGGGCAGATGCGAAAGTCGCGGTACGGCCGACTGGACCATGTCCAGATTCTACGCCCCGCACGGGGTCTCGTCGAGCCAGGCCGATGCAGCGCGCCGCTACGCCGAGCCGCTACGAAAACGCCCGCGCCAGCGGACGCAGCTCGACGATGACCGACCGCGCCTCGTTCGCCAGCTCCAGCAAATCGCGGGTCGTCAGGGAGTCGCCGAGCTCCAATGTCAGCTCGGACCCGAACGCCTCCACCCGGGCGCCTCGGGCCATGGCCAAGCTCGCGAACATGGTGGGATCGCCCGCGAGGTGCACGGCGTAGGTGCGCTCGCGCGCGGCCAGCTCCGACGGCTTGCCTTGCGCGACCACGTGGGCCCCGAGCAGAACGAGCGCCTCGTCGGCCTCGAGGCAGAGCGGCGCATCGAGGGGCGCGCGCGCCGCGAACAACAGCCAAGGGCGCGCGCGAAGGGCGCCCGCCAGGATGGGGCTCAGGGCACGGTGGGCCGCCTCCGGCAGGCCCAAGGTGGGATCTTCCAGCACGATGACCCCTGCGCCGGTGGCCAGGGCGGCGGCGATGACGGTGGCGCGCCGCACGGCGAGGGGTGACGCGTCGAGCGGCAACTCGGCCACCGGCGCGAGCTCCAGCGAGGCGATGGCCTCGTCCACGTGGTTGCGCAGGCGGGAGCCCGAGCCGCCGGCCAGGCGCGCGCTCCACTCGATGTAGCGGCGCGCCGTCCACTTGGGGGGAAGAGGGGGATCTAGGGGGGCGCCGGCCACGCGGCCCGTCTCGAGCGCCGTGCGGCAGGGGATGCCTTGGAGAAAAAGCTCGCCCCGGGCCGGATCGAGCATGCCGCTCGCCGCCTCGAAGAGCGCGCGCGGGGCGCCCAGCACCACGACGTGATGGCCCTGGGTGGCCAGGGAGAGGCCGTCGATCGCCGGAGCCTCGTGCTCGTCGATGCGGACATTTTGCGCTTGGAGAAGCGCCGGCTGGTTCGTCGGCATGTTATTCGCCTACCATAGTCACCCGTGAACACGAAAGTTGCCGCAGGGGTGTTTCTGATCGTCGCCGGAGCGGCGTGCGCGAGCAACGACCAAATCGTGGTCGAGCCCGTGGCCGTCGGCATGACGAATCAGCTGGCTCCTGGCTACGATGACGGAGACACACGCATTTACCAAGTCGGCGTACCCGTTCGTTTGCCCATCAAACCCGGGGGCGAGCAAGGCGGCGCATCGCCTCCCTTTCCGCGGGCGCCATCCATCGTGGCGCGCGATGTGCGAACCGAGATTCGATTCACGATCTCGAACTTGGACGCGGAGAAGCACTCGATCGAGCTCCTCATCGATCCCTGGAACGAGTTCGTCCGGTACAAGCCGGGCATCCAAGTCGTGAACGAGGAGGAGGCGGTCCCCGATTTCAGCGGCTTCGACAAGTTCTTCATCGTCCCCGGGAAATCGCGCGTGTTCGGCATCATCACCCCCGACGATTGCACCGAGCTCGCCATCGATCTGGCCACCGCCCAAGCGATCATCGCCCAGCCCCCCGCGGGCGCCAATGTCAATGGGATGGTCAACCGCCTCTTCAACCTGCAGAACCGCTCGAGCGTCTTCGATCCCCTCATCTCGCCGCACATCCCGGCCGTGATCCCCGCCATGACCGGGTTCGACCTGGGCCTTCGCTCCTACGAGGCCGCCAACGTCGCCGTGGAGGTGATCGTCGACGTCTCCAATGTGGAGGGCGATCACATCGTCCGCTCCGGCGACACGGCGAGCTACATCGCCATGCCGCCCGCGGAGCTCACGCCGCCCAAGGCGAACTGACGCCTCGACCTCTCACGGGCACCGGCACGAGGCGACGCGCTGTTCGCTGGCCGCGAGCGTCTTTTGTGCGTCGGTGCAGCGCGCGTCGGCGTTTCCGGCCAGGCGGCAGATGGCTTCGACCGCCCGCCGCATGGAGGTGAGCGCGCGGCACGGGGTGCTGCAAGGATCCGGCGCGGACTTGTTCGCGTGGTAGCTCTCGGAGGACTTCGACCCGGAGGGCACCGATTCGGAGGACGACTCGGACGGCATCGGCTTGGAGACCGGCGCGCGCGCGGGGGGAACGGACGGCGCCGAGGCGGGCGGTGGCGGCGGGGGTACCGAGGCGGGCGCCGGCGAGGCGGGCGCCGGCGCCGATTGCTCCGCCCGCGGGGTGCCGCCCATGGGCGTGTTGCTCGCGGGCACGTCGCCCGCACCTTGCTGGGCATACGCCATCGGCGATGAATCGAGCTGGGCTTTGGCTCGCGCGATCTGCTCCTGCGCCTCTTCGATCGTCTGGGGCTCGGGCTCGGGGGCCATCGCCGGAGAGCTCTCGGCCGCGCCATGCGCACAGCCCGTGGCGTACGCCGAGAGCAGGACCGCGCAGGAGCAGGACAGCGCGCTGGAAAGGAAGAACGGTTTCAAGGCTTTCAACGAGAGAACGCGACCAAGCATGGGATCTTTCATCGAGGACGACGATTCGTTACGAACGACGCACCCCCGTGGGAGATCCACGACGGCCGTCAGGTCGGTACCACGCATGCTACATCGACCCTAGCGCTCGCTAATCGTAGGAAAGAATCTTATATTCGGGCGCGTCACGCAACTGTCACATGGCCGGCGCGACACCGACTCTGACCATCTGCTACTCGAGGGCGATCCCATGGCCCGTGTTCTTGTCGTCGAAGACGAAGCCGATTTGCGCGATATTCTCGAGTACAATTTGACCCAGGCGGGGCACTCCGTGGAGGTGGTCAGCACCGGCGCCGAAGGCCTACGCTCGGTGCGTGCGGCTCCCCCCGATCTGGTGCTCCTCGATCTGATGCTCCCCGACGTGTCGGGCATCGAGGTTTGCAAGACCTTGAAGAAGAGCCCCGCCTCGGCGGACGTGCGGGTCATCATGGTGACCGCCAAATCCGAAGAGATCGATCGCGTCCTCGGCTTCGAGCTGGGCGCCGACGATTACGTGACCAAGCCGTTCAGCGTGCGCGAGCTCTTGCTGCGGGTGCAAGCCGTCCTGCGGCGAACGGACAGCGCCGTCGTGCCGCACAGCCACTTTGGTGTTCTGCGCATCGATCGTCATGCGCACCGCGTGTGGGTCGGCGAGGAGGAGGTCACGTTGACGGCGCTGGAGTTCAAGCTGCTCGTCGCGCTCTTCGATCGAAAGAATCGCGTGCAGACGCGGTCGGTGCTTCTGAGCGACGTGTGGGGCATCGAGGCGGAGATCATGTCCCGCACCGTCGATACGCATGTGAAACGCTTACGTGAAAAATTGGGGGACGCGGGGCAGTACATCGAGACCGTTCGCGGGGTCGGCTACCGCTTCTCGGAGTTTCCCGAGGCGGAGCGTTGAAGCTAGGGGTTCGCCTCAAGCTCTTCTTTGCGTCCTTCGCCGTCATCGCGATCTCCGTGACGATCGGAGATGCGTACCTCGCGCACGGCATCGATCGGTACCTCACGGCCAACATCGAGCAGGATCTGTTCGTGCGCGCCAAGCTGGTCGCGCTCAAATCGTCGGAGGTGGGCGCGCCCTCGGAGGACGTGGCCACCTGGGATCAGCTCGCCGATCGACTCGGCGCGGCGGCCCAAGCGCGCGTGACCCTCGTCGCCAGCGACGGGCGGGTGCTCGGTGACTCGGAGGTCGATGCCGCCAAAATTGCCACCTTGGAGAACCACGCGGGCCGCGAGGAGATCGACGGCGCGCTCTCCAGCGGCCAAGGAAGCAGCAACCGCCTGAGCGCCACCGTGCGCGAGCGGATGATGTATGTCGCCATCCCCTTCACCTCGCCGGCCGATGGCCGCGTGATGGGCGTGGCGCGGGTGGCCAAACCGCTGCGCGCCGTGGACGATGCCATTGGCGCCGTGCACCGCATCGTCTTCATCGCGGTGCTCATCGCGCTCATGCTGGCGCTGTTCCTCTCGAGCGCCGCGGCCCAGCGCATGTCGGCGGTGGTGCGAAGCTTGACCGAGACGGCCCGGCGCATGAAGTCGGGCGACCTCGATGTGCGCACCCATGTGACGGGCACCGACGAGCTGGCGGAGCTCGGGCGCGCGCTCGATCAGCTGGCCGGCAGCCTGGAAAATACGCTGGCCGAGCTGCGGACCGAGCGCGACTTGCAGCGGCGGATCCTCGAGGGCATGCACGAGGGCGTGCTGGTGCTCGACGCCGAGGCGCGCGTGGTCACCATGAACCACGCGCTGCGCGAGATGCTGCTCTTGCCGGCCGACGCGGTGGGCAAGCTCCTGCTCGAGGTGATCCGGCACGCCGAGCTGCACATGCTCCTCGAAATGGCGCGGGCCGACGGCCAGTCGTCGGGGGAGCTGGAGCTGCCCGGCATCAAGCCGCGGCGGCTCCTCGTGGGCGCCACCGCCCTGCACGACGAGGGCGACGAGGGCATCATCGCCGTCATCGTCGACGTCACGGACGTGCGCCGCCTCGAGTCGCTGCGGCGCGATTTCGTGGCCAACGTCTCCCACGAGCTGCGAACCCCGGTGGCCGCCGTGCGCTCGGCGGCCGAGACCCTGCGCACCTCGGTGGTGAGCGATCCCAACGCGGCCTTGCGGTTCGTCGATATGATCGAGCGCAACGCGCAGCGGCTCCAGAGCTTGATCGAGGACTTGCTCGAGCTGTCGCGCATCGAGTCCAAGGAGTTTCGCCTCAAACGCGAGCGGGTCGACATCGCCGGCGTGTTCAACATCGTGGTCGGCTTGTTCCGTGAGCGCGCCGAGCGCAAACAAATCCGCCTGGACATGCGCATCGTGCCGCCGTCGCCGCAGCTGCAGAGCGATCAGCGCGCGCTCGAGCAAATCCTGTCGAACCTGGTCGAAAACGCCGTCAAATACTGTCCCGCGGGCTCCTCCGTCACCTTGTCGGCCGAGACCAAGGGCGACTTCGTGCGCCTCGCCGTGGAGGACACGGGGCCCGGCATCGACGAGAAGCACCTGCCGCGCCTCTTCGAGCGCTTCTACCGGGTCGACGCGGGCCGCTCGCGCGAGGTGGGCGGCACCGGGCTCGGGCTCTCCATCGTCAAGCACCTGAGCGAAGCGCTCGGCGGCAAGGTGTCCGTGGAGAGCCGCCTCGGGCAGGGCTCGACCTTCATCGTGGTGCTTCGGGCCTAAGGGCCTAAACGAGGGACGCCCGGC
Organism: Sorangiineae bacterium MSr11954; assembly: GCA_037157815.1. Lineage (NCBI taxonomy): Bacteria > Pseudomonadati > Myxococcota > Myxococcia > Myxococcales > Pendulisporaceae > Pendulispora > Pendulispora albinea. The sequence continues at coordinate 12,169,607 of CP089984.1, forward strand.
GCCGCGACTTCGCGTCCGGCGCCGCGCCGCGACTTCGCGTCTGGCGCCACCCGCTGCTTCGCGTCTGGCGCCGCGCCGCTACTTCGCGTCCGGCGGCGGATGCGTCCGCACATGGCGCACGTCCTCGCCGCGCACCATGAAGATCACCTCTTCGGCGATGTTCGTGGCGTGGTCCGCGACCCGCTCCAAGTACTTCGCCACCTTGATCACGCGGATGGCCGCCGGGATCTCGCCCGGGTTCGTGGCCATGAACTCCGTCATCGAGCCCAAGATCCCGCCGTAAAGGTTGTCGACCACGTCGTCGCGCTGCAGCACTTGCCCGGCGCGCGTGGCCTCGCCCTCGACGAAGGCATCGAGCGCGTCGCGGAGCATCTGCTGCGCTTGATCGGACATCTCTTTGAGCGAGGCCAGCACCTGCTCCTTGGCGATGCCGTTGCCCTCTTTGTGGCCTTCCTTTGCGCGCTCGGAGATGTTCACAGCCTCGTCCCCCACGCGCTCGAGATCCGTCACCAGCTTGAGGGCGGTGGTGAGGAAGCGAAGATCGTAGGCGACCGGCTGCCGCAGGGCGAGGATGCGAAGCACCAGCGCGTCGATCTCCATCTCGTCGCGATCGATGTGGCGGTCGATTTCTTCCACCTCGGCGGCGAGCTTGATCGAGTTCTCCCAGAACGCCTCCAGCGCCAGCCGCAGACTTCGCTCACAACGCGCCCCCATGGCGAGCGTATGCGCCCGGAGCTCACGGAGCTCGGTCTCGAAGTCGCGGCTGGTGTGCGAGCCATGCATGGTCGTGGGGGTTCCGTCGGGTACACTCATCTTCTTCCACCAAAATGCGCGAGACGCGAGGCCAAGAAGTTCGTTAATCCAATGAGCACGATGAGTACGGCCGCGGTGCCCGCGCTGACGTCGGCCCGATCCGGGCTCAATCCGGCGGAGTTCACGTACCAGAGATGGACCGCCAGGGTCTCGCCGCCCCGCATCGGGTCGAGCGAATAGGCGTCGGCCCTGGAAATCGTGGTCCCCGCCGTCATGACCAGCGGGGCGCTCTCCGCAAAAACACGCCCGATCGAGAGGACCAGGGCGCTCAAAATGCCAGGCCAAGCGTAGGGAATCGTGACGCGCAGCGTGGTCTGAACGCGCGTTGCGCCAAGCGCCAAGCTGGCATCTTCCAGCTCACGCGGAACGGAGCGGATGCTCTCCTCCGCCACCCCCACCACCAGCGGAAGATTGAGCAGCGCCAGCACGAAGGCGCCCGCCAAGAGCGAATACCCCGCCCTCATTTCCACCACGAAGACCAAAAATCCAAAGAGCCCGTACACGATGCTCGGCAGCGATGCGAGCGTATCGAGCGCCATGCGCACCACGGCCACGAAGCGTCCGCCCCCGGCGAAGCGCGCCAGGTACACGGCGGCGCCGATGCCAATGGGAAGCGTGATGGCCGTGCTCATGGCCGCCGCGTACAGCGTGTTGAAAATCTCGGGCCCGACCCCGCCCCCGGCGGTGGTGTCGCTGGGCAGCGCGATCAGAAACCGCGGCAAGTGATCGCGGAACAGGAGCGCGCCCAGCACGGCGATGACCACGATGGCCGCGCGCACCTTCGCCTTCGACAAAACGAGCTTGGTGCCCGCCACACGCTGCACCAGGGCGCTGAGCCCCCAGGCGCCGCATGCAAAGATGCTCGCCGCGAAAATGAAGCGAATCGCGTCCTCGCCGCGGATGTCGAGGAGCGGGGAAGGGTACACGGTGAAGCCCGTGACTTTGTGGCCGCCGCGCAGGGTCAAGACCAACAGACCCAAGGCGTACAGGCCGGCGAGGCCGACGGCCCCGGCCGCGAGCCCGCGCTCCAGCACGGTCTCGATCGCTTTATGCCGGCGTCGTGTCTTCTGCATCTCCGCGAGGCTGCTCATGCCTTCCCCGCCTTCCCCAGGCGCCCCACCAGGCGCGAGAGGAGCACCACTCCGGCCGAGAGCACCAAGAGCACCAGCGACATCGAGAACAGGACGTTGCTGCCCGTGGTGTTGGGCGTCGCGTTTTGCATATCCATGACGATTTGCGTGGAGATGGTCGTCGCGGGCGAGAACAGGTTCTCCGGGACGCGCCGGGCGCCGCCCACGACCATTTGCACGGCCATGGTCTCACCGGCCGCGCGCGCAAAGCCGAAGAACACCGCGGTGAAGAGCCCTCGCCCCGCGCTGGGGATCGACACGCGGAACGCGGTCTGCCACGCGGAGGCGCCGAGGGCGGCGCTGGCCTCGCGCAAGGTGCCCGACACGCGGGAGAGCGCGTCGAGCGAGAGGAGAAAGACGGTGGGCGCGATCATGATGCCCAGCAAGAGCGCGCTGGACGCGAGCCCTTCGCCGGTCACCTGCTTCTCCTCGCCGTAGAGGGCGCGGGCCACCCAGTCCATGTGCGGAACCAGATGGACCAGGGCCAGCCAGCCATAGACGACGCTGGGCACCGCCGCGGCGATTTCCATCGTGCGGCGGTAGATCGATCGCGCCGACTTGGGGGCGAGCTCGCTCACCCACACGGCCGCGAGCAGCGCGGGGAGCGCGCCCACCACCGCGGCACCCAAGGCGCTCACGGCGGTGCCGAAGATCAGGGGGAAGCCGCCGAAGGTGCCTGCCTCCGGCTTCCAGATTTCCCCCGTGAGCAGCGCTACGATGCCGACGTCGCCAATGCCTCGCACGCCCGCTCGGGCGATGAAGGCGATGACGGCGACCGTGGCCACCACCACGAACAGGCCGCAGGCGGCGATGAAGCCGCGCAAGACGATTTCGCCCCAGCGCGGACGCGTGGAGCCGCGCAGCCTCACGCCTGCGACGTAAGAAGGTGCTTCGGCGGTGAACACGGTTTTCGACACCACGGACTAATCCTTTTCGCGCGTAACCTTCATTTGCGTGATGGCGATGAAGCCCTTCACGTTGGGCAGCACGTTGTCCTGAAAGGCCGGGGAGACGATGTAGTCGAGGAACGCCTTGGTGCCGCCCGTGGCCTCGCCTTTGGTGTACATGTGCTCGTACGACCAAATCGGATATGCGCCGCTGGTGATGTTGGCCGCGTTCGGCTCGACGGCCCCGCCGTCGCCCTTGAGGGAGAAGGTCTTCAGCTCGTCGTCCTTGAACGAGAGCGCCAGGTAGCTGATGGCGCCCTTGGTTTGCTTGAGTTTCGCGACCAGCGCGCCGGAGTTGTCCTCCGTCTGCGACTCGACGAACTTGTCGCCGCCGAGCACGATGTTGCCGAACACCGTGCGCGTGCCCGAGCCGGCTGCGCGGTTGATGACGACGATCGGCTGCGACTCGCCGCCGACCTCCTTCCAGTTCTTGACGGCGCCCGAGAAGATCTTCGCCAGATCCTGCACGCCGATCGCCGCGATCTTCTCGTTGTACGGGCCCTTGTTGGCCATGGCCGCGAAGCCGACGACCGCCACCTTGTGGTCGACCAGGCCCGCCTTCAAATCGTCGGGCGCGAAGATATCGCTGTTGCCGATGTGAACGGCGCCGGAGTTGACGTCGGCGAGCCCCTTCTTCGAGCCGCCCGCCGACACCTCGACGCTGGCCCCTTTGTGCTCCGTTTCGTACTTCTCCTTGGCGGCGTTCACGAGCGGCTGCAGAGCGCTCGATCCGCTGGCGCGCACGGGTCCCTCTTTCTTCTCCACGGGCGCCGAGTTCGGGGTGGCGGACGAAGGCTCCGCGGGCGCCGGCGCCGGAGGCTGCGACTTGTCGCACCCGGCGAGCAGCGCCATCCCACCCGTGAGAGCGATGGGCAAAAAGGAACCAAGGACGCTCGTTCGAAGCGCCGTCACGATCGAATTCATCAGCCGAATCTCCCTGTGATGTAATCTTCGGTCTCGCGATGGCGAGGCCGAGTGAAGATGGTCGACGTATCGCCGACCTCGACAAGTCGTCCCATGTAGAAGAACCCCGTCTTCTGGGACACGCGCGCCGCCTGCTGCATGTTGTGCGTGACGATCACGATGGTGACGCTGCGGCGCAGATCGGAGACCAGATCCTCCACCTTCGCCGTGGCGATCGGGTCGAGCGCGCTGCAGGGCTCGTCCATCAAGAGAACCTCGGGCTCCACGGCGAGCGCGCGGGCGATGCAAAGCCGTTGCTGTTGGCCGCCCGAGAGGCTCATGCCCGAGTCACTCAGGCGATCTTTCACCTCGTCCCACAAAGCGGCGCGGCGCAGGGCGCGCTCCACGCTCTCGGCGAGGACCCGCGAGTCGCGCTGGCCCGCGATGCGGAGCCCGTACGCGACGTTCTCGAAGATGGATTTGGGAAACGGCGTGGACCTCTGAAACACCATTCCCACGCGACGGCGAACGAGAACGGGATCGACGTCGGGCGCGTAGATGGGCTCGCCGTCGAGCTCCACGCTGCCCCCGACCTTGACCCCCTCCACCGTGTCGTTCATTCGATTGAGCGAGCGAAGGAAGGTGCTCTTTCCGCAACCGCTGGGCCCGATGAGGGCAAGCGACTCGTGCTCGAAGACGTCGATCGTGACTCCCGCGATGGCCTTTTTCGCTCCATAGTGGATGGAGAGGTCGGTCGCGTGCATCTTCACCGATGCAGTCGCGGGCTCGGCCTTGGCCTGGGCTAAAGCGATCATGTGTGCGGCACACTTTGGGTAGATAGGGAGGGGACCGGGTGAACATCGTGTGACGATCACGTGACAACGCACACGACAGCGCACCCTTCTTCACGGCTGACCCTGGAATCGCATGAGACTGAAATTGCCCGTGATTTTTCCCTAACCGGAGTGCACCGAAGACCTCATGCACGAGCTTCGCGAGCTTGTAGAAGTTCGGTTCGATTACGCGGTGTCGTTCACGGAAGGTGTCTTCCAATGTGAGAACCCGCTTCTTCGCTCCACCTTAATTAAAGAAGAGAAGGGGCGGCGTCATCGGGCGTGGGCCGTTATCGACCGGGGGGTGATGGACGCCTGGCCCGATCTGGATCGAGCGCTCACCTCGTACTTCGAGGCGTACCCGGCTGATCTCGAGCAGATCGCGCCGCCGCTCGTGGTGGAGGGCGGCGAGGCGGTCAAGAACGACGAGGCCACCTTTCGCCATATCTTGCGACGGGTACACGAGCTGCGCATCGATCGGCACTCCTACATCCTGGCCATTGGCGGCGGCGCCGTCCTCGACGTGGTGGGCTACGCGGCCGCGGTCGCCCATCGGGGAGTGCGCTTGGTGCGCTTTCCGACCACGGTGCTCGGCCAAGCCGATTCGGGGGTTGGGGTCAAAAATGGAATCAACGCCTTCGGGAAGAAGAATTTCCTCGGCACCTTTGCCCCGCCCTTCGGCGTTCTCTGCGACGTCGATTTTCTAAGGACGCTCTCGGCGCGCGATCGCATCGCCGGCATGTCCGAGGCCATCAAGGTGGCGCTGGTGCGCGACGCCACGTTCTTCGCCTGGCTCCGCGCGCACGCCGGCGCGCTCGGTCAGGGCGATGCGCGCGCCGTCGCCGAGCTGGTGCAGCGCAGCGCCGCGCTCCACCTCCGGCACATCGCGACCTCCGGCGATCCCTTCGAAATGGGGAGCGCGCGGCCCTTGGACTTCGGCCACTGGGCGGCGCACAAGCTGGAGTCCTTGACGTCGCACCGCCTGCGCCACGGTGAAGCGGTGGCGATTGGAATGGCCATCGACACGTTGTACTCGGCGCGCGCAGGGCTTTGCTCGCCCGCGTTGGCCGACGCGGTGCTCGGGTTGCTCGATCACATCGGCTTTCGCTCGTGGGACGACGCGCTCGATCTCCGCGGCCCCGATGGCCGGCCGTGCATCCTGGAAGGGCTCGCCGAGTTTCGCGAGCACTTGGGCGGCGAGCTCACGGTCACCCTCTTGCGCGGCCCCGGTGATGGCATCGAGGTGCACGAAATGTTGGAGTCGGGGATCCTGGCGGCGCTCGACGTGCTGCGCGCGCGGGCGCATGGCCGGCGATCGTTGCGGCCTGCGTCGATCCCGGTGGCCGCGCCATGAAGCTCTCCAGCGCGGGCGCGCCCCATCTGACGTATTGCACGAACATTCACCCGGGCGAGACCTGGGGCGAGATCCGGCAGAACCTCGAGCAGCACGTGCGCGCCGTGAAGCAGCGCGTGATGCCCGATGGGCCCTTTGGCGTCGGGCTCCGGCTCTCGGCGGTGGCCGCCCGTGAGCTCGCGCGGCCGGAGGAGCTCGAGGCGTTTCGCGACTGGCTCGCCCGGGAGCAGCTCTACGTCTTTACGATCAATGGCTTTCCGTACGGGCCATTCCACGGGACGCGGGTCAAAGAGGCCGTCTATTTGCCCGATTGGTTCGACGAGGAGCGTGTGCGCTACACCGAGGAGCTCGGCGGCATTCTGGCCGCGCTCTTGCCCGACGGCATGACGGGCAGCGTCAGCACCGTCCCCGGCGCCTTTCGACCGCGCGTGACCTCGCGGGCCGACGCTGATCGTATGGCGAACAACCTGCTCCGCGTCGCCGCGTCGTTTCACGAGCTGCGCGCGTCGACGGGAAAGCTCGTGCGCCTCGCCGTGGAGCCGGAGCCCTTCTGCTACTTCGAAACGACGGACGAGACGGTGCGCTTCTTCGAGGAGCACCTCCTCGCGCTCGAGGCGCTCGATCGCTACGGGGCCATGACGAGGCTCGCTCCGGGACGCGAGGAAACCTCGCTCCGGCGGCATTTGGGCGTTTGCTTCGATGCGTGCCATATGGCGGTGGAGTTCGAGGACCCCCGCGAAGGCCCGCGCCGCTTCGAGGCGGCGGGGATTGGAATTTACAAAGTTCAACTCAGCGCGGGGCTCGACGCGGAGCTGGCGGACGATGGCGAGGCTGCGCGGTCGCTCGCGCGCTTCATCGATGATGTGTACCTTCACCAGGTCGTCGAGAAGCGCGACGGGGCGGAGATCGTTCGCTATTTGGATTTGCCGGAGGCGCTCGCCACCGTCGCCACCGTTAATCCGCCGGCCGCGCGCCGGCGCCATTTCCGCGTTCACTTTCACGTGCCCATTTTTCGCGAGGCGCTCGGGCCCTTCCGCAACACGCAAGCGTACCTGCGCGAGCTCTTGGCGCTCCAGCGTGAAGAGCCGGTGAGCGATCACCTGGAGGTCGAGACGTACACGTGGGACGTGCTCCCCGCCGAATACCGCACCGAGGGCGTGGCCTCCGCCGTCGCGCGCGAGCTTCAATGGGTGCGGGGCGAGCTCGAAGGTCCCCGAGGCGGCGGTTGAACGCAGCATCGCTTCCACGTTCACCGCGCCTTCGAACGTATTTGCGATTGGGGCGCGTCTCCAACCTTCCCACGGTGTGGACCAACGCGCTCGCGGGCACGGCCTTGGCGTCCTTCCCCGATCGGCCCGCACCCGCGACGGTGGCCGTGCTGGCGCTCGCATGCTCGCTCGCGTACATCGGCGGCATGTTCCTCAACGACGCCTTCGACCGTGCCATCGACGCGCGTGAACGGCCCGATCGACCCATTCCGGCGGGGCTCATTGGCGCGCGCGAGGTCTTCGCCGTAGGGTTCGCGCTCCTGGGCGCGGGCGTTCTCTTGGTGGGCGCGCACACATTATCGGGCGCTCCCATCGCCTCCGCATTGGCTTTGTCGGGCGCCATCGTGCTTTACGACGCATGGCACAAGGGAAATCCCGTAGGCCCGCTCCTCATGGGCACATGCCGCGTCCTCGTTTACGTGACGTGCGCCCTCGCCGTGGCCCCGCGCCTTGGTACCTCGGTGCTCACCGGCGCGGGGCTGCTCCTTTCGTATTTGATCGGCCTGACGTATCTGGCCAAGCACGAAGGCGCCTACCTCGCGGGGCGGATGCCTGCGCTCTCGTTGCGGCGATTCTGGCCGCTGGCCCTCCTCTTCGTTCCCTTCGTGGTGATGCTGCCAACCGCCCTGGCGAGCGCCCCGGTGCTCGCCGTGTACGTGCTCTTTCTTGCGTGGGTCGTCTTTGCGCTGGTGCGCCTACGAAGCGGACGGCCCGGCGCCGTACCGCGCACCGTCGTCCGCCTCATCGCCGGGATCTCCCTCCTCGATGCGCTGCTCATCGCGCCCTGGGCGGGGAGCCTCGCGGGCATCGCCGCATTTGGCTTGACGCTTTGGCTCCAGCGTTATGTCAGCGGCACCTAAAATGCAAAGAGCCGGCGCTATGCGAACAAATGGCGGAGGACGATGTCCTTTACCGACGTGGCGGCGATGGCGCCCTCGGGCAAAAGCGAAGGCTCGGTCGAGAGGAGCACGGGGCCGTGCGCTTCATCGGTCGGGCGGCCGTGGGAGCCTTGGACGAGGGATGTATCGAGGGGGATGACGTCCATGAGCATCCGAAAGCCGAGCATCTTTTGGGCGACCCTCGCCCCCACGCGGAGCGCCGGGAGCTTCAATTTGGGATCGACGAACAACTCCACCGGATCGTAACCGGGTTTGCGGTGGATATCGACGGTGCGCGCGAAGTCGGGCGCCTTGTCGTCATTTTGCCAATAGTAATAGGAGAACCAGGTATCCGCGTTGGCGATGGCCACCAGATCGCCCGAGCGCGGATGATCCAGAAACGCCGCCCGCTTTCCTTCTTCGTCGAGGACGCGCTCCACCCCATCGAGCCCTTCGAGGAGGCGCTTCACCTCCGAGAGGCGCTCCTTTCGACGCACGTACACGTGCGCCACTTGATGGTCGGCCACCGCGAAGGCCTCCGAGCCGCCGGCGTCCAGCTTCTCCAGCCCCAGCTCCTCGCGCACCCGCAAAAGGCCCGCCTCGCGCAGGGCGCGATTGATGTGCACCGCCCCACGCACCTTGGTGATCGCATACTCCGAGAGCACGATGATCCGCGCGCCTTGGCGGCCGAAGTGGTCCATCAAGTCCCCGCACACGCCGTCGATTTGCCGCAGCTCCGAGGCGATGCGCGGATGGTCCGGTCCGAGCTTTTGCAGGCTGTAGTCGAGGTGGGGCAGGTACACGAGGGTGAGCGTCGGCTTGCGTGTAGTATACACGTGCTTGGCGCAGTCCGCGATCCAGCGGCTCGAGCGGAGATCGGCCTTGGGGCCCCAGAAGTGGAAGAGCGGAAAGGCCCCGAGCCGGTCGTTGAGCTCCTCGCGCAGCGCCGCGGGCTCCGTGTAGATGTCCGGGATTTTGCGGCCGTCGGCGGGGTACAGCGGGCGCGGGGTCACCGCGAGGTCGGCCGTGCTGTACATGTTGTACCACCAGAACAGCTTGGCGCAGGTGAACGAGGGATCGCGCTTTTTGGCCGCGTCCCAGATCTTTTCGCTGGCCCCGCCGCCGCGCCCCTCCACGAGATGATTGGATTGGCGCCAAAACCAAACTTCGGCCAGATCACGAAAGTACCAACCGTTGCCCACGCAACCATGGTCGCGCGGCAGGAGCCCGGTGGTGAAGGTCGATTGAACGGAGCAGGTGACGGCGGGGAGCACGGTGGTGAGCGGCCGCACGCCGAAGTCGCGCACCATGCGGGAGAGGTTCGGTGTGGCCTCGCCCAGGAGATTGCGCGAGAGGCCGACGACATTCAGAACGACGGTGGGGTGCATGGTCCGTGTGCGCTCACGGTTCGGGGAGCTCGCCCGTGCGGCGCGGCGCTTGTCCGCGCAGGACGGAGTTTCCCTCCCAGAGCTGGGCTTGATCGATGGCGGCGCGCTCGGCGAGCTCCTCCCGATCGATGCGGCCCGTTTGGCCGAAGAAGGCTACGGGGTTCGACCAGACGATGCGCGCGATCTCCGCCTCGGAGATGCCCACCTCGCGCATGCGGGCGGCCGTCTTGGGCACCTTCAGCGGATCGCTGATGCCCCAGTCGGCGGCGCTGTTGATGAGGATGCGCTCGGCGCCGTACTTTTGGACGAGGGCGGCCATGCGGCCTTCGTCCATTTTGGTCTTGGGGTAGATCGAGTGCCCTGCCCAGCAGCCGGTGTCGAGGACCAGGGGGAGCGTCTCCTCGGTGTTGTGATCGATGAGGACGCGCTCCTCCGGAAAGCGTTGTTCGCGGACCAGGGCCAGGCTCCGCTCGGTGCCGCGTTTTTTGTCGCGGTGCGGAGTGTGAACGAGGACGGGCAGATCGAAGCGCTTCGCGAGCTCGAGCTGCATGGCGAAGTACGTGTCCTCCTCCGGCGTTTGGTCGTCGAATCCAATTTCGCCCACGGCCACCACGCCGTCCTTCTCGAGGTACTTGGGGAGCAGGGCGATCACGTCGGCGGCGACGCGCGGGTTGTTCGCCTCTTTGGGGTTCAGCGCCAGGGTGCAGTAATGGACGATGCCGAACTGGCTCGCGCGAAAGCGCTCCCACCCGATGAGCGACGCAAAGTAGTCCTCGAAGGTGCCCACGTGGTTGCGCGGCTGTCCCAGCCAAAACGCGGGCTCGATGATGGCGCGGATGCCAGCGGCGGCCATGGCCTCGTAGTCGTCGGTGGTCCTCGAGGTCATGTGAATATGCGGATCGAAGAACGTCACGTTTCGCCTCTCGATGGGGTTGGTCCGAGCAACAGCTGGAGATCGTCGGGGATGGCGCGGCCCGCGGCGCGGCGTTCGGAGGCGAAATCGCCCGCCATGCGAACGAGCTCGGGGGTGGTGCGACCGCGAAGGCCCACGATGCGGGCGACGGGGGTGCCCGTGAAGAGCGCCTTGATGACCATTTGGCAGAAGCTCCCCTCCGGAAAATGGTCCGCCGGAAAAGGATTGTCGCAGCAGATGGCACCAAAAACCGTATCCACGCTGCTCCGGCACGACTCCACGGCGAGCGGAACCAGCTCCGCCCCACCGGGCAAAAACGGCAGCGCACGCAACACGGCGGAGCGCTCACGGTTGTCACCGCGCGCATAGCACTCGCGAACCAGGTCCACCATGGCATCGGCCGCCGCGCCAGAAGCCGCCGCACCGGAAGCCGCCGCCGCGCCGGAAGTCACCGCGCCAGAAGCCGCCGCCGCGCCGGAAGTCACCGCGCCAGAAGCCGCCGCCGCGCCGGAAGTCACCGCCGCGCCGGAAGTCACCGCCGCGCCGGAAGTCACCGCGCCGGAAGTCGCCGCGCCGGGCGCCATCGCACCGGAAGCCGCCGCCGCGCCGGAAGTCACCGCGCCGGAAGTCGCCGCGCCGGGCGCCATCGCGCCGGAAGCCGCAACGCCAGAAGCCGCCGCCGCGCCGGGTGCAAGCGATGCGTCGCTCGCAGCGGGACGCAGGTGTGTTGCGATGCGTGCGAGTGCGACCACGCGTGCGAGCTCGTCGGTGCTCCACCCCTCGAGCGACCAGGTGATCCCCGCCGCGTGCAGCGCGCGGCGCTCGGCGTCGTCGAGCAGGAGCGCCTTCTTGCCGAACTTGCGGCTCGCCGATGAAAAGGCCGCCAAAAAGCGCTCTCGGTCGAGCTCGGCGAGGGACTCCAGCGCGCCCGAGGACGAGCGATCCCGGAGCAACTGTTCGAGTTGAAGCTGCTGCGCGCCTGTCTCGCTCATCGAACCGCCGCGGAGTATACGGTATCGACGATGGATCACCCGGCGAAACGGGAGCGGGGCAAGGCCCCGAGTTGGAAGAGTCATCCCGCACGCGCGCACCTTCGAGCGCTCTATGCCGAGGTCGACCGAGCCCTCGCCCCCTATTCGTGCGACGCGAGCACCGAGTGCTGCCGCTTTGGGATCACCGGTCGCGAGCCGTATCCGACCGCCGTCGAGCGCGCCGAGCTTCAACATGCGATCGCGGGGCTCGGCGGTGAGCGCGCGCTCGTGCGGCGCCTCCCCATCGCCGCGGCTGCCGCCGCCGAGCGCGCGTGCCCGCTCCTCTCCGAGACGGGAAAGTGCCGCGTTTACGCGTCGCGTCCCTTTGGCTGCCGCACCTTCTTTTGCGATCGCGTCATCGGCCCCGGAAAGCTGCCCCGCGCCGAAATTCAGCGTATTTCCCGCGATATCGCCGCTCTGTCGGCGGCGACCTTTCCGAGCGATCCGCACGCGCGCCCCCTCACGCACGTCGTGAAGACCCCCGAAAATCGTTGAAACCGCGCTATCCTGCGCACGTGATCGCACCCCTCCGCCCTCGACCCCCTTCGCCCCTCGTCCCGCTCCTCGCGCTCTGCGTGTTGCCGCTCGCCTCGGCGCTCCCGGGTTGCGGCGGGGCCGAGCAGCCCCCCGCGCAGCAACCCGCGCCCGCCTCTCCCGCGCCTGCGCCCGCGCCCGTTGCGAGCGCGCCGCCTCCCCCCGAGGCGAGCGGTCACGCGATCGATCGGACGGCCATCGATCGCTCGGTGAAGCCGGGCACGGACTTCTTCATGCACGCCAACGGCGCGTGGTTCGCCAAGGCGGAGATCCCGGCCGATCGCAACCGCACCGGGGTGTGGCTCCGCATCGCGGAGGAGATCGAAAAGCGCACCCGCGGTCTGCTCGAAGAAGCGGCCCGTCCGGGCGCGGCGCGCAGCCCCGGGGTGCAGCGGGTCGGCGACTTTTATGCGAGCTACCTGGATGAAGCGGGCATCGACGCGCGCGGCGTCGCGCCCCTCGCCCCGGTGCTCCAGAAGATCGCCAAGATCGCCGATGCGCGCGCGCTGGCGACGTACCTCGGCAGCACCCTCCGCGCCGACGTCGATGTGATGAACAGCACCGATCTCCACACCGACAATGTCCTCGGTCTGTGGGTCGAGCAGGACATCAACGAGCCCTCCCGCTACGCGCCGTACCTCGTTCAAGGCGGGCTGGGGATGCCCGATCGCGGCTACTACCTCGACGAATCTCCGCGCATGCAGAAGTACCGCGAGGCCTATGTGCGCCACCTCGCCACCACCTTGCGCCTGGCCGGCATCGCCGACGCCGACGCCAAGGCCGCGCGCGCCTTCGGGCTGGAGAAGAAGATCGCCGCCGCGCACGTCGCGCGCGTCGACTCCAGCGATGTCTCGAAGGGGAACAACCCGTGGGCCCGCGCCGATTTTGCGACCAAGGCGCCGGGGCTGGACTGGAACGCGTATTTCACGGGCGCGGGGCTCGAGCGCCAGACGGCGTTCATCGTTTGGCAGCCGAGCGCGGTGACGGGCCTCGCCAAGCTCGTGAAGAGCGAGCCCGTGGCCGTGTGGAAGGACTACCTCACCGCGCGCGCCGTGGACCCGATGGCGCGCTTCCTTTCGAAGCCCCTCCGCGAGGAGCACTTCGCCTTCTACGAAAAAGAGCTCCGCGGCTCCGAGGCCCTCCCGCCGCGGTGGCGGGCCTCGCTCGACGCGACCAGCGAGATTCTGGGCGAAGCCGTCGGAAAGATGTATGTCGAGCGCTATTTCCCGCCGGAGACGAAGCGCGCCGTCGAAGCCATGGTCGCCAACATCGTCGCGGCGTTTGGACGCCGCATCGACGCGCTCACGTGGATGTCGCCGGCGACCAAGGCCAAGGCGAAGGAGAAGCTCGCGACCTTGAAGGTCGGCGTCGGCTACCCCGACGCCTGGCGCGACGACTCGGGCCTCTCGGTCGTGCGCGGCGACGTTTACGGCAATGTCGAGCGGGCGGAGCTCTTCAAGTACCGCCGCGCGCTCGAAAAGCTGGGCCGCCCCATCGATCGCGGCGAGTGGGCGATGCCCCCGCAGCTCGTCAACGCCGTCAATTTGCCCGTGCGCAACGCGCTGAACTTCCCGGCCGCCATCCTTTCGCCTCCTCTGTTCGATCCGAAGGCGGTGCCCGCCGCCAACTATGGGGCCATCGGGGCCATCATCGGCCACGAGATCAGCCACTCCTTCGACAACGAGGGCGCGAAGTTCGACGCACGCGGCCGCTTCGTCAACTGGTGGACGCCCGAAGATCTCGCCCACTTCGAAGCCTCGGGCGCCGCCCTCGCGGCCCAATTCAGCGCCTACAAACCGTTCCCCGACGCGTCCGTCGACGGCAAGCTCACCCTCGCGGAAAACATCGCCGATCTGGCCGGCCTCTCCGCGGCCTACGACGCCTGGCGCGCCTCCCTCGATGGCGCGCAGGCCCCCACCCAAGACGGCTTCTCGGGCGATCAACTGTTCTTCCTCGCCTTCGCGCAGGGCTGGCAAACCAAGCTGCGCGAGAAGACCTTGCGAAGCCGCCTCACCACCGACGGCCACGCCCCGCCGCAGTACCGCGCCCTCACCGTGCGCAACCTCGACCCCTGGTACACCGCCTTCGACGTCAAGCCGGGCGAGGCGCTCTACCTGGAGCCGAGCGCCAGGGTTCGCGTTTGGTGATCCGCGCCGTCGCTATTGCAACTTGGCGCTCGAGAGCGGAGGGAGCGGCATGGACGGCACGATCGCGTCTTCCTCCGCGATGGGCTTCATGGTGAAGAAGGTGTAGTAAACGGCGTCGCTGACGTGGTTGAGATGCTTTTGCAGATCGTCCACGTACTCGTGAAGGCCGCGCGTGAGGATCTCTTTGGTCTCGGCAAACGCAAGCTCGGCGGTGAGGCGACCGAGCTCGCGTTCGGCGGGGTTCGTCCAGGTGCCGATGGGCGCGCCCGTGATGGCGTGAAGGGAGCGCTCGGCTTTGTTGAGGCAGTAGCGCACGGAGCGCGGGAACTTGGAGTCGAGCATCAAGAAGCCGACGACCTTGGCGGGGGAGATGGAGCCATGGCTCTTTCGGTACATCTCGAAGGCGCTGGCCGAGCGCAGAAGGGCCGCCCATTGGAGCTCGTCGATGGTGGTGCCCACGTCCACCGGCTTCGGCAGCAAAATGAAGTACTTCACGTCGAGGATGCGCGACGTTTTGTCGGCGCGCTCGAGGAGCCGGCCCAGGCGGCCGAAGTGCCAGGCCTCGTTGTGGCTCATGGTGAGGTAGGTGATGCCCACGAACAGGTGCGCGGCCTGTTTGACGGCCGAGTAGAACTCGTACGGGGTGTCCAGCGCGGCATCTCCGCGGCCGGCGTCCATCACCATCAGGTAGGCGCGGTTGACTTGCTCCCACACGTCCGACGAGATGATCTCGCGCACCGAACGTGCGTTCTCGCGCGCCTTGGCCAGGCACGTGATGATCGAGTTGGGGTTGTCGCGATCGAAGGTGAGAAAACGAAGCACGTTGTCGCGGGTGGCTTCGCCATAGCGCTCCTTGAAGGGCTCCGTGTCGCCGCTGGTGCGGACGAGCGGCTCCCATTGCGCGTCGAGGTCGGAGAAGTCGAGCGCCAGGTTCAAATTCACGTCGATGAACCGCGCCACGTTCTCCATGCGCTCGATGTAGCGGTTCATCCAATAAATGGCGTCGGCGACCCGGCTGAGCATCAGTCTTTCCCGTTCGCTTCCGTTTGCGATCCCGACTGCGACTGCGACTGCGTCTGCGTTGGCCCGCCATCTTCGGCGATCACCCAGGTGTCCTTGCTGCCGCCGCCTTGCGACGAGTTCACCACGCACGAGCCTTTGCGCAGCGCCACCCGCGTCAGGCCGCCCGGCAGAACGAAGATGTCCTCCCCATACAGCACGTACGGCCGCAGATCCACGTGCCGGCCCTCGATGCGTTCGTCCACGATGGTAGGCACGCGCGACAACCCGAGCATCGGCTGGGCGATGTACTCGCGCGGATTCTTCTGAATGCGCAATTTGAACTCCTCGCGCTCGGCCGCCGAGGCTTGCGGCCCGATGAGCATCCCGTAGCCCCCCGACTCATTGGCCGCCTTGACCACGAAATCGGCGATGTTGGCGAGGACGTGCTGCCGATCGCGCGCGTCTTCGCAGCGGTAGGTGGGCACATTGGGCAGGATGGCCTGCTCGCCCAGGTAGTACTCGATCATGCGCGGCACATAGGTGTAGATGACTTTGTCGTCGGCCACGCCGGTGCCGGGGGCGTTGGCCAGGGCCACCTTGCCGCTTCGGAAGACGTCCATGAGCCCGCGCACGCCCAGCATCGAGTCCGCGCGGAACGTGTTGGGATCGAGGAAGGTGTCGTCGATGCGGCGGTAAATCACGTCGACCCGCTGAAAGCCTTTGGTCGTGCGCATGTGCACGCGACCATCGAATACGACCAAGTCGCGGCCTTCGACCAGCTCCACGCCCATTTGCTGCGCGAGGAAGGAGTGCTCGAAGTACGCGGAGTTGTACACACCAGGGGTGAGGACCACCACCGTGGGGGAGGCCACGTGGCTCAAATGCTGGAGCGTCTCCAGGAGCTTTCCGGGGTAGACGTCGACCGGACGGACCCGCGATTGATTGAACACCTGCGGGAAGGTCCGCTTCATCACCTGGCGGTTCTCGAGCACGTACGAGACGCCGGAGGGACAGCGCAGATTGTCTTCCAGCACGTAAAATTGCCCGTCGCGGTCGCGCACCAGATCGGTCCCCACCACGTGGCAATAGATCCCGCGCGGCGGCTTGACGTCGCGG
Organism: Sorangiineae bacterium MSr11954; assembly: GCA_037157815.1. Lineage (NCBI taxonomy): Bacteria > Pseudomonadati > Myxococcota > Myxococcia > Myxococcales > Pendulisporaceae > Pendulispora > Pendulispora albinea. Next base: position 12,185,864 of record CP089984.1, read on the forward strand.
CACGCGGGGAGGAACCCGGCCGCCGACGCGACCAGCGATTGCGGCACCACGCCTTCCTTTACAATCTTCTGCGGACCATAAATGTCGGTGAGAAAAAGGTTCAGCGCGATCACGCGCTGTTTGAGCCCTCGTTCAATCGTGGTCCATGTGGACGCCGGCATGACCCGGGGAATGATGTCGAACGGAAAAATCTTCTCCGTACCGGCATCGCTTCCGTACACATTGAAGGTAATGCCGCGCGTCAAAAGCGCCCGTTCGGCCGCTACCTGACGCGCCCGCAATTCCTCCGCCGAGAGCGACTCCAGCTTCCGGGCGAGCACCGCGGTTTCGGGCCTGGGCCGGTCCCCCGCCTCGAACATTTCATCGTAAAAGTCGCCCGCATCATAGTTGTCGAAGCGCACTCGATACCGGAGCATACTCCGGTTTTATTTCGGGGAGGTTTCCTCGCGCGGGCGGTTCGAGCGAAACCGTATCGTTCATGAGATAACGGGTCACGAGATCGCACGTGGCGTCGATGCGGCGTGACAGCTCTGCTTTATCTTTGTGATGGACCATGCGATCGGTGAGCGATTGTACGGCAACGACCACGACGTAGGCGGCCGCGTCGAGGTCACGGATGCGGATCTCGTCCTTTCGCTGCTCCAGGTAGGTGCGCACCACCGGGATGGTGCGCACCTCGATGTCGCTCAAAATCTCGCCCAGCTTCCCGATGCGCGGGATCTGCTCGACCAGAATCTGGTGCACCACGGGATCGATGACGTGGGCCTCCACCACGGCTTGGATGACCTCGCGGACCGCGGTCGGAATGTCCTGGGCGTTGGCGCGCGCGATCCGGTCGAAGGTCACGTTCATCAGGCGCTGGTGGTAGCGATCGACCAGGGCCACCAAGAGCGCCTCCTTGTTCGGAAAGTATTGGTAGAGCGAGCCGACGCTGACCCCCGCCGCCGCGGCCACCCGATTGGTGCTGGCGCGGTCGTAACCGACCTTGGTCAAAACGCGAACAGTCGCCTCCAAGATGGCGTCGACGGTGGCCTGCGAACGAGCTTGAGATGGCTTTTTTCTCGGTTCAACGGCGGGTCGCTTGGGCACGGGTAGCCCCCTTCGGGATGCGAGTAGAAAATGTGAGTGTGCGCTCACATATTCGTATCATGATGAATCCGATCGCCGCCGTCAAAGGGCTCCACGCATTCGTGAGCGTGGTCCGGAACACCAAACGCCTGGAGCCCGTCTTTGCCTTGGCGGACTCGCTCGAAAACGACAAATTCCTCGTGCCCGTCATCGAGGACTTGAAGCGCACCGAGGAGGGCGCCACCGCGCTCGCGACCTTGCGGCGCTTGCCCCCTTGGGATCTCCCGGCCCTCGCATCCTATCCGGAAGGGAGCCTGGGCAAGAGCTTCTACGATCATTTGCGCACCGCGAAGATCGATCCGTCCGCGCTGCCGACCTTACCGGCGAGCGATCCGCGCGCCTATGTCCGCGCGCACCTGTACGAGACGCACGATCTCTGGCACGCGCTCACCGGCTTCGATGTCGACGAGGCAGGCGAGCTCGGGCTCCAGGCCTTCTACCTCGCCCAATTCCGCTCTCCGCTCGCCCTGGCCATTTTGGCGGCCGGCTTTCTGAACACCGCCCTCTACGCCATGGAGGACCGCGTGCGCCGGATGGATGCCATCTCGGTGGGCTGGGGCATGGGCCGCTTCGCCAAACCCATCTTCGGCATCGACTGGGAGTCGCTGTTGGCGGAGCCCATCTCCGAGGTGCGCAAGCGTTACCGTGTGATGCCGGTGATCGCGGCGCTCGAGGGCGCAAAAGGCCACCGAGCGCCGCTTCATTCCGCGCGCGATGCGGCGTCGCTCGCGTGATGGCTCGGTGAGCCGGTTGGTTACGGCGCCGGGTCGAACACGAAGGTGTTCTTGCCCTCGGCGACCAAGGTGATCCCGCAGCTCCCCCACGGGAAGAAGTCTCCGCCCTCCACGCTGTCGCCTTTGGCGGCCGAGGACTCGTACACGATGGCCCCCGACAAAAGGCTCGCCAAGGTGCCCGTTCCCTTGCGCACGCGCATCGACTCGTGCGCGGCCGTCACCAGCAAGGTGCCGTCGTGCGAGACCGAGGCCACCGAGATGCACCCCGCGTCTTTCAGCTCCCCCACCTTGGCGAGGGTGGTGGTGCTGCCCGGGCGCGGCGCGTCCAGCACATAGACCTGCGCCGGGTTGCTCTTTTTGCGCACGATGTGGAGCTTCCCCGTCACCGGCGGAAAGAGAAAGATGGCCTCGGCGTTGTTCGTGGGGCCGCAGGTGCCGCTCACCGAATCGGGGAACGTATAGTTGTATTTTGCAATGACTTCGGCGTCGGCGGTGCCGTCGGGCTCCGGCTCGCCGATCTCGTAAATGAGCTTGGCGCCGGTGTCGAGGATGTAAAGGACGCTCTTGCCGTTCTTTTCGCCGTACACCACGTCCTCCCAATCGCGGTTGCTGGCGCCCTGCCCGACCACGGGGTGCTCCTTGACGGTGAAGACGCCATTGGCGTTCGCGCGAATCGCATAAAGGCTCGCGGGCCTCCCGGAATCGCGAATCACCCAGCCCCACCCCGGGTGCGCTTTGCTGGACGCGAGCCCCGAGGCCTCCGACAGCTCCGGAATGCCAGCCGTGGTCTCGACGCCGGCGCTCCATTTTCCGCTGCAGGCCGCGCTCGCGGAGGCGGGGGCCTCCGCACCATCCATGGCCGCGACGTCGCGATCCTCGGGACCCGTGTCCATGGTGGAGGAGCATCCGGCGATCAGCGCGGCGGCGCCGAATGCAAGTTGAATACATTTCATCGTGACCTCCCGAATGAAGAATAACGTATTCGTCTTTAGCTTCCATGCGCGACGCTGTCGCGTGAAATCGCCTTGAGCAGAAGTTGCGCAATGTCGAGCAATCGTTGCTCGATTGCCAATTAGCGCTACTTCGAAAAAATCGCGCGCCGCTTCGCCGAACGATCGCCGCTTCGTTCAAGCGAAGATTGCTTCGCTCGAACGAATACCGCTTCGCCCGAGCGAATATTGCTTCGTTCGAGCGAACATCGTCGCGCTGGAGAATAAATGGCGAGCCGTGCGGTCGCTCCGAGCCGCCTCGTCTTTCGGACCCTGGCTTCTTGTCCTACGGTGCGACACGCGATGCACCAAACGACACGATTTCGACGAGCCTGTACCAACTGGCAGTGTGCGGCCATGGCGAAGCTGGAAGCGGATTTCAACCGCTCCTCCGATACGCACCTGCTGAAGGTAGACCTGCCGCACTTCCATGGGGTGCAGCTTTACTTGAAGGACGAATCGACCCACATCACGGGGAGCCTCAAACACCGTCTGGCGCGATCGCTCTTTCTTTATGGGATCGCCAATGGCTGGATCAAAGAAGGCACCACGGTGGTGGAGGCCTCCTCGGGCAGCACCGCCATTTCGGAGGCTTACTTTGCGCGGCTGCTCGAGCTGCCGTTCGTGGCCGTGATGCCGCGGAGCACGTCGCCCGAGAAGGTCGCGCTGATCGAGTCGTACGGCGCGCGCTGTCATTTCGTGGAGGCGGCGAGCCAGATGCACGACGCGGCCGTGCAGCTCGCGCGCGCCTCGGGCGGGCACTTCATGGATCAGTTCACCTTCGCCGAGCGCGCCACCGATTGGCGCGGCAACAACAACATCGCCGAATCGATCTTCAGCCAGCTCGCGCGCGAGCCGCACCCCGTGCCGCGCTTCATCGTCTGCGGCGCCGGAACGGGTGGGACCTCGGCCACCATCGGTCGCTACATCCGGTATCGCTCGTTCCACACCGAGCTGTGCGTGGTGGATCCCGAGCACTCGGCCTATTTCGATTATTACAAGACCGACGATCCCGAGGTGTTCGTCGCGCAGGGATCCGGGGTGGAGGGGATCGGCCGGCCTCGCACGGAGCCCTCGTTCTTGCCGAAGATCGTGGATCGGATGCTCAAGATTCCGGATGCGGCGTCCTACGCCACCGTGCACTTTCTGCGCGGCATCCTGCACCGCGCGCTCGGGGCATCGACGGGCACCAACGTCTGGGGTGCGCTCGAGTTGATGGCGGAAATGCACGCCGCCGGCGAAACGGGCTCGATCGTGACCCTCATCTGCGATGGCGGGGAGCGTTATTTGCAAACCTATTTCGACGAGGGCTGGCTGGCCCGAAACAAGATCGACCTTGGCCCCTATCGCCAGCGCCTGCAGCGCTTTTATGATGCAGGGGAATGGCAACCTTTGGCCGAACAAGCAAGCCGGAACGCGCCCTGAGAGGTCGCACCGCGCTCTTTCTGATGGGGCTCCTCGCGCTGCTCGCGGGCGGCGCGGGTTATATGATCCGTCAGCGCGCGGGGCTCTCGTTTCATCAAGAGGGCAAACGGCCGCGGCGCTTCGAGGTCATCCGGGCCATGGTGCCGATGCGCGACGGGGTGAAGCTGGAGACGGTGATCTTCGTCCCCAAGGAGAAGCGCGAGCCGCTGCCGTTCCTCTTTCAGCGCACGCCCTATGGCATCCCGCAGAGCGACGACGACGAGCCGGGTGCCCTGGGGCATGGCAAGGACGAGCTCATCGCCGATGGCTACATTTGGGTGCAGCAAAACCTGCGCGGGCGCTTCAAGTCCGAGGGCACCTTCGAGATGCTGCGCCCGCCGCGCGAGGACCGAAACGATCCCCGCGCCACCGACGAGACCACCGACGCGTACGACACCATCGAATGGCTCCTCCACAACGTCCCGGGCCACAATGGTCGGGTCGGGATGTATGGCGGGTCCTACGATGGTTGGACGCAGGTGATGGCGCTGCTGGAGCCGCACCCGGCCCTGCGCGCCGTGCACGAGGCGGCGTCGCCCTCGGATATGTTCCTCAACGACGACGACCATCACAATGGCGCGTTTCGTTTTGGGTATTCGTTCGAGTTCGTGGCCATGATGGAGTCGTCGAAGAACGAGCTCTTCCACTTCGAGTTCGACCGGCGCGACACGTACGACTTTTTCTTGGACCTGGGCGCGCTCTCCCACGTCGACGAGCGCTATTTTCACGGGCAGAAGCCCACCTGGACCAACTATGTCGAGCACCCCAACCGCGACGCGTTCTGGAAGCGCATGGCCGTGGGCACCCACCTGGAGCGAACCACCGTCCCCAACTTCAACATCGCCGGCTTTTGGGATCAGGAGGACTTCGTCGGCCCGCTCGATATCTATGCGCGCCTGGAGAAGAACGACAGCGCGCATATCAATTACGTGATGGTGGGGCCCTGGAACCACGGCAGCTGGGGAGACGGCGGCCGCAAGCTGGGGGCCATCGACTTTGGTCGGGACACCAGCGTCGACTACCGCGCGGCGCGCCGGCAATGGTTTGCCCACTGGCTGCACGACGGGCCGCTCGATCTGGCCGAGGCCACCGTGTTCGAGAGCGGCTCGAACCAATGGAAGAAGTTCGATCGCTTTCCGCCCGAGTCGGGGATCACCTCGCGCAAGCTGTATTTGCGGGCCGGCGGCAAGCTCTCGTTCGACGCTCCGGCGGAGGGCGAGGCCGAGGGGTTCGATACGTACGTCTCCGATCCGGCGAACCCGGTCCCGTACCGCCACCGCCCCATTGGGGCGACCTTCTCGGATCCCGAGCACCCCTGGCGGACGTGGCTCCTCGAAGATCAGCGCTTCGTCGATCACCGCCCGGACGTCCTTACCTGGCAGACCGACGTGCTCGATCGCGACATCGTGGTCAACGGCGATATCGTGGCCGAGCTCTTTGCGTCGACGTCGGGCACCGACAGCGACTGGGTGGTGAAGCTGATCGACGTCTACCCCGAGGACGCCTCGTGGGCGAAGAACGCGGACGCGGGCACCCCCGATATGCGCGGCTACCAATTCATGATCGCCAACGACGTGTTTCGCGGGCGCTACCGCAAGGACTTCGAGCACCCCGAGCCCATCCCCGCCGATACGGTCGTCCCCTACACGATCGATCTGCACCCCCACGCGCACGCCTTTTTGCGCGGCCATCGGATCATGGTGCAGGTGCAGAGCAGCTTGTTTCCGCTCATCGATCGCAACCCGCAAAAGTACGTGGACAACATCTACAAGGCGCAGGACTCCGACTTCACGAAGGCGACCCAACGCGTCTTTCGCTCGCGCGGTGCGCCTTCGTGCATCGTCTTACCGCTGGCCGAGTGAGGCTACGCGGCTAGGCGGCTACGCGACGGAGGTTACGCGGTGGTGTGACAGACCGCTTCGATGTTGTTCCCGTCGAGGTCGAGCACGAACGCGCCGAAATAGTTCGGGTGGTAGTGCGCGCGCACGCCCGGCGGGCCATGATCGGCGGCGCCGGCGGCGAGGGCGGCCTTGTAGAAGGCATCGACGGCCGCGCGGTTGGGGGCTAGGAAGGCCACGTGAACGGGGCCGTTCGGGGTGCCGGCGCCGATCCAAAACTCGGGTTTGCCGCGCGGGCCGAAGCCGGCGCCCACGTATTCGACGCCCATCTCGGGGCCGATTTCTTTGACGAGCTCGTACTCGAGCGGGGCGAGGACCGCCTTGTAGAAGGCCTTGGCCTTGGGAAAATCGCGCACGCGTAGACCGACATGATCGAGCATGGGGGCTCCTTTCTCGTTTTCGCCAAGATTAGGGAAGAATTCACCACCCGCACAGGCGGACGTGGACGGCCGAGCGGATCACGCGACCGATCGCGGCAGGGCGCGGTCCCCGCGGAAACTCTGGCGGTAGTCGCTCGGGGAGACGCCGACGGCCTTGACGAAGTGTTGCCGCAGCGAGAGCGCCGAGCCGAAGCCGCACTCGTCCGCGATGCGCGCGATGGACGACCCCGTCGACTCGAGCAGCCGCTGCGCCAGGAGCACGCGCTGGTGCACCAGCCACTGCAGCGGCGTTTCGCCCGTCGTCTCCAGGAACCGGCGCGCAAAGGTGCGCTCGGACATGCCCGCGCGCCGCGCCAGATCCTTGACCCGCAGCGGCTCGCGCAGGTGCGCGAGCGCAAAGTCCCGCAGCCGTGAGAGGCGGTCGGTCTGCGCATCGTCGTCCAAGATGCGGCGGTCGATGAACTGCGCTTGCCCGCCCGCGCGAAACGGCGCCGTGACCAAGGAGCGCGCCACCGTGTTGGCGACCCCGGCCCCGTGCGCGAGCCGCACCAGGTGCAAGCAAAGGTCGACGCCGGCCGCGGTCCCCGCCGAGGTCCATACGCCGTCCTCCACGAACAGGGCCTCCGGCTCGACCGCGACCGCGGGGTAGCGCGCCGCCAGCGCGGGCGCGAGCCGCCAGTGGGTGGTGGCTCTCCGGCCATCGAGCAATCCGGCCGCGGCGAGCACGAAGGCGCCCGAGCACAGCGAGGCGATGGTGGCGCCGCGCGCGCGCGCCTTCCGCAGCGCGGCCAGCACGGCGGGCGGCGGATCGCGATCGGGGGTCAACGAGCCCAGGACGAGGATCAAATCGCAGCGGGCGAGCCCCGCCAAGGTGTGGGTGGGCTGGCAGCGAAGGCCGCTGTCGAGCTGCACCGCGCGCCCGTGGGGGGCGCAGAGGCGCAGCTCGAACTCCGGCACCCCGAGATCGGTGCGGTCGTCTCCCCAGATTTCGTGCGCGACCGCGAAATCGAAGGTGCGCACCCCGTCGTAGACGATGAGCCCCACGCGCTTCATTGGCAGAAATCTATCCTAGATTGGCGATTCTGCCACTTTTGCCGCGGGCGGCCCCGGCCCATGCTCTCGGTCATGATTCACCTCGACCGAAAAGCCGCCCTCGTGGTCGTCGACGTTCAAATGGGATTCAACGACCTCGCCTATTGGGGCAAACGCAACAACCCCGCCTGCGAGGCCAACATCGGCGCGCTGCTCGATGCGTGGGAGGCCACCAAGCGCCCCATCGTCCTGGTGCGCCACGACTCGGTGAGCCCCGAGTCGCCGCTTCGGCCCGGGCACCCCGGCAATCGATTCAAGCCGGAGGTGGAGGGCCGCAGGCACGATTTGCTCGTCTCCAAGGTCGTTCACTCGTCCTTTCACGGCACGCCCGATCTGCACGCGTGGTTGAAAGGCGAGCGGATCACCCAAGTCGTCGTCGCCGGCATCACGACCAACATGTGCTGCGAGACGACCTCGCGCGTCGCGAGCGATCTCGGTTACGACCTCCTCTTCGCGGTCGACGCCACCCACGCGTTCGACCTCAAAGCGCCGGACGGCACGGTGGTCACCGCGGACGAGCTCACGCGCGCGACCATGGCCACCTTGCACGCCGACTTCGGCCGGATCGCGAAGACCGCCGATCTCGTGGCCGAAGCCTACGCGTACGCCGGCGCGACCTCGGCATAGCGCGCGTTCCACTCGGGCAGCGCCGCGTGGTCGAGCTGCGCCTCGAGGCGATCGAGGTACGCGTGCGAGCCGGGGATGTAACCTTGCGCGTCGCGGACGCGGAGCCCGCGATGGAGGTAACGGAGGATGGTCGCGTCGCCGTCGGCGGTGAGCTCGTAGCGCATCACCGTCTCGCCGATGATCTTTTGGAACCAGGTGAACTCGAACACGCGAGGCGGCTCCCAAACGGTGACCGTTCCCGTGCCCGCGCGGATCTCGGGCGGCGCGGGCGGACCATCGGCCGTCATCTCGACGGCGCCGCCAACCTTCGGGTCGATGCGCGAGGGGCCGAACCACGCGGCCCGCTCGGCGGGATCGGTGATCGCCGTCCACACGTCTTGAATGGGATGGGCGATGCGGCGCTCGAAGGCGAGGGTAGCCCGTTCGCCGTCGATGATCACTTCGCCCGTGCGCTTTTGGTCCTTCATGATTTCCTCTTTTTCTTCGTTGCGAGGTGCTCTTCGAGAGCATCCAAGTGCCAGTTCCAGAGCTTCCGGTACTGGTCGAGCCAATGGTCGACTTCCGCGAGCGCCTCCGCGCGCAACGTGTAAACGCGTCGCTGCGCATCGGTTCGGACATCGACCAGTCCGACCTCGCGAAGGACGCGCAGGTGCTTCGACACGCCCGGTTGGCTCAGGGCAGGCAGCGCATCGACCAACTCGCCCGCGGTGCGTCCGCCGTGCACGAGGATGTCGAGGAGCGCCCGCCTGCTTGGTTCGGCTATCGCCGCAAAGACGTCCATGGACCGTTTATTACGATCCGTTTATATAACCGTCAAGGAAATCAGCGAGCGATCAATTTCCGGCGTCGGCCCCCGCGTCGGGACGGCCGCGGCCGGTGATTTTGTCCCCGGCCCGCTGCAGCCCTTGCCCGGCCTTCTCGAGGCCGATTCCGATGCCCTCGCCCGCTTTCTCGACCCCGGTTCGGATCCCTTTGCCGGCCTTCTCCGCGCCGGTTTCGATGCCGGATTTGGTCCTCTCGGCGCCGTCGCGCACGTCCTCCTTGACGGCCTCCTGCGTTTTGGCGCGACAGCCGGTGACCGCGGCGGCCGCGGAGAGCGTGAGGGCCGAGAAAACCACGGCAGACAGCAGGCGCGATCGCAGGGTATGCCGCGATGCCCGCGAAAAAGGCCGCGGCGCAGCGGGCCTAAGCAGGAACGAGTTTCGGCAACGTGTCGTCATTTGTAGCTCCGTCATCGGTTTGCGGCACAAACATAGGGCGGCTCGGTTCCATGTCCGAGCCGATTGCTCTATATCGCCCCCATGGCTGAATCCGCGCTCTCGAAGAACACCGATCGCCCTTTTTGGATCGTGAACGCGGTGGTGTCGATCCTCGCGCTCTCGCTGCTCACGTACCTCTTGCTGATTCGCCAGACGTCGCCCGGTGACTCCGCCGCGCTCGCCTTCATGCCGGCCGTGAACGCTACCTTCAACGCCATCGCCGCCGTGCTCTTGGTGCTGGCGGTCGTCGCCATCAAGAAGAAGCAGGTGACGCGTCACCAGGCCCTCATGCTATCGGCCTTCGCGTCGAGCAGCCTCTTTCTCGTGGGCTACTTGGCCTACCACTACGTGCACGGCGACACCAAGTACCCGGGCGAGGGCGGCGCGCGGGTGGTCTACCTGCTCATCCTCGCCTCGCACGTGATCCTATCGATCCCCGTGCTCCCCATGTGCCTGGCCGCGTTCTATTACGCGTTTCAGCGAAACTTCGTGACGCACAAGAAGATCACGAAGCTTCTCTTTCCCATTTGGCTCTACGTCTCCATCACCGGCGTGGTGGTGTTTGCGATGCTGCGGAGCGCCTACGGCTGATCGCCGTCGTCCTCGATGGGGACGCAGAGGCTGCGCTTGTTGATCCCCAGGACCACGTTGGTCGTGAACCTCCGGACGTTGGGGTTGTCGGTCATGAGGCGGGTCATGAAGTCATCGTACGCCTGCACGCTGGGGGCGGTGACGATCAGGACGAAGTCGGCCGTGCCGGTGACGTAATAGGTCTGCTGCACCCACTCTTCGGAGGTGAGCCACTGCCGCAAGCGCGCCAGATGCTCGAGCCGTTCGCGTTCGACCTCCAGGGCCACCACGAAGAACGTGGGGTTGCCCACCGTGGTGGGGTCGACCAGGGCCATGTGCCCCACGATGAACCCATCCGCCTCGAGCCGTTTCAGGCGCCGCTGGATGGCCGAGGCGGAGAGGCCGATGCGCTCGGCCAGGGCCTCGGCCGTCAAATGGTCGTCCTGCTGGACGAGGCGCAGGAGCTTGCGATCAAAGGAGTCGAGCGCGCGCCGTTGCATTTTTTCCCCGCTGGACCATGCCGATACGCCGAAATTACCCGGTCTCTGGTCCAGGTTTGCAAAGAAACGGCCGAGGCGTGGCCCAATAATCTCCGCACCAAGCTCCTCGGCGCAAGCGACGTCATCGCTGGGGCGGGGATTATTTGCGAACGGATCGGAGAGAACCCATGATCGATCATCTCGAGCTTTCGACGCGCAATATCGACGCGAGTGTACGTTTTTACGGGGACGTGCTGGGGCCCCTCGGCTACGAGCAGAAGGTCACCGGTCCGGCCAAAGGCTTTGGCGACGGCAAGTCCCTCGATGTGTTCCTCGTGGCCGGCGAGCCGTCCACCAATGTCCACTTTGCATTCGGCGCCCCGAGCCGGGCGGTCGTCGACAAGGTCTACGAGGTGGCCCGCGCGCTGGGGCACGCGCTCGACCGGGCGCCCGCGCTCGCGCCGCACATTCACCCGAACTACTACGCGGGCTACTTGCGCGATCCCGATGGGCGCCTGGTGGAGTTCGTGTGCCACGAGGCGGAGTGACCTGCGCCGAGGCGGAGTGACCTGCGCCGAGGCGAGGTGGTGTGCCGAGGCGAGGTGGCCAAAAAGGCGCTAGCGGGTCGTGCGCTCCGATAGGCGAACGGACCGCAGCTTCTGCGCCTCGGTGAGCCAGCTTTGAACGCGGAGATCGTGCGGGCGTGGATCGGTCAGCTCGCGCGGGATGGTGCCATCGGCGATGGCCTGTTCGAGCTCTTCTTGGCTGCTGGTGCCGATGGTGGCCAGGGCGCCTTGGTCGAGGGTGAGGGCGGGGGGCTCCGGCGCGGGCTCGGCCGGCTTTTTGTAGCGCTTTGGGTCGAAGACGTCGGTGAGCGCGTTGGCTGCTTTGGAGCGGGTGGTGAGGCCCGGCAGACCCCAGCGCGCCGCGAGGGTGGCCAGCACCGACGTATGGTCGTAGGCGGCGGTGCTCAAATAGCCCTTCTTCACGGTGGGCCCGGCGATGATGGCAGGGATGCGGAACCCGAACTGGCGAAATTCCGCGTTGTCGTCGGGCGCCGCCGGGGGTGGAACGTGGTCCCAGAAGCCGCCGTGCTCGTCGTAAATGATGATCAAGAGGGAGCGCGACCACTGCGGGCTCGCGGCCAGGGCCTTGTAAATGCTCGATACGAAGGCCTGCCCGAGGCGGATATCGTGCGCCGGGTGATCGTCGGAGACGGACCAATCCGGATCGATGTACGAGAGGTTCGGCAGCTTTCCTGCTTTGGCGTCGGCGAAGAAGGCATCCATCTCGACGACCGGGTTGACGCCCTCGCGCACCTTGGTCGGAAACCCACCGGCGAAGAAGGCCGATTTGCCGGCATAGTAGTTCTTGGCCGTCTTTCCTGCCGCCTTCATCTGCTCCCAGATGGTCGTGGGGGCATTCGCCTCGATGGGCGTGTTGTTCTTCTTGCCCGACGAGGTGCCGGCGTGCAGGTAAAAGCGATTGGGCCAGGTCGGGCCCATCACCGAAGCGAACCAGTGATCGCAGATGGTGAAGTTGTCGGCCAGCCAATGGTAGAAAGGTATCTGGCTGCGATCGTAATACGCCATCACCTGATTTTGATTCGCGCCCTTGTGGGCGATGACGAATTGATCGTTTTTGCCATCGTTCCACTGCGTATGGCTGGCGGCGAAGCTGTGCGGCGGATCGGCCAGGGTGAACGTATCCGCCTTGTAGATGCCGACCTTCGGACCGCTCGGCGCGGGGTTCGATTCGGTGCCGGTGGTGCCGGCGACGGCCGCGCGGTTCACGTAGGTGGGATCGCGCTTCAAAGCCCCGAAGTAGTGGTCGAACGAGCGGTTCTCCATCATCACCACCACGATGGTGTCGATCTCCTGAAGCATGGCGAGACCGCTGGGCTCCGGCGGGGCCGGAGGCGGTTCCGAAACCCCGCCGCCGCCGTCGGGCGGATTCCCCTGGGGCGGAGGTTGGGTCGGGCTCTCCTCGTCGCCCGAGCTACAGCCGATTCCAACGGCTCCTGCGCCCAGAATTCGAAGCACTTGCCGACGCGAGATCCCTTCCATGCATCACCCTCGTAAGAATCGAGAAAGTCGAGAACCGTGGAAAACCGAGAGAGCGCTGGCATGGTAAACGTATATGCATGAGCGCCCTGTGACGTGTTCGTAAAGCCCTAGGGCCAGCGTATTCCGGTTTGGGATTATCTCATACATCGTACACGAGACGTACGGTCGATTGGGGCGTTGAATTCCTCGTCGCGTTGGGGGTGCAACGGATGAGCGGCGAGTTATGATCCAGTGATGCGCGAGAGCTCCGAAGAAATCGTCGTCGCGCTCGACGTGCCGCGCAATCGCTTACCGCCCACCACGAAATTTCGGAGCACGTGGATCGTGGCGTCGCAGAACGCGCTGCGCAATTGCGGTTACTTCGATCGCTATCTTTCACTCCTTCCGGAGGCGCACCGCCAAGCGCTGACCACGACCGTCGTCGGCGGATGGCTCCCGATCGAGGTGGCGCTCGCGCACTACCTGGCGTGCGATCGCATGGGGCTCGACACCGACGCCATCGCGCAAATCGGCGAGATCCTTACGCGTCATTTGAACAACACGTTTTTGTCGATCGCGGGGCGCTTTGCAAAACAAGTGGGCGCCACCCCCTGGGTGCCTCTTTCGTATTCGCGCCGCATCTGGGATCGCATGTGCATCGGGGGAGCCATCGTCGTCTACAAAGAGGGGCCAAAGGAAGCACGGGTCGAGGTGCTGGAGTGCGCCCTCGCCGCCATTCCTTACTTCCGCGCCGGCCTTCGCGACATCGGCATGGGCGTGGGCAAATTGTTCTGCGACGTCCTGTATGTCAAAGAGCTCCCGAGGCGCAGCCCGACGACCATCGTCTACCGCGCCTCGTGGGTTTAGGGCCCCAGCGCGGCAGCGAAAGCGGGAATCACCTCGAGCGGCTTCGCATGGCCGCGGACGGTATCATTCGGGTTGCGGTGGGGATCCCGGAAGTGGGATGAGCGTCCCACGGAAGCGGTCACGACATGCGCTTCCGGTCGGCTGACACCTGTCCGGACATCTGTCCGCGCGGCGGTGATCCTCGATGAAAAGCTTTGTAAAGAGGGGAGGATGGCGCGCTCCGCTTCGTGGCACGTGCGTTGCTCAGGTTTGGCCTGCGTGGGCACCACGTGAACGGAACGTGGCACGACGTGAGCCACCAACCATCGACACGAGACGTTGAAATTTATCAACGGGCTTCGGCGAAAAGGACTTCATCATGAAACTCTCGATTCAGCGTTTGGTCCCCGTCATCCTCCCCATGGCGATCCTGGCCGGCATCACCGAGATTCACGCGCGGAACAAAGCTGCGAGCGCCCCCGCATCGATTTCCATGGTGGAGGTGGAGGGCATGGATCGCGACACGCCGCTCGTGCCGCGCAATCGCCCGGAGCTGGCCATCTACTCGGCACGCATCGACGGTGAGGCACAGACCAAGGTGTTCGCGCAAGGTCCCGACGGCAAACCGCGCCTGGTCTACACCGATCCCGAATCCGGGCAGCTGGTGAGCGTCAGCGCCGATGGCACACATGGCATTTTCCGCCGCTTCCTTGCGCCAGGCCAGATCGTCGATATCGCCGTCGACTTCCAGAAGCGTCAGTCGTGAGCGCACGAAGGGCCGGCCGCCTCGGCCTCGCCGTCCGACCCTTCGTGCCCTATGCGTCACGCTACTTTGCTTCTGCGAGCGCCCGTTCGATGACCTTACGAAACTTGGGATACGGTTCTGCCCCGGCAATGTAATAGCCGTTGATGAAGAACCCCGGTGTGCTGTTGATCCCCGCGTCGGTGACCACCTTGATGTCGGCGTCGATCTCGGGCAGATGGGTTTGATTGTCCAGCGCCAGCTTGAACTTGGCCATGTCGAGCCCGATCTGCTGCGCATATTTTTCGAGCGCGTCGCGCTTCATTCCATTTTCCGTGCGTTGGTTCTCGAAGAGCAGCGCGTGCATCTTCCAGAAGCCCTCGGAGCCCTTCTGTTTGAAGGCCTCCTGGGCAGCTTGTGCCGCGATGCCCGCGTCCTCGTGCATGGTCAGCGGAAAATGGCGCCATGTGGCCTTCACCCGATCCCCATACGTTTTCATGACCTCTTTCATGGTGTCCTCGGCCCGCCTGCAATAGGGACATTGAAAGTCGCTCACCTCGACGATGGTGACCTTGGCGTTGGGGTTCCCTTTCACGGGAGCGTGGCTGGGCGCCGGTAGGGCCTTCTTCTCGAGCTCGGGGGCTCCTTTCCCGTTTTGCGTGAGGGCCTCGTAGAGATCGGTCTGCTTGGTGCCTTTGGCGAGCAGGCCTTTGGCCTTGGTGATCTCGTCGTCGATGATGGCCGCGAACTTCTCGTAAGGCTCCGCGCCCACGATCTTGCGTCCGTTGATGAAGAACTGCGGGGTGCTCGTGGCCTGGAAATCGTCGGCCATGTCCTGATCGGCCTCGATGGCGTTCTTGTAACGATGATCCTTGATGGCGCTCTTCACCTTCTCCGGGGCGAGCCCGAGCTCCTTGGCGATGCGGTCGAAATCGGCTTCCTCCAGCTTGGGCGCCGAGTCGAACAATTTGTGGTGCGCATCCCAAAAGCCCTTGTCGCCTTTTTGGGCGCGCGCCTCGAAGGCCAATTGGGCGGCGGGTTCCGCGCGGGGGTGCGTGGGGATGGGCTGGTTTTTCCAAACGACGCGAACTTTGTCGCCGTACGTCTCGCGCACCTTGTCGAGGATGGCCTCGCCGCGTTTGCAGAACGGACACTGAAAATCCGAGAACTCCACGATGGTGACCAGCGCTTGGTTGGAGCCTGAAACCGGGCTCTTGCCGACCGGCACCTTCCATACGGTCTTCGCGTCCTCCGTGTCGGGCTTGTCGTCGTCCGTGGGGGCGGGCGCGGGCGCGGCGAGCTTGTTCTCCTTGGACATGCGCACGTAAATCTCGCTTCGGGGCACGCCGGCGGCGATCTTCGCCTGGGCTTTTCCGAGCTCTTGGTCGATCACGGCTTTGAACGTGTCGAAGGGCTGCGCGCCGGAGATGGCGACGCCGTTGATGAAGAACCCCGGCGTGGCCGTGACATGGATTTGCTGGGCGAGCGCGTCGTCTTGGTCGACCTTGGCGGCCCATTGGTGGGAGGCGAGGCCCGCGCGGAACGTTTTCAGATCGGCGACGCCGGCTTGCTGCGCCCAGCGTTCGTAGCTCTCGGGCGAGAGGGCGGTTTGGTTCTGGAACGCGAGATCGTGAAACTTCCAAAACGCATCGTGGCCTTTGAGGCGAAAGACGCCCTCGGCCGCTTCCGCCGCGGGCTTGGCGTTGCGGTGGAAGGCGAGCGGTAGGTTCTTCCAGACGATGCGGACCTTCTCGGGGCCGTACGCGCGCTTCACTTGGTCGATCGTCGGCTCGACCCGCGAACAATACGGGCACTGAAAATCCGAGAATTGAACGATGGTGACCGGGGCCGAGCGCGCGCCCCACGTGGGATCGTGGCTATCGACTGGAATGGGGGAGTCGGAGTCGCTCCAGGTGCCGCTGGGCTCCGTGCTGGCGCTCGCGCCGCCGCTGCGGAGTCGGTGCGCGTCGTAGCCCCACATGAGGGCGGCGCCGGAGAGGGCGCAAAGGACGAAACCGATGACGGCCACGCCGTTGGGTATCCCAGATGGGTGCGCGGGCAAATCTGCTTTGGGTGCTTCTTTGGATACGATGGACATGAGGAATCCTCCGTGCTCGAGCCGGCGGCTCGCACGAATGCCGAAACGAAGTTGAAAAGACGCGTGGTGGGGCGTCGCCCGAAGCGCGGGCGCGCGCCATGGCCGTGCGCCAACGCGAGATGCGGGTGCGCGGGCCTGCGGGGACCGTCGATGCCGGTGCCTCGAGCCAACCTCGAGGCAAGCCGCGATCAGACGGTGCGCGGCGGTCTTTCCAACAGATGGCGCACGCCCGGGGAGCCGCGCTCCTGGGGCGAACCGCGAAGCACGATGCCCCGCAAAGGACTGCGCATCACGCGCGCGCGGGCCGTGAGCGTCGCCTCCGGGATGGCGTGGGCTGCGGACGGGTCCGGCGTACGGCCCTGCTCGTAGGCATGGAGCCCGAGCAGCCGCAAATTCCCGTCGTCTGCGTCGCCCACATCGATGGACGCCAGGGGAATATCCAAGGTGGGCGCCGGGCCGAAGGTGGTGGCGCCGCGCACGTCACACCGCGGTGCCGAGCGGCCCGCGCTACCCGAGTTGCTTCGGGCGCAATCCGTTCCGGCTTGACCCTGCGATACCTGGAAAGCCTGGAACGCCTGGAATGGGGCGTACGCACCATCCGACGAGCCAGATGAGCCGGGCGCGACGGACGAAACCGATGCCAAAACTGAAGCCGGAGCCGAAACCAGAGAAACCGGAGGCAAAACACGAGGCGACGACAGCTGTGCCGCCCATCCGGGCGACGTCACCAGCCATGCTGCCATGGCCACGATGATCGCTGCGACGCACTTGAACCTCGGATGCATCCGTCTGGGTAATCTGCACGGCGGGCGCGCCGCACGCAAGTCCTTCGTCTTTGGTGTCAAGATGATCGCATCGATCACCTCGCGATGATCGCGCGGATCATGCGCGAGCAGGCCCCTCGTTTCAACAACGATGATCGCCGTCTTTATTGCGGCGGCATGCGCGCTGCACCCGCAGCGCAACCATGATGACCATCATCGTTACGAAAAAGCGCTCCCGAACCCCGATTTTCTCGACCTTGCTCGCCCTCGCCGGTGTCCTCGCGAGCCACCCCGCGCGGGCGGCCAACGAGACCGTGAGCGTATGGCTGACGACCACCGACGATGGGCGCGGCGTGCACGTCGTGCGCGGTTTGCAGCCGCAAGCCAATGTCGCGTTCTCGGCCGGCACGGGCGGGAGCGGACAAAACGTGACGGTCGACGAGAACGTTCGCTACCAACGGTTCATCGGGGGCGGCGCCTCGTTCACGGATACGGCGGCGTGGCTGATGAACGGCAGCGGAGCGCTCAGCGCCGCCGCCCGCGAGACGGTGATGCAGAACCTGTTCAACCCGACCACCGGCATCGGCGTTGGCTTCTTGCGCAACCCCATGGGCGCCTCCGATCTGGCCCGCTACAATTATTCGTACGACGATCTGCCGGCCGGGCAGACCGATCCGAGCCTCGCCCGGTTCTCGATCGACCACGATCTGGCCGACGTGCTCCCGCTGACCAAGAGGGCGCGCGCGATCAACCCCAACGTGACCATCATGGCCTCGCCGTGGAGCTCACCGGCCTGGATGAAGGACAACGGCGATTTCACCCGCCAGGGGTGGCTCAAGGCCGAATACTACGGGACGTACGCGCAATACTTCGTCAAATACCTCCAGGCGTACCGCGCGCAAGGCGTGAACGTGGACTACGTGTCGGTGCAGAACGAGCCGACGTGCTGCGGTCCGAATACCAATTATGGATCGATGAACTGGAACGGCGCGGGGCTCTTGAACTTCACCAAGAACCATCTTTTGCCCGCGCTCCACGCCAACGGCTCGACGACCAAGGTGCTGGCCCTCGACTACAATTGGGGCAACTACGACGATTTGGGCTCCACCGTCCTGGCCGATGCCCAGGTGCGCGCCGATTCCCTCTTTGGCGGCATCGCCTGGCACGGCTATGGCGGCGACGTGAGGCTGCAAACGACCATTCACAATCAGTACCCGAACGTCGACGCCTTCGACACGGAGCACTCCGGCGGGACGTGGATAAGCCATCAACAGCAGGAGGACATGCGCAACATCATCGACTACACCCGCAACTGGGGCCGCACCGTCACCAAGTGGAGCTTGGCGGTGGACCAGAACATGGGACCGCACTCGGGAGGCTGCGGCACCTGTACGGGCTTGATCACCGTGCACAACGGCGATGCCCGCCACGGCCAAGTCGATTATACGATCGAATATTATACGATGGGCCACCTGACGAAGTTCGTGAAGCCCGGCGCCGAGCGCATCGACACCAACGACAACGCCTCGGTCCGCAATGTGGCTTGGCGCAACCCCGATGGCTCCAAGGTGCTGATCGCCTACAACGACACGGGCAGCGCGCAGACCTTGCGCGTCAACTGGGGCGGACAGTCCTTTGCGTACACGTTGCCGGTCGCCACCTCCGCCACGTTCACATGGACCGGCACCCCCGGCGGCGGTGGCGGCGCCACCGGGCCCATCACCGGGCTCGCAGGCAAGTGCGTCGACATTGCAGGCGGCAATGGCGCCAATGGAACGGCGGTGCAGCTCTACGACTGCAACGGGACGGTCGCGCAGCGATGGACGGTGGGCACCGATGGCACCGTTCGAGCGCTCGGCAAATGCTTGGACGTAACGTCGGCATCCACGGCGGATGGGGCCAAGGTGCAGCTCTACGACTGCAACGGCACCGGCGCGCAGCAGTGGCAGGTGACGGCGGGGCGCGATCTGGTGAACGTCCCCGCCAACAAGTGCCTCGATGTGACCGACAACGACCCGGCAAACGGCGCGCGGTTGCAAATCTGGAGTTGCACCGGGGCTGCAAATCAAAAGTGGACGGTGCCCGCGAATTGAGCTTAGCGTACCGCGTGTGAGCTCGAAATTACCGCGCAGGATGCCCCGGACCCTTTCTCGAGGAATCGTGGTGTCGCTCGCGGCGTGCGGTGTGGTGGCGTGCGTCTGTGTCGACGGGAGCACCCCGAAGGTGGAGGAAAAGACCGTGTCGTCGATGGAGGGCGCCCTCGAGCTTTCGTCTGGCTGGCAACTTCAGGACGTGGCCAAGGTCGCGGACTCCGGCGAGGCGATCTCGCAGGTAGGGTACGTGCCCTCGGGTTGGTACCGAGCGACCGTACCCGGCACCGTGCTCACCAGCTTGGTGAACGAAGGGGTTTATCCCGAGCCCCTCTACGGCGAGAACAATCGACCGAATAAAATCCCCGAGAGCCTCTGTCGTACCTCGTATTGGTACCGCGCCCGGTTCGATGTGCCGCGGGTGGCGGCGGGCCGGCATCTCTGGCTGAACTTCGAGGGCATCAACTACACGGCCGACGTGTGGGTGAATGGCCATGCCGTGGGCACCATCCGCGGCGCCTTCGCGCGCGGCCTCTTCGACGTGACGGCCTTCGTGGTGCCGGGCGAGCCGGCGGCGGTGGCCGTCAAGATGAACCCACCGCCGCACCCGGGGGATCCGGAGGAGCACACCATCGCCCAAGGAATGGGGCTGAACGGCGGCGTTCTGGCCCAAGATGGGCCCACGTTTTTGTGCACCATCGGCTGGGATTGGCTCCCCGGGATCCGCGATCGCGATATGGGCATTTGGCGGAAGGTCACCCTGTCGGCCACGGGGCCCGTCAAAATCGAAGACCCCGCCGTCACCTCGGATCTCCCGCTCCCGCGCACGGACGAAGCCGATCTCACCGTCGAGGCCACCTTGCGCAACGTGACCGGCGCGCCGCAAACGGGCGTGTTGCGCGGCGCGCTCGAAGGTGGTGCACCCTTCGAGCAAACGGTGACCCTGGCGCCGAACGAGGTGCGGACCATCAAGCTCACCTCGCAGACGGTCCCCGCGCTGCACGTGCTCCACCCGCGCCTTTGGTGGCCCAACGGTTATGGGCCGCAAAACTTGAATACGTTGCATTTGCGCTTCGATGCGCGTCCGTTCCCTCTCGCAGACGCGGCCTCCGGAGGCGCGGCGGCGCGGGAGGAGGCGCCCTCCGATGTGCGCGACGTGATCTTCGGCATTCGCGAGATCAGCTACCACGTGACCGGCACGGAGAACCTGACCTTGTCCGTCAATGGGGTGAAGGTGATCGCCAAAGGCGGCAATTGGGGCATGGACGAGGCGATGAAGCGCATCCCGCGCGATCGCCTCGAGGCGCAGATCCGCATGCACCAGCAGGCGCACTATACGATGATCCGCAATTGGGTCGGGCAGAGCACCAGCGAAGACTTTTACGAGCTTTGCGACAAATACGGGCTCTTGCTCTGGGACGAGTTCTTTCAACCCAACCCCAGCGACGGGCCGAACCCCAGCGACATCGGTTTGTATTTAGCCAACGTGCGCGAGAAGGTGCTGCGATTCCGCAACCACCCCTCGATCGCGCTCTGGTGCGGCCGCAACGAGGGCGATCCGGCGCCCGCGGAGCTCGATCGGGGCGTTCAGCGCATCATGTCCGAGCTCGATCCCCAGAGGCTCTACCAGCGAAACTCCGCCGACGGGCGCGGCGTTCGATCCGGGGGGCCCTATTCATGGCGCGAGCCGCGCAAGTTTTATCAATTTCCGCAGGACGAAGCGTTCAAGACGGAGATCGGCAGCGTGTCGATTCCGACCTTGGAGTCGGTGCAGGCGATGATGCCGGAGAAGGATTGGAACACCATCAACGACGATTGGGCCGAGCACGATCTGGCGCGCGGCGCCCAGCAGGGACGCGACGATCCGCGCATGTACGCCGACGTGCTCGGAAAGCGTTATGGGCAGTGGGCGAACCTGGGGGAGTTCGTGCGCCGCGCGCAGCTGATGAACTACGAAGCGTACCGCGCCATGTACGAGGGGCGATTTGCCAAGTTGTTCAAGCCCACGACGGGCGTGATCACGTGGATGAGCAACCCCGCGCAACCGAGCTTCGTATGGCAGCTCTACAGCCACGATCTGGAGCCGCACGCCTCTTTGTTCGCCGTGCAAAAGGCCTGTGAGCCGGTTCATATTCAAATGAACCAAAGCGACTTTCACGTCATGGTCATCAACGATGGCACGCAGGCTCGTCCGGATCTTCGCGCGGAGATGCGCGTGTTCAACCTCGACGGCACATTGAAATCCACGCGCCGCGCGAACGTGACCGCGCCGCCGGCCGCGGCCACCGACGTGGGGGCCATGGTGTGGCCCTCCGGTCTCTCCGCCGTTCACTTCGTCAAGCTGGAGCTGCGCGACGGAGAAGGGCGGCTGGTGTCCGATAATTTCTATTGGCGCGCCCGTCCCGAGCGCCCGGACGATTTTACGGCGCTCACGACCCTTCCCACCGTGGCGGTGGGGGTGACGATGACGCGTCGCGAGGACGGGGACAAGGTTCTCCTCGATGCGACGGTGTCGAACCCGACCTCCACCATCGCGCTCGCGACGCATTTGCAGCTGCGCAAGCGGGGCACCATGGCGCGCGTGCTGCCCGTTCATTATAGCGACAATTACATCACCTTGCTCCCCGGGGAGTCGCGGACCATCACCGTGGAGGCGGCCTCGAAGGATCTCGGGGACGAGGAGCCCTGGATCGCCGTGGATGGGTGGAACGTGGTGCGGCGCCCCTGGATCGAGTGAGTCGAGCGCTCAGTTCGGCAGCGCGATTTGGAAGTAGAGGGCGCGTTTGGAGCCGCATTGAACGCACACCACGCGCGCCACCCGGAGGCGCGCGCCGCCATGTTCTTCGGCCGTGTGCTCCTCGACGCGAACCGTGGCGCCGCACGCGACGCAGGGCAAGGAGCGCGCGTGCGTTTCGACCACGGAGGCCGAGGGGACGAGGATGGCCCGCTCCGGCGTGCCGCCGTTTTCGAGGGAGGCGAGCTTCCACTTTTGCGCGACGAGCTTGGCGGCGCTGCGCTCCAGGGACCTTCGTGCGGCTCTTGGTCGTTTGCTCACCGACCGCATTCTACGTTGGGGCGCGGGAAAGCGTGATCCTCTTTGCCAACGGTGCTTGAATGGCAGCCCGAGGTGCGCGGTCTGCCGCGCCCGACTTTCACGCCGAGGTCGATATGTCCCATGCCGTGAGCCACTCCATCGTACCGGAAAGCACGCTCCGCACCTCCGAGGTGGAGGCCTTTGCCCGCGACGGTTTCCTGATCAAACGAGGGCTGTTCGCGCGCGACGAGATGCGCCTCCTCGACGAGGCGTTCGTGGGCGATCGGGCCATGCACCGCCGCGCGTACGCGGTGGCCGACGATGCAGGGGCCTCGACCGAGATCGCGCTCTGGAACGATCCGGGCGACGATCTATTCGGCGCATTCGCCCGCTGCGCGCGGATGGTGCGCGGCGCCGAGGCGCTGCTCGGGGGCGAGGTGTACCACTACCACTCGAAGATCACGATGAAGCCGCCGGGGGGAGGCGGCACGTGGAATTGGCATCAGGATTACGGCTATTGGTACAAGAACGGTTGCCTCTACCCCGATATGCTCACGGTGGCCGTCGCCATGAACGCGGCCAACCGGGAAAATGGCTGTCTCGAGGTGATTCGCGGGAGCCACCGCCTGGGGCGCATCGAGCATGGTCAGGTGGGCTCGCAGACGGGCGCCGATCCCGAGCGGGTTCGCGCGGTGCTCGAGCGCTCGGAGCGCGTGGCCTTCGAGGCCGAGCCCGGCGACGTCATGTTCTTTCACTGCAATACGCTGCATACGTCGGCGCCGAATCGCTCGCAGCGGCCGCGCGATCTGTTCTTGATCGCGTACAACGCGGCCGCCAACGATCCGTGTTTGCCGCACCATCACCCGGGGTACACGAAGCTGGACGTCTTGCCCGATGACGCCATTCGGGCGCGCGCCGGCGTGTGGGCGGGGGAGTCGCGCGTCTTTTTGGATCCCGCGGAGGACAAGAGCATCTACGGGTTTCGGCGGCTCGGGTAGCTCGGCGCCTGCACCCGGGGCTGCCGACGGCCGCATGGGGCGATCATAGCTTGAGCAGCGGGACGAACCAGGTTTCGGCGTATTTCATGCGCCGCGGTGAGGTTTCGAAGATGGGGACCACGGTCTCGACATTCCCCGTGGTCCATCGCACGCGGACTTGGAAGTTGCCGAGGCCTGCGTCATCGCCGAACGGAGGTGTGAGCGAGTATGTCGCGATGTCCTCGCGGGCGGTGCCATCGCCGGTGCCTCCCAGGGGATCGTCGATCAAGCCGTAGGCCACGCCGTCCAAGGTGAAGCGGATGGAGCGGCCAAAGCCCGTGTTGCTGCAACGGTACCAGGCGCCGAGGAGGCGTTGCCGGAGGCCCTCGATCGAGCGGAGATCGTTGTCGGAGGTGCCGCTCGGAGTGTCGTTGCAGATGCGCCTGGCGCGCTCGACCTCTTCGCGCGTGTACTTCGGGGCGCCATCGACGGGCGTGCTGGCCGCGTCGGGCTCGGTCGAGGCGTCGCCCCCGGTGAGCGCGGCGTTGTTGCCCAGGTTGAGATCATGGCTCATACAGGCCGGCACGGCGACGAACACCGCGAGGAGCGCGGCGGTCACGTAGCGCATCATCGCGAACCTTCGATGGCCGCGCGAACGGTGGGGAGCAGCACGCTGCGCGGGTAGCGCTGCTCGAAGCGCGCGGCGCGGCGCGAGGCTTCCTCGTTTCGCACGAGCACCAGGAGCGCCTGAATCGCCAGCGCCTCGCGCTCCTCGCCCAGCATGCCGGAGGGGAAGCGCGCCTTGTGGCGCTCGGTCGCGCGCAGCGCCTCTTCGCCCTCCGTGCGGTTGAGCGCGGCGCGCGCCACGTCGAGGAGCGCGCGCTCCTCGGCGAGCTGCCGGCTCGCGGGCAACGCCGATGGCGCGCCCGACGCTTTGCCGTCGAAGGGGATTTCGAAGGTGACCTCGGGCGAACCCGGTTGGTCCGAGGGCGAGGGGGCGTCGAAAGGTGCGGCCGGCGAGGACGGCGCCGAAGCGACGCGCTCGACATAGACGACGCGCTCGCGCTCCTTGCCGGCTTGGTCGAAGATGCGCGAGCCGAGCACGCCCGCTGCGACGCCCAGGCCGAAGACGGCCAGGAGCGAGGTGGCGATCCATGCGCGCGATGGCCGCGATCGGCGCACCCACGCGCCCGACGGACGTACGTTCTCGGAGGGCGCAAGCGGTTCGCCGCCGCGCCCTCCGCCGCGGGTCGTCGCGCGCTCGAGCCTCGCCCATGCGCGCGCTTCGGCGCCGAGCGGGAGATCCTGCGCATCGCGCTCGGCGCGCACCAGGCGCGAAAGGTGCTCGTCGAGAGGCTTCGGCTCCTTCATCGCCGGCCCTCCTTGCGCTCCGCCTGCTGGCGCTCCGCCAGGTGACGCTCCGCCTGCTGGCGCGCTTGAACGGCGGCCGCGAACTCCTCGCGCGCGACGCGAAGGCGCGAGTAGGCGGTGTGCAGCGGGATCCCCAGCGACGCCGCAATTTCGCTCATGGGCACTTCGTCGATTTCATACAAGATGAAGACGGCGCGGCGATCGAGCGCGATGCCTTCGAGCCCCGCGGCGGCCAGGCGGCGATCGTCCGCGCGCTCCAGAAGCTCGTCGGCGCGCGGCTGCAGATCGAGTGGCTCGCCCGTCTCGTGGTACGCGCGGAAGCGGATGCGCGCCTGCTTGCGGTAGTCGGCGGCAAAGCGCAACGCGAAGGCAAAGAGCCACGGCCGAATGGGTCTGCGGTGATCGTAGGTGTCGAGCTGGCGGTGTACGGCGAGGAAGACCTCGTGTGCGACATCGTCGATATCGCCGGCGTCCACGCCGAGTCGCCGCAGAGAGGCCCAAACGTAGCGAAACTCCGCATCGAACACGCGACGGAAGAATTCGTCCCGCGCCGTCGCGACTTGCATTTCCTGCTCTTGGAGCGACGCGCTCCTTTTTGTCATCGTCATAGGTGCACGACGATCCCCAAGGCGAGCCCGCCCACGAGCACCGGCGGCTTGTAGACGCTCTGCGAATCGATGCGGAACGCCGGTCGGGTGAGCGGGAGCGCCATCTCGAACGACGCCAAAAGGCCCATCTGGCGCGTCATGGCAAGCTCGAGCCCGGTGCGCGCGCCGACGGCGGAGTACATCGATGTGTCGGAGCGGGGCTGCGCGATCTCGAACGACGAAGCTTCGATGCGACCCACGGACGCAAAAGGACAGCCGAAAACCGGGCCAAGGTACGCGCAACCCACGACCGAGCCCACCGTGACGTGCGAGGACACGCGGCCCCCGCCCTCGATGGCGGTGGAGGCGGGCAGATCGTTTCGAGCCTCGAGGGCAAACGAGAGCGCCGAGGTGCGCATCCCGATGAACCCCGCGATCCCCAAGGACGCGGACGGCGCCACGCCCAAGGCACCCACGACGCCGCCGCCCAAAAACGCATGCGGCGCGACCTTCGAACGTTTCGTGTCGTCTGGGGGCGGGTCTCGCGGCGGTGGCGGTTTGGCCGGCTCCGGCTCGGGCGGCGGGGGAGGTGGCGGCTCCGGTGCGATGACCTCGACCGGCCCTTCGGGGGCGGGCTTGGGGCGCGTGAGGCTGAGCGGATCGATGACGATGCTCACCGTGAGCGCCATGGCGGTGATCACGTCCTCGCAGCGGTTCGTTCGCTCGGCGATGGCGCGCCTTCCGCGCTCGACGCCGGCATCGTCGAGCAGCTTCACGTCGCCTTTGTAGAGGCCCTGCGCGCGCGTGATCTGGGCGACGATGGTGACCGGTGCCATATGCCGAAAGGGCTCGTAGCCGAGGCGTGCCGCCACGGCGTTGCGAAGGGCGTCCTCGTCCGGGCAATCGGCCGCGCCCGCGCTGCGGATGTACACGAGGCGCGCCGTGGGGTTGGCCCGTGCCATGGGGGCCGCGAGCAGCAGCGCCGCAGCGATCGTCGACGAGAAGAAAAGCCGCACCATGCCCTTATGTCCGCGCCCGCGGTCCCGATGTAGCCTGTTTACGGACGTGGCAGCTTTTTTCTTCCGGGGTCGTGGTATAGGCCCGGGGCTGGAGGAAGAGTCGTGGCCAAGAACGAGAAGACCGCAATTTCCCCGACACGAGCGGAAGACTATGCCGAATGGTACCAGCAGGTCGTACGTGCAGCCGACCTCGCCGAGACCTCGCCGGTGCGCGGGTGCATGGTCATCAAGCCGTGGGGTTACGCCCTCTGGGAAAATATCCAGCGCGAGATGGACCGTATGTTCAAGGCGACGGGCCACAAGAACGCGTACTTCCCGCTCTTCATCCCCAAGTCGTTCCTCGAGAAAGAAGCCGAGCACGTGGCGGGCTTCGCCAAGGAGTGCGCGGTGGTCACGCACCACCGGCTGATCGAGGGCCCCGGGGGCGGCCTGGTGGTCGATCCGGAGGCGAAGCTGGAGGAGCCGCTCATCGTGCGGCCCACGTCCGAGACCATCATCGGCGCGGCGTTCTCGCAGTGGGTGCAGAGCTACCGCGATCTGCCGCTCCTCATCAACCAATGGGCCAACGTGGTCCGCTGGGAGCTGCGGACCCGCCTCTTTCTGCGCACCTCGGAGTTCCTCTGGCAGGAGGGCCACACGGCCCACGCGACGGAGGCCGAGGCGCGTCAGGAGACGCAGCAGATGCTCGACGTGTACGCCACCTTCGCCGAGGACTACATGGCCATGCCGGTCCTCAAGGGGCCGAAGACGGCCAGCGAGCGCTTCCCGGGCGCGGTGGAGACGTTCGCCATCGAGGCGATGATGCAGGACAAAAAGGCGCTGCAAGCCGGCACCTCGCACTTCCTCGGGCAGAACTTCGCCAAGGCCTCGGAGATCAAGTTCCAGACGAAGGAGGAGACCTTCGAGTACGCGTGGACGACGTCGTGGGGCTCGTCGACCCGCTTGGTCGGCGGCATCATCATGACCCACTCCGACGACGACGGTCTGATCGTCCCCCCGCGCTTGGCGCCCGCGCACATCGCGATCTGGCCGGTCTTCCGCGGCGACGAGGGCAAGGAGAAAATTGTAGAATACATTCAATCCTTCGCCCGGGAGCTGCGCGACATCACCTTGTGGGGGCGCCCGCTGGAGGTGGAGGTCGACATGCGCGACATCCGCGGCGGCGAGAAGCAGTGGGAGTGGGTCAAAAAGGGCGTGCCGGTGCGCATCGAGATCGGCCCGCGCGACGTCGATGGCGGTGTGGTGACGGTCGCCCGGCGCGATCGGACGCCGCGCGAAAAGGAGAACCTCTCGCGCGCCGAGGCCCCCGCGAAGATCCGCGCCATCCTCGAGGACATGCAGCGCGGCCTATTCGAGCGCGCGCGCAAGTTCCGCGACGACAACACGCGCGAGGTGAACGACTACGAGTCGCTGCGTCGCTTCTTCGACAAGGAGGGCGGCGGCTTTGCCCTCGTGCACTGGGACGGCACGGCCGAGTCGGAGGCCAAGTTCAAAGACGACTTCAAAGCGACCATCCGCTGCATCGCCCAGGCACCCGAGCGCGCCGCCGCATGGGGCGAGCGGATGCTCGAGCCGGGCAAGTGCATCGTGACGGGTAATCCGAGCCCGCGGCGGGTGGTGGTCGCGCGTTCGTACTGATCGCGCCGGCGCGCCGGCGCCCGAGCGCGGTGCCGCGTGGGGGGAGCGGATGCCCGGGCCGGGCAAGTGCATCGTGGCGGGCGAACCGAGCCGGCGGCGTGTGGTGGTCGCGCGTTCGTACGGATCGCGCCGTCGCGCCGGCGCCCAAGCGCGGTGCCGCGTGGGGGTAGCGGAAGCTCGGCCGGGCAAGCGCATCGTGGCGGGCGAACCGAGCCGGCGGCGTGTGGTGGTCGCGCGTTCGTACGGATTGCGCCGGCGCGCATGTACGGGTGTACCGGCGGTGGTGTTGCGCCTTGGTACACCCCGTACCAAAGTTGGTACGATCGAGCCGACCCGACGGTGGTTCGAGCGGCGGAACCGTTCCGGATTTTGGTCCGCGGGCCGTGCACACACGGTGGCACTGGCCTTGCTCAACCGCACCGCGGATGCTGACGGAGGGAGAGCTCTTTCTCGACAAATACCGCATCGAGAAGCTCGTGGGCATCGGCGGGATGGGCGCCGTGTATGCCGCGGTCGACGTCGATCTGGCGCGCAAGGTGGCGATCAAGATCCTGCTCCCCGAGATCGCGCGCTCGCAAACGGCGGCCTCGCGGTTCGTGAACGAAGGGCGCGCGGTGGCGCGGGTCGAGGGTGAGCACGTGGCGCGGGTGTTCGCGGCCGGGCGCACCGAGCAAGGGCTGCCGTACATGGTGCTCGAGCTCCTCGAGGGCCAGGATCTGGCGAAGCTGCTGGAGGAGCGCGGAAAGCTGGGGGTCGGCGAAGCGGTCGATATCCTCGTTCAAGCGCTGGGAGGGGTCGCCGAGGCGCACCGTCACGGCATCGTGCACCGCGATCTGAAGCCGGCGAACTTGTTCCTGCACCGCCGGAGCAACGCGGCGCCCGTGGTGAAGGTGCTCGACTTCGGCGTCTCCAAGGCGAGCCGGCCGCTGACCGATACGAGCATGCATCAGAACCTCACGGCCACCAGCACGATGATCGGGTCGCCGTATTACATGTCGCCGGAGCAGCTGATGGATTCGAAGTCGGCCGATCACCGCGCCGACATTTGGTCGCTCGGGTGCATCCTTTACGAGATGCTGACGGGGGTCGTCCCCTTCGACGATCCGTTGCTCAGCGGTCTGGTGATCGCGATCCTCCGCAAGAGGCCCGTCCCCGTGCGGCAGCTGCGGCCCGACGTTCCGGCCGCGCTGGAGGCGATCGTGGTGCGCTGCTTGGAGCGCGATCCGTCGCAGCGCATTGGCACGGCCGCGGCCCTGGCGAGGTTGCTCCTGCCGTTCGCGACGGATACGCGCGCGCCGGCGTTCGTGGTGCCGGCCATCGAGCCGGAAGCGCCGCCTCCGTCCATCGACGCGAAGACGCAGGTCTGGGTGCCGAAGCGGCCGGCGCTGGCGGCGGCGCACGCGACGCCCACACCCGCGTCGAACCCACCGGCGCCGCGTGCCGCGCCGATGCATGCGTCGAATACGCCGGGGCCGATGCCGCGTGCCGCGCCGATGTTGCCGCCGCCGCGTGCGACGCCGATGCCGCGGTCCGATCCTCCGGCGCCGATGCCGCCGATGCACGCAGCGATGCTCGCGCCGCCGCATGCGACGCCGATGCTGCAGCCGCCGCACGCGACGCCGATGCCCGCGTCGGATCCGCGCGCCATGCCGATGCTGCAGCCGCCGCATGCGACGCCGGCGCCCCCGTCGAACCCGCCGATCCCCCCGCCCGCTACCACGCCTATCCCGCCGCGGCCGACGTTTCGTGCCGAGCTGCCGTCGCTGCTGGTGATCGCGGCGACCCTGGTATTTCTCGGCATTTCCGGCTTTCTCTTCGCCCAGCGCAAAGACGCACGCCCGGGAGCCGGCGCGCACGCTCCGGCTGTCTCCCATGCTGCACCCGCGAAAAACGCGCCGCCGTAGGCTATGCTGGGCGCGTGGGGATCGGCTGGACCCAGCGCAGATCCGGAGGAGCGGCAGGGTGCATCGCGCGTGCGGTGGCCCTGGGCGCCCTTTTTTTCGCGGGCCCCGCGGCCGGCCAGGATGCGGTACCGCCGATCACCAAGAGCGACTATGGGCTCGACCTTTTTCAAGGTCCGGTGACCACCGCGAGCCGTGTGGTCGGTCTGGCGGGCGCCTACACGGCGCTGGCCGAGTGGTGCGAGGGCGAATACTCGAACGCGGCATCGCCCGCCGTTCGTGCGCCCTACAGCGTGGGCAAGCGTGAGTTCGATTTGTGCCTCGGCTTCACCAACCCGGGCGCCTTTTCGGGCAACGATTTCGAGAACCGCGGGCCGGGGTTTCGCTCCCTCCCCACGCGCTTCACCAACGCGGCCACCGTCAACCTGGGGCTGCAACTGCAATATGGCCCCTTCGGCGGGACCGTGAACTACGACGCGCTCCACGTCGGCCTGGAGGAAAAAGGAAAACCGACGGACATCTCGGCGGTCATCGAGCGCGTGACCGGCTCGCTCGCCAGCTCGTTCGCCAACGGCCAGCTCCTGTTCGGGGTCGGCTTTCGAACCGTGGCGTTCAATCTCAATCAGGTCGTCAACGGGGACGAGACCACCTTGGTCTCGCGGACGGGCGCCAGCTCGCAGTTTGGCGCCATCTGGATGCCAAAAGGGCTCCCTTTTCGCCTGGGCGGCACGCTTCGCTCGGAGATCGTCGTCCGCGAGATCAAGGGCATCACGGAGAACGACGACGGCTCGCAAGTGGCAGCAGGCCGGATCCTCCCCTCGCATTTGACGGTGCCATGGGAGATCGAGGTCGGCGGCGCGCTCGAGCTCGAGCGAAGGCCCTTCAACCCGCCGCGGGTGGATATCGCGGCCCTCGAGGACGAGGTGCGGGCGCGCTACGATCTCAAACGGCTCGAGCGCGCAACCCGCTATGCAGACGAAATCGCCAAGGCGCCGGAGGTGACGCGCGATGTGCTCCGCCGGCAGCTGGAGCTGCGCGAGCTCCGCATTCAGGCGGAGGAGGACAGGGCCATGGGGCGGGAGTTCGAGAGGCTCCTCGCGGCCGAGAAGGCGCAGGCCGCCTTGTGGGATCGACGTCAGATGCTGCTCTTGGCGA
Source organism: Sorangiineae bacterium MSr11954 (assembly GCA_037157815.1). Lineage (NCBI taxonomy): Bacteria > Pseudomonadati > Myxococcota > Myxococcia > Myxococcales > Pendulisporaceae > Pendulispora > Pendulispora albinea. Next base: position 12,216,751 of record CP089984.1, read on the forward strand.
GCGTGCTCGTGACCGGACCCGCCCACGGCTCGGTGGGCATCGCCGATTTCGTGGCCCAGCGCCGGGCTTCGTCGGGCGAGAACACGGTGGTCTCGGTGAGGCTCGGTTTCGAGACGGAGGTCGTTCGAAGGTGGGTCACCTTGCGCGGCGGCACCTACCTCGAGCCAACGCGCTTCGTGGACGGCGCGCCGCGGGAGCACTTTACGCTCGGCACCGACATTCGACTCTTTCGCTTCAACCCGCTCGGCCTGTTCGGCGACGATCCTTGGCGCATCCGCCTCGCAGGCGATCTGGCGCCCCGCTATTTCAACTGGGCGTTCGCCCTCGGCAAGTACCACTGAAACTCGCATTTCACGCTGGCGCGGATCCCTCGAACGCTCCTAGCGTAAACACCGTCATGGACGACGATACGCTCGCATCCCTTCGCGTCGCGCTCGCTGCTAGCCCGAACAACGTCGAATTGCTGGTGCTCGTCGCCTCCGCGCTGGTCGATCGCGATCGCGCGGAGGAGGCCGCAGAGCTGGTGCGCGACGCGGGCCTCGACTCCTTTTCGCGATCCGGGCATCGGCGCGCGGCCGCTCGGGCGCTCTTCGAGGCAGGCGATGCCGATGCCGCGCTCGGGCTCATCGCGCCGGGGTCGGAGTCGAAGGAGGAGGCCGAGACGTTGCTGCTCCGCGCGCGGATCCTGCACCAGCTCGGTCGGCCGAAGGACGCGGTCAAAGCGTACCAAGCGGCGGTGGAGGCCAATCCAACCTTGGAGGACTTGGACCTCAAGGCGATGCTCGGCGCGCGGGTGCGCGAGATCCCGTCGGGCGGCGACCGGCCGAAGATGCGCGTGATCTCCTCGGCCAACGACGATACCGATGCGACGGAGCTCACGAGGCTGCTCCATCCGGAGACCAAGACCGTGACCTTCGACGACGTCGGCGGCTTGACGGACGTCAAGAAGCAGATCGAGCGGCGCATCATCGTGCCGTTTCAGAAGCCTTCGCTCTTTCAACGCTTCAAGAAGCGGGTGGGAGGCGGGATTTTGCTCTACGGGCCGCCAGGCTGCGGAAAGACGCTGCTCGCGCGGGCCACGGCCGGCGAGTGCAAGGCCACGTTCTTCAACGTCGCCATCCACGATATCCTCGATATGTACATCGGCGAGTCGGAGCGGAAGCTGCACGCGATCTTCGACAAGGCGCGCGCGAGCACCCCGGCCGTGCTCTTCTTCGACGAGCTGGAGGCGCTCGCCGGCAAGCGGCAGCATACGCGGGAGGCCACCAGCGCCAAGCTGGTGAGCCAGTTCCTCTCCGAGATGGATGGCTTCACCCAAAACAACGCGGGCGTGCTGATCCTGGGCGCCACCAACGTTCCGTGGGCCGTCGACGCGGCCTTCCGCCGTCCGGGCCGTTTCGATCGCGTCCTCTTCGTTCCGCCGCCCGATAAAGTGGCCCGGGCCGCCATCTTGCGACACCTGCTGGAGGCGCGCCCGACCGAGGACATCGACGCCGACGCCATCGCCAGCAAGACCAGCGGCTTCTCCGGCGCCGATCTGGAGCACCTCATCGAGACCGCCAGCGACGAGGCCATCGAGGCCTCGCTCGCGAGTGGCAGCGAGGTGCCGATCGCGCAACGCCACCTGGTCGCCGCGCTGCGCGACGTGAAGCCGACGACCCTCGAGTGGCTGACCACCGCCCGCAACTACGCCCGCTACGCAAACGAAGGGGGCCAATACGATGACGTCCTCGATTTTCTGAAGCGGCATGGGAAAGATTAATCGATGAGCACCGCCTACCGCATCCCGGACGAGCCGACCCCCGGCCGTCTCGCCCCTTACACGGTGCATCCGTTCTGGCCGCTCATCACCTTGATGTTGGGCGGGGCTTGGATCGGGCTTCCATGGTTCGTCTTCAACGGGGTGGCCATGGGGAGCGCGAGCCTGCGCAAGGAGGTCGTCGCCGCGGTGGCGGCGCCGCTCGGGGCGGTGGCCATGTTGTACGGCTCGATCTATCTCGGCGGGACCTTCTTCGCGCTCTCGCAGCGCGCGCTTCCCTACCTGTTCGTGCTGGTGGTCGCGACCAAGCTGGGCTTCGGCTATTGGCTCTATCTTTCGCAGCAGCGGAGCTTCGAGATTTACCGCCACTTCGGCGGGCCCGTTCGCCAGGGGATGCTGGTGGCGTTGGGGGCGACCCTTCTTCGAGGCTACGTGATCCCGGCTGCGTTTGCGCGAGCCTCGTGGCTCGGGGCTCTGGTGATGTGATGACGCAGTCGAGCGGCTCGGGGGGAGGAGAAGATTCGCAGCGATGGGTGGATCGGGCCATCGAGGCGCTCGATCGCGGGCAGCCCGAGAGCGCGATCGATTTGCTCCGCAACGCGCTCACCTTCGATCCGAACGACGCGCGGGCGCACGCGCTTCTGTCCTATGCGCTCTTGGAGTCGCGGCGAATCGGGGCGGCGTTGGTGGAGGCGCGGGCGGCGGTCGCGCTCGATCCGAATCTCTCGGTCGCGCATCTGGTTCTGGGGGACGCGTGGCTCGCGCACCGCAAGCCGCAGCGCGCCCGCGAGCACTTCGACGCGGCGCACCGGCTCGATCCCTCGCGGCCGGCGCCTCTGCGCGGGCTCGCGCGGTTCGAAGCGTTCTACGACCGCGACGATGCGGCGATCGAGCTGCTCGATCGCGCGCTCTCGCTCGATCCGGAAGATCCCGAGACCTTGGTGGAGCTGGGGCAGGCGCACCTCGGTCGCGGGCATTTGGACGAGGCCGAACGCTACGCGCGCGCGGCGCTGGAGCTCTCGCCCGAGCAGTCGAACGCCCTCGTCATCATGGGCCACGTGCTCCTGCGCCGCGGCGACGTGGGCGGCGCCCGCGAGCACGCCGGCTGGGCGATCCGAGCCGGCTCGCGCATCCCTGCGCTGAACCTCATCGCCGCGATCAAGGCGCGCGAGAGCCTGTTCCTCGGCGTTTGGTTCCGTCTCAACTCGATGCTGGCCGAGCTGGGGCCCAAGGCGATGCTGGTGCTCCTCGCCGCTTATGTCGCGCAGCGCTTTCTCATCCTGGTGCTCCAGGATCTGGGCCATCCGCGCGTGGCGGAGCTGGTGAGCTATGCGTGGCTCGGCCTCTGCGTCTACTCGTGGGTCGCGCCGGGGATCTTTCAGCGCATGCTCCTGCGCGAGATCCGCTCCGTGCGCCTTCGCGGGGATTTTTAGGGCGCTCAGGGCGGTTGCGTCCGCCCACGGATGCGCGCCTCGCGGAGGTGCCACCCGACGGTCGCGTCGGGTGCGTCCCAATCCCATTCACGATGCGGCTTGGTGCTGCGAAGCAGCGCCTAGCGGAGAGAAGGGGATTCGAACCCCTGGTACCCTTGCGGGCACACCTGATTTCGAATCAGGCACCTTCGGCCACTCGGTCATCTCTCCGCCGGCCACCTTCGTCGATTCGCCGAGGCATTGTCAAGGCTTCGCCGTCACGATGTGCTCTTCGTGAAGCAGCCGCGCTCGAAAGGTAGCCTTGGCGCGATGGTCCCACGTACCGCAGGGCGTGGCGGGCCAGTTCTTCGCATCGTCGTCCGCGCAAGGTGACCTCTAGCATGCACCCGGCCGGCCGTTGACCGGGGCGAGCGGCTCGTGCCATGCGGGAAACCCGCCCGAAAGCCGCCAGATGGCCGTCGGACACGGATTCGACAGATCGCGCGCGCCCCCCCTGACACGCCGGCGTTTGCTGTGCTACACGTCGTTCCGCCGCGCGGGCCACTGCGCGGCACCCGGAGAGATGACCGAGCGGCCGAAGGTGCATGATTGGAAATCATGTGTACCTGCAAGGGTACCGAGGGTTCGAATCCCTCTCTCTCCGCCGGTGCTGGTTCGTAGCACCGCGTAGACCGAGGCATTGGGGACCGCACCCGACTCGTGTCGGGTGGCAAAGGTCTCGAATCCCTCTCTCTCTTCCTCTCTTCGCCTTGCGCGGCTTTGTATGTCACGGTCAGTAGCTCTCCTGTGGAAGGAGTGAGCGGCTTGCCCATCTGACGTAACGAACGCGGTGCTGGCGGTCAGTGCGTCGGTACGGTTCCCAAGGATGCGGGGGGATCGGCGTTGAGATTGGGGATTGGGGTGCCGGCTGGGACGTTGAGCCGGATGAATCCGACGGAGGCGCCGCCACCACCAGGACCGCCGTGCCGGGTCGGTCCGATGCCTCCGGGGTATCCCGGCGTGGGAGGCGCCGAGCCGGTGCCCCCGCTGCCACCGGAACCTCCGGGATTGCCTGCAAAAGTATCTCCGCCCCAACCACCATTGCCTCCGAGCGATCGCAGAGCAGCGCCCGTTCCCGTGATTCGAAGAGCCTCAATGAGCAGCGTGCCCCCGCTCCCGCCGCCGCCGCCCCCCGATCCACCGCTCAAGGACCTGTGACCGTCTCCTCCGGAGCCGCCGCCGCCGTCCACCGAACCCATGAGCTCAAAGGTACCGCACGAAACGAGTTGAATCGCACCGCCACCCTTGCCGCGCTCCCCGGGGGGTGGGCCGAACGATTCTCCTTCTCCGCCGTTGGAGCCCGCCGCCAGCTCGGTGCCGCTCGTCGGATACGCCGGTCCTCCTTGTCCGGCCGGAGATCCTCCGCTCCGAGCGCCTGCGGTTGCGTGTCCGGCTCCGCCTCCATAGAAGCCACCATTCCCCCTGCCATCGGGGGCCGCCGGAGGATGGATCGAGGTGCCTTTCGTGCCGCTCGCGGCGATGCTGCCCGTGAGAAGGAACGCGTCGGTCGCCACGATGGCGACCGCCGACGACGCCGGCCATGACGATGAGCCGCGCAACGCCAACGTTCCTGCGATCTGCACCTTCGAATATTTTCGGACGCAGATGGATGGAAGGCCGCTTCTTTGCGGGACGAGCGCATCGCAAGGTACCCCCGGGTCGAGCGCGGCCGAGGTGTTCGCCGGCACGTTCAACTCACCCGCCCCCGGGCGATCGCAGATGTCCGGGGGTAGATTGGAGGGCGTCAACCGGACCCCTGGGGTCGCGTCCGGTGCATCCCCGTCGGGTGCACCACCATCGTCCATGCCCGATACATGCTCGTTGCCTCGTGCAGTGCGGCCTCCCGCGTCGACCTCCTGCGACGAGCACGCGATCACGGTCAACGCGCCGAGCCAAGCGGTGTGATAAAAACGCATTGAGTCACCTCCCAATCGAGATTGGGACGTCACCCAGCCGCCCGTCACCGGGTGCGAACCGATGGCGCGGATGTCGTCGGGTGGCGCCGAGCGCCGAGCGCCGAGCGCCTAGCGCCCCCAGGCCTTGAGCGCGGAGGGCGCGGAGGAGTGCGGATCGATGACGGCGGGCTCGCGGGGGATGGGGGATTCGCCGGGCTCGTGGAGGATCGAGAAGAGGGTGCGCTCGAGCGCCTCGGTGGCGAGTGGATGGGTCGAGCTCACGTCGGTGATGCAGGCCGGCTCGATGAGGATGTCGCAGAGATCTTCGCGCCGGTCGGAGCCGCGTAGAATGAAGTTTCCGGTGCGGAGCGCGTATTTGGTGCCGGCGGTGGCCAGGAGGGGACGGCCCGCGTCGGGGAGGGCGCCGGTGAGCGTGCGGTAGATGTCGACGCCGCGGAAATAGCTGGAAGGGGATAGATCGAGCGCGTTGGCCATCGAGGTGGCGAGATCGATATCGGCGGTCGGTAGCTTGACCCGCTTTCCGCCGGCGACTCCGCCGGGCGGGACGAGGATGAGCGGGACCGACAAGAGCGGCTCTTCGGGGGCCTCGCCCTCGCCGAAGGGGACGTGTTGGCCGCTGTGGCCCACCTCGTCGACCGAGAGATCGCCGGTGACGAAGAGGGTCGTGTCGAGATCGCGGCCGGTGCGGCGGAGGGTCGTCATCAGCCGGCCCAGCGCGGCATCGTGCGCGAGGACCGCGTGCGAATAGAGCGCCCAGACGCGCGCGCGGTCTGCGTCCCCGAAGCGGATGGCCGGCGGGGAGTGACGCGCCTTGGAGAGGAGCTCGGCCGCGTGCTTGGGATCGATGCTGCCCGCGTAGCCCGGCGGATCGAGGCCTTTGAGCTCCTCGGCCGTGATGTCCCACGGCGGGTGCCCGCCGCGCGCGTGCACGACCACCAGGAAGCGATCGGATTTGTGCGCCTCGATCCACTCGCTGGCCTCGTCGAAGACCCGCGTGGCCAGCGTGTTCTCCTCGGGGCCGTGCGCCACGAAGGTGCCCCACCCGCGGTCGAACCCAAAGGTCGCCGAGGTCAGAGGGTTCGCCGTGAACATGGCGCTCACTACCCCCGCCTGGCGCGCCACATCGGCGATGGTGGTGACCGAGTGCGGCAGCCGCGCATCGAAATCGTTCACGTTGTTGGCGCGCCCCGTGCGGCCGCTGATCATGGCGGCCAGCGCCGCGTGCGACAGCGTGCTCGTCGCGCGATGCGCCTCGAAGACCACCCCGCGCGCGCCGAGCGCGCCGAGCTCCGGCAACGCGAGCGGGCCGCCGTAGAGCGCGAGCGACTTGGGCTGCAGCTGCCCGAAGACCACGAGCACCACGCCGCGCCCGTGCGGCGCCGGAGCGTCTTCGGGCTGCGGGGGCGCCAGCACCCCTGGATCGCCGAGCAGCACGCGCGCCCCGGGGGTGGCCCGCACCACCTCGACTTGAAAGGCGCCCACGGTTCCCGGCGGCGGGCGTCCGAGATCGCCCAGCGGGAGCTCCGCCTTTTCCCAGGCGCCGCTTCGCGCGGAGAACGTGCGCTCGGCGATTTTCCCCGTTCGATCGCCGAGCAAGCTCAGTCGAAGCTCGGCCTCGCCCGGCCCCGAGATGCCGGCAAAAGCCTGCGCCGTTCCTCCTTGCGGGAGCCACCCCGTGCAGCGCACGAAGCCGGGTGCGCGAAGGGAGAGCGCGCGCCGCGCGATCCCGCCGAGGGTCGCATTGGCGGTGACGTCGTGGCGGGTGGGGGCGGCGTAGTTGCTATCGCCGGCCTCGGGCTTGCCGCGTCCGATGCGGATCCAATCGATCTCGGCGTAGGGTTCGCCGACGGATGCCTTGGGAACGCCGTTGAAGCGGAGGAGCAGCTCGTTGGCGCCGGCGGTTACCAGATCGCTCGAGGCGCTGGCGATCACCACCCGCGTCTCGCCCTTTGCGAGCTTCCAGATGCCGACCGGCTTGCCATTGAGGTACACGCTGATGGACTTGGCCACGCCGCCGCGAACCCTCGCCTCCACGAAGGAGTCCGCCGCCGGATCCGCGAGGTCGCCGAAGTCGCGCTCGAGCGCCACGAACTGCAGGGTCGACCCTTTCTCACGAAAGCGCGTCCAGGTGGCCCCTTCGCGCTCGAGCGTCTCGGGGGTCGAACGGCTCGCGACGTGCGTGCCATAGCGCGCCCGGGTGCTCGAATCGCCCAGGTCGAGCAGGATCCCGCGGTGCCCCAAGGTGCACGCGTCGAGCCCTACGGCGTCGATGGCGCGCGGGGTCGGCGCTTGCGCGGCGGGCGGGGTGTTCGAGCCCGAGGGGGCAGGGGAGGCGCTCGGTCCATCGCCGCGCGAGCAGCGATCGCAACCTGCCGAGAGCGCGATCAGCGCGAGGGGGGCGAAGAACGGAAAGAGACGAGACAACGGGAAAGACGAGACCTCCGAACGACGGAACGCACCGAATCGCTTCACCATGCCCTCACGGGGCAAAGGTCGATGCGTTCGGAGCGTGGAGCTCGGCAGCTGCCGCCGCCGCGACGTCCAACCCCGTCGCCGAGACGGTGACGGGCGCGGCGGATTTGCTCCCGGCGTCCTTCGCCTTCTCGTTCTTTGGCGCCGAGCCCGCGTCCGCCGCGTGCGAGCCATGGCGCGCGCGCGGCGCCTCGGTCGCGGGCTCGGAAGCTGCGCTCGCGGCCGGCACCGGCACGGGCGCCGATTGCGGATTCGCATCGGCGCGCGGCTCGGCGAACGCCGCGGCGCTCGTGGTCCCCGCGTGCGTCGGGCGCGTCCCGGCCGTCGTGCCCCCTTGCGATCCGCCGGACGCCGCCACGCCTTTTCCGGGCGCGTCCACCGCCGCGCGCGCGCCCAGCGCCGCGATCAACACGGCGCCAAAGATCGCGGCGCCAAACCATCGCCGCTCCCGTCGCCGCGGCGCCGGAGCCGATCGCGCGACCACCGAGGCCATCGGCGTGTTCGAGGTGAGCTCCGACTCGATCGCCGTGACGTCCGGATACGAACGCGGCGCGTCCTCCTCCGCACCCGCATCCCGCGTCGCTTGCGCCCCGCTCCGCACGGGCTGCGCCGCACCCTTCGCGGCTTGCGCCGAGCCGCTGCCCGCCCGCGCCGCTTGCGCCGAGCCGCTGCCCGCCCGCGCCGCTTCCGAAACGGCAACCTCCGCCAGTTCGTCCTCCACCCCGACCTGCGCCTCGCCATCGTCGCTCGGAATGCTCGCGAGCCGCATCCGCGTCCGCTCCTCCGCCGTTTGCGCGGTGCCCGACTCCATCCGCAGCGCCGCATCGATCGCGGGGCGCAGCAGATCCTGCCCTTGCGCGCCGTACACCTCGGCGACGGCGCCACGTGCTGCCAGATCGAGCAGCGCGCCCTCCAGCATCACCGGATCGACGTTGCCCCGCAAGAGCACCTGCCGCGGCGACTCGCCCTCCGCCACGCGCTCCACGAGCCTCCGCACGGGCGGCGGCGTGGCGCCGAGATAGCCGGCGATGATCTCGGAGTCGACCACCACCTTGGCGACCCCCAGCACCCGCGCCCCCGAGAGCAGATGCGCCGCGCCGCGCGCGTGCGCGATCGGCTCGGCCGTTTGCGCTCGGAAGGTGCCGAGCAGCTCGCACTCCAGCGGATCTTCGCTGGGCGCCACGTGGAAGCGCCCGGCCCAGACGCCGAGCATCGCGGCCAGCGCCCGCCCGCCGCGGAGCATGGTGCCGTCGGGGGCCGTGCGGGTGGCCCGGCACGGGGCGCCGTCGCGGATCTCCAGCTCGTAGACGTAGGATGCGTCGCGCAGGCACACGCGCGACTTGGGCCGCGTGGTGCACACCAGCTCGAGCAAGGAGCGCACCGTCAGCCCATCGAGACGGCCGCGCACCTCTTGGCGCCCGCGAAGGCGTGCCTCGATGCGCGCGCGTGGCCATAGCGCCTCGCGCACCCGCGCCAGGATGGCCCGCGCGTCGCTCTCTTTTCGAAGGTAGCCGGCGGCGCCGGCGCCGAGCTCGCGCACCCGCTGCAGCATGTCCTCCTTCCACGACAGCAGGATCACCGGCGTGTCGCGCAGCGCCACGTCGCGCTTCAGCGCGCGCGCCAGCTGGAAGCCGTCGAGCTTCGGCATGAGCACGTCGCTCAGGAGCAAGTGCGGCGCCGTTTTGTAGGCCAGCTCGAGCGCCTCCTCGCCATCGTGCGCCTCGTGGACGATGCACCCCGTGGTGCGGAGCAGGTCCGCGATGAACCACGCCACCCCGGGATCGTCGTCGGCCACCACCACGCGCCGCCCCTCGAGCCGAACATCGGCCGCCGCGCCCCGCCCGCGCGAAAACGCCCGATCGGCGCCCGGCACCTCGGTGTCCCCCGCCTCGCGCTTGGCCGCGTCGCCGGCCGAGGACACGGCCCCCGACGCATCGACGGCCGGCAAGGTGATCCGGACCGTGCGCTCGCGGTGCTGATCGGCCGCCTCCCGGCACGCCGTGTAAAGGCTCTCCTCCGACGCCGGCTTTTTCAGTGTTTTGGCCACGCCCAGCGCGATGAAGCGCGCCTCCTCCGTGGCCTCCTCGAAGCGGCCCAGCACCACGATGGGCGCGAGCTCCATGCGATCGAGCAACGTCTCCACCAGCTCGTCGGTGCCCTCGAGATCGCCGTCGATGACCACCACGTCGGGGCTCATCTCCTGCGCGAGGACCGCCGCGTACGTCGCGTCGGTCGTGCGCTCGCACTCGAAGCCTTCGCCCGCCGCCCGGCCCGCGTCGGCCGGCCCCTCGGAGATGGCCATGGCGATGGCGTCTTCGCCCACCACCAGCGCCGTGTGCGGCGCGGCGGCCTGGGGCGCGCTGGTGGCCGCAGCTTCGCTGGCCGAGCGCTTCTCCGAGACGTCTTCCCACGCCAGGATCGGAAGGTCGTCGAGGACCCGCCCGATTTGCTCCAAGTCCTGCTGGCTGGCGGTGCCGCTCTCCGCGATGCGCTCGAGGACCTCTTCGGCCAGCCCGATGGCCACCCGCGTCGAGTCGAAGTGCAAGAGCCGCGCGGCCGTTCCGATGGCGTGGAGCCTGCGCCGAACGTCGTCGCGGGGACCGCGCGCCTTCGGGTCGGCTTCCAGGGCCGCGAGCGCCGTGCGCGCCTCCCCCGTCTTGCGCCCGAGCGAGCCGACGAAATCGGCCTGCATCCCACCTAGCCTTCCGTTCGCTCCATTGGCTGCGCCCATCATGTTGTCGCCGTTATCAGACGCGCGGAGAGTGGGCCAAATGATCCGCAATCTTGACATATGCTCCGGCTCGATGACGAGCACGCTCCCGCTGGCGCCCAAGGCCCTCCACGTTCGCAAAGCCACCGAAGACGATCTGCCCCGGCTCCTCGACATTCACCTCGGCGCCTACCCCGATCCGCGCGGCCTCGCGTCGCGAAGGCGCAGCCTCGAGACGAACGCCTTCGGGGGCCTCGACGATCTCTATGTCATCGGGCGCGGCGAGCGGCTCCTCGGCCACGCCTTTCTCTACGCCATGCAAGGGTGGTTCGGCGGTCGGCGGGTTCGCCTCGGCGGCATCGCCAGCGTCGCCGTGGCGGCCGAAGCGCGCGGCCAAGGCATCGCGCGCGCCTTGATCGAGCACCTCCACGCCGTGTCGCACGCGCGCGGCGACGCCATCGCGCTCCTTTATGCCTTTCGCTACGGCTTCTATCGCCGCCTCGGGTACGGCCCGGTCACCCCCTTGCACCAGCTCGAGATCGCGCCTTCCGCCATCCCCGCGGAGTGGACGCGCGCCGCGCGTGGAGCGATGCGCAGCCTCGTGCCCGACGATCATGACACCCTGGTGCGCATCTACGAGGCCGCCGCGGCTCGTTCGACCGGCTGGCTCGCCCGCCGCCCGCTGCTCTGGGAAAAACGCCTCCTCGACGAGAACCGACTCTGGTTCATCGCCGAAGACGAGCGCGGCTACATCGCGTGGACGGCCGAGCAGCGGGAGGAAAACGGGCCGACCCGCCTCATCGTGCACGATCTCGTGGCCCAAGACGACGACGCATGGCGCGTGCTTTGGGGTCACCTGGGCGCGCAGAAGGATCAAGTCGCGTGGATCGAGGTGGGGGTCGCCCAAGACGATCCCGCGTTGTTCGCGCTGAGCGACGCCGACATGCACCGCCCCGGCTTGCCGCGCATGGAGCACCCGCTCGGCATCGTCCACGCGGGGCCGATGGTGCGCGTGAACGACGTCGCCGCCGCGCTCGCGGCGCGCGGTTACCCCGCGGCAGGGGCCGGGGCGGAGAGCGCCTTGATCGTCGGCGTCGGTGCGTCGGCCGATCGTGCCACCCCGCTTCGCATCGCCATCGAAAACGGTACGGCGCATGTGACCGCCACCGATGCCCCCGTCGATCTTCTCTTCTCGGACGCCGCCGTCCTCGCTAGCGTGGCCTACGGCGGCGTTCGCCCATCCCAGGCGGCACGCACCGGTCTCGTCACAGCGCGCGACCGTCTCACCCTTGGGCGCGCGGACCAGCTCTTTGCCATCCCCGCGTTCGACGCGCTCGATCCGTTCTGATGCCCTCCACCATCCCGCCTCGCCCCTCGCACCCCTCGCGTCCTCCGCCGCTGTCTCGCGATCCGCGTGATCCTCGCGATCCGCGTGAGCCGCCGGATGCGCGTGAGCCGCGCGATTCCCGTGAGCTGCGCCCGTCCGGTCCGCCGGAGCCGCCGCGGGTCCCCTTTCTCACGCGATTCGGCAGCGCGGTGGGGGCTGCTCTGGTGGCATCCGGCCTGGCCTCGGGACCTGCGGCCATGCGCGTGACGAGCGCCCTCGACGCGCGCGGCATCTGGCCAGCGCTGGCGGCGGCCACCTTGATCCCGATGCTTCTGTCGGTGCTCACCTTGCGCCAAGCGCGGGTCGGTCTTCGTGCGTTTTCGCTCGGGGATGCGCGAAAGCGAAGCTGGTCGCTCGCCCTTTGGGTCGGCGCCTTCTCCTTCGTTCTGCTGGCCCTGGGCGCGGTGCTTCGCGCCAAGACGCACCATCATCCGCTCGCCGGCGCCACCTTTTCTATCGCCGCGGGGGTGATGGCCGTGCTGCTCATCCCGTTCTCGCTCCGCTTTGGATCGATCGCCGCGCGATGGCAGGAGGACAATCGCAAGGTGCGGTTGGTCGCCTTCGTCGTGGTGCTCCTCGGGGGCGCCCTTGGGCTGATGTTCGGGCTCGCGCGCATTCTTCCGCCCGGTGGTCCCTTTTCGCCCGCCGTGTCCGCCAATTTGGTGGATGTGATGGCTTTCACCATGGCCGCCCTGCTCGCCTCGCGGCCTGAATTCGAAGCGCGGCGCGCCCTTGCCCTTCTTGGTCCGCCCTTGGCTGCCGCCCTCTTCGTGCTCGGTGCGCGGTATCTCCTCCTCACGCCCACCCTCGGCACCACCATCGAGCAGCGCGCGCCCGCTTTCGGCCCCGCCGTCTCCGTGCTGGCGCCGCCCCAACGTTGACGCCGCGTACCGCATTGTTACTTTGGTGGCGCGATGTATGACATGAATCCGCAGTCTCGGTCTTATGGAGCATTCCCCACCCGCGCCGCGGTGGACGTGGCGAGCTACCTGCGGCGCGTCTACCTGCTGTTCACCGGCGGTGTCTTTTTCGCCATCGCGGGTGCGCTCGCGGCGCTCTACCTCGGCACGCCGGTCGTGCTTCGAGGGGGCGACGTCGCCATCGAGGTGGCACCCCTGGTCGCGTTCGGGATGGCCCACCCCATCGTGATGCTCATCGTGTACATCGGCGCCTTCTTCGGGGCCTCGTTTGCACGACGGATCCCCGGGCTCAATGTCGCGGCGCTCTTTGGGTACACGCTGATCACGGGCATATTCCTGGCGCCCACCCTGTTCATCGCCCAACTCTACGCCTCGCAAGGCGGCACATTGAGCGCCTCGCCGGTGCGGGACGCCTTCCTGCTCACCGGTCTCTCGTTCACCGGCCTCTCGGGCTATGTCCTGGTTACGCGCAAAGATTTCTCGTTCCTCGGCGCCGCGCTCAACATGGGCGTTTGGGTCATCCTCGGCGCGATGTTGCTCGGGTTCTTCTTCCACTCTGCCGCCTTCCAGCTGGCGATCGCCAGCGTCGGCGTCCTGCTCTTCTCGGGCTACATCCTCTACGACACCTCGCGCATCCTCCACGACCGCTCGGAAAACGATGCCGTCGGCGCTGCGCTCCGCCTCTTTCTCGATGTGGTCAACCTCTTCCTCTTCCTCCTGCGCATCCTGTCTTCCTCGCGTGAGCGTTGAGGCGCCGGTAGCCTTCTAGCTTTCAAGAAAGCGAATCATTCATGGGCGTTGCACGCCACGTTTGGGGGACCTGCTTTCTCCTATCCACCCTGGCAGCTGGCGACGCCCTCGCCGATCGAGCCCCGAGCCAAGGCACCACCAGCCAAGGCACGGGGCTCGCGGTTTTTGCGGGGCGCGATGCGGCCGATGCCGCGTGGCCCCTGGCGCAGCAAGTCTACGCTCGTCCGTCTTTGCGGCCGCCGGCGCTCGACGAGGCGAGGGCGCGCGTGCTGGCCGGGGAGGCGCCCGCGTCCGATGCGCCCGCGGCGCTGCGCGATCTTGCGGACACGCGCGACGCCATCCGCGGCGACGATGCTCCATCGCGCCAGCTGCTTGCGTCGATTGCGCATCAACTCCATGTGCGCGGCCTGGTGGTGGTGACGGTCCCCGCGCCGAACCCGCTCAGCCCTTCACCGACCCCCACCCCCGTTGCGCGCATTTTTCTCGCGGACGCAGGCATATTCGACGCGGCGAGTTACGCCCCCGATCCGGTGCGCACGGCCCCGGATGCGAAGCCCGCCGCGGGCACGAAGACCGCATGGGTGTGGTCCGGCGCTGTCGGTTCCTTGGAGCGATCGTACGGAAATACCGCTCCCGCGAGCGAGCCTCGCGGCGCATTGAGCGAGCCGGCGGCGGCATCGAAGCCAACCCAGACGGCCCCGACGACGGGAACCACGGGAAACACGGGACAGAGCGGCGACGCGAAAACGGCGAGCAAACCGTTCTACGCGTCGCCTTGGTTCTGGGGCGCCATCGCGGCAGCGGCGGTGGGCGGCGTAGGAATCTTCATCGCGACACGAGACGGGAGCGACGACAGGATCCATCTTCAGATGCAGGTACCTCGATGAGACGATTTCGTCCGCGCCCGCCTCTCTCGATTGCACATCGTCCGCCGCAGGCGGCGGGCCCTCGGGTGGAACGTCGTGCTCCGCACGATGTTCCAACGGGAGCGGGCGGTCTGCGGATGCGCCTCCAGCGGCTTTTCGCCGTTCTCTTCGCGGGCTTGCTCCTCGCCATGACGCCGCGGGCCGCGCTCGCGGAGCCCGTGGTGGCCGCGCCGCGCGATGCGCCGCTGGTGTTGCAGCCCAATGGCGTCCGGATTCCCCCGGTCCCCACGGCCTATTCGGACAAGGATCTCGGCTGGCTTCGTCTGCGTTACGTGCCGGGTGCGCGCGAGCGGGTCGAGCCGATCCTTCATGAGGCCGAGGCCATGAAGTCGCAGCTGCGCGATTGGTTCGGGGCCCCGGTCCTCGATCAGCTCGAGGTTCGCGTGGCGCGCACCCCCGAAGAAATGGCCGCGCTGGCGCCCGATGGCCTTCCGCCGCCCGAGTACGCGACGGGCGTGGCGTACGCGCCGCTGCACCTCGTTTTGTTGTCCCTCTCGGCCCCCGAAGCCAACGCCGACGCTCCGGACATCAAGGAGGTGTTCTTTCACGAGCTGGTGCACATCGCCCTGTACGACGCCGTGCAAGGGCGGCACGTGCCGCGTTGGTTCAACGAGGGGCTCGCGATTCACGTGTCGGGCGAGAGCCGCTTTCTCCGTCTGAAGACCCTGTGGGAGGCCACGATCTCGCGCCAGACGATCCCCCTGGCCGATCTCGACTCGTCGTTTCCCCAAGATCGCTACGAGGTGAGCGTGGCCTACGCCGAGTCGGCCGACTTCGTGCGCTTCCTCCTGCGCGATCCGGATCGCGCGCGCTTCGTGTCGCTCATCGAGCGCGTCCGCAACGGCGCGCCGTTCGATCGCGCGCTGGCCGACGCGTACGGGACGGACCTTCGCAAGCTCGAGTTCCAATGGCGCGAGGAGATCGCCAAGCGTTACACGTTCCTTCCGGTGCTCACCAGCGGCTCGCTCCTCTGGGTGCTGGTCTTCTTCGCCCTGGTGTACGGCTACGCCAAGAAGCGCAGGAAGGCGAAGGAGACGCTGGAGCGCTGGGCGCGGGAAGAAGCGGCGCTCGACGCCGCCAAGGCTGCCGCGGCCGCCGCTGCTGCCGCCGCCGAATCGCCTGCGTCCGCGCCCCTCTCCGAGCCGCTCGGCGGGGGACCGCGGCCGCACCCGGCCGGCTTGCCGCGCATCGAGTACGAAGGGCGCTGGCACACCTTGCACTGATCCGGGTCGCGCGCGTCACGTGCAAACGAGCGCGCCCGGTCGAGCGTCGAGCCGGCGCGTGCTCCGCGTCACCCGTAACGAGCGCGCAAATCGGGCAGCTCCGCGGCGATGATGTCGCGGCAGCGATCGCGCAAGGTGCCGATGTCCTCGGCGTGGAGATGGGCGGTGGGGACGGCCGGAAGGATCTTGGCGCACGCGTGGGCTTTCCCGAGCCAGCGCGAATGCTTTGGCCGCATCTGACGGGTGCCGGCGATGGCGATGGGCAGCACGGGCGCCCTGGTGCGGATGGCCAGATCGAACGCGCCATCGCGAAAGCGCAGGAGCTCGCCGTTTTGGGCGCGCGTTCCCTCGGGGAACATCATGATCGAGATGCCGGCGTCGATGGCGCGCTCGCACTCGGCCATCATGGCGCGCACGCTCGTTCCATCGCCGCGGCGAAGGGGGATGTCGCCGCCGAAGGTCATCACCCAGCCCAAGACGGGGGGCTTGAACAGTTCCTCCTTGGCGACCCAGCGCATGTCCCAGGGGAGCCACGACAGCAGAAAAGGGTCGGCCTGCGACTCGTGGTTGGCGATCACCACGTGCGGCTTCGCCTCGATGTCGGGCGGCGCCTCGCCTTCGATGGTGAACGTCCAGAGCGGCGTAAGCTGCCCGACCGTGCGCCCCAATCGCCGCATCCACCGCCCCGGCTCACGCTGCGTCGGATCCCCGCGGTGCAGGGCGTGCGAGGCGGCCATGATCGGCAAGAACCCCACGAGGCAGGCCCCGAACTCCAGGTGGCTGTAGAGCCCCGTGACGGTATGGCGGATGTCCATCGGCAGCAGTAGCTACCGCGACCGTACAAGCCGTCGTGTCATGATCGTGCCATGGTTCGGCCATCGGCCGTCAAGCAAGGCCGTACGTACGCGCGCACCGCGCTCGGGGGCAAAGGGATGCTAATCCCATGAAGGTGCCGCCTTCCGGACCGCCCGATCCCGCCACCCATGCGTCCGACGCGCCCGCGCCCAGCGAGCACGGCTCGCGCCGGTCGGCCGGCTCGCCCGATGCACCTGCGCCCCGTCCGCAGGGCTCGCCCGATGCAACTGCGCCCGCATCGCGCGCACCCGGCCCGCCGCGTTGGGTCGGAGCGGTGCGGTCTGCGATTTACGTCGTTCTCTGTCTTCTCTTCGTCGCCAGCTTGCCAGGATCCGTCCTTCGCACGCTGGTGTTCGAGCGGGTGGCTCCGCCGGTGCCCGAGACGATCCACGACCGGGACGCCTCCCTCGACGTGTTCGTGCGCACCAACGACGGGCAGAACATCGCCCGCGCGCGGGTGCGCGCCCTCGCCGTCCTCGATGGCCGCGTCCACTCCGCAGGCGAGGGGCTCACCAACGCCGAAGGCTTCGTGCACATCGACCGCCTCCCGCGCGCCGAGCACTGGGTGCTCGCCGACGCCCCCGGCCGCGCGCGCGGCGCGACGACCCTCGTGCTCCTGCAAGGCACCCGCAACGTGGTGTTCTCCTTGGAGCCGGAGCACTTTCTCGACATCGCGGTGAAGGACGAGCGCGGCGGCGCCATCGCCGGCGCCGAGATCGAGATCACCGGGCGGGATCCGCTGCCGGTGGGCGCGCGCACGGACGAAGATGGACGCGTGCACGTGGGGAGGCTCACGCGCGGACCGTACACGGCGACCGCGCGCCTCTTGGGGCTCGAAGAGGTCACCCAGCGCGGCCTGCTCGAGGGAACGACCGCGCACTTCGTCCTGCGCCGCCTCGGCGTCATCGTGGCGCGGGTGCGCGACGGCGGCGAGCCGGCCGCCGGGGCCCGCGTGCAGATCAGCGGCGCCACCTTGTGGCCGCCGCGCGCGGCCGACACCGACGCGGCCGGGATCGTTCGCATCGCCTCGCTGTCCGCGGGGACGTATGCGCTTCGCGCCAACCGCGGCGATCGGGTGAGCCCCATCGAGCTCGACGTGGCCGTGAACGGCGGCGACGAGCGCGAGGTCGAGCTGAACTTGGAGCCGGGCATCACCGTGACGGCCCATGTGATTGAAGGGGAGCAAGAAGGTGCCCGCGATCCCATCCCCATCTCCGGTGCGCGCGTCGCCCTGGTCGAGGGCGGCCTGTCGCCGTTCCCGCTGGAGGGCATCTCCGATCGCGCGGGGCAGGTGCGCCTCGGGCCCATCGCGCGCGGCGGCGCCACCTTGTCCGCGCAAGCCGATGGCTTCGTGGCGCGCGGCGGGATCGCCGTCCCCGAGCCCATGAGCGGCCCCGTCGTGCTCGCGCTCTCGCGCGCCGGCACCATCGTGGGGCGGGTGGTCGACACGCGCGGCTACCCCGTCGACGGCGCCACCGTCGTTCTCTTCGGCACCGACTTTCACGGCGCACCCATCGACGACGATCCGCGGCGCACCAGCTTTCGCGACGCGCACTTCACCGCCACCCTCGCCGGACCGCGTCCGCTGGTCCCCGCGGGCGAGCTGGGGGTGATGCCCGGCCCGGTGCCGCCCATCCCGCACGCCTCGGATCCGGTTTCTGGTGGTGGCGGTGGCGGTGGCGGCGGCGGCGGCGCATCTCCCTCCGCCATGGCGACCGCGGTCCCTCCCTCGAAGCCCTCCGAGCCCTGGGTGACGGGCGCCGACGGCACCTTTCGCGCGACCCCCGCCACCCCGGGCCGCGTTCGCGCCTTGGTCCGTCACCCGCAGTACGTCGAGGCCATGAGCGAAATGGTCACGCTTCCCTCGGGCGGCGAGGCCAAGGTCACCATCGTGATGCGCGCCGGCGGCTCGCTCGAGGGCCGCGTGGTCGACGCGCGCGGCCACGCCGTCGAGGGCGCGAGGGTTACGGTGGGCGCCGTGCGCGGCACGCTCGAACGGGCCGCGCGCACCCCGGCCGACGGCAGCTTCGCCTTTGCCTCCCTCCCCGAATCCATCGTCCTGACGGCGTCGCGCGACGACCCCGCGAACAACGCCAGCATCAGCCTCACCCTGTCCATCCCCGAGGGCCAAAAGCGCGAAGTCACCCTGACCCTCCCCGATCCGCGCCCCGCGCTCCGAGTTCGCGTCACCGACGACCGCGGTTATTCGCTCGACGCCGTGCAGCTCTCCGCGACCTCGCTCGATCCCAACGCCCCGCTGCGCAGCACCGCGTACACCGACGCGCGCGGGGAGGCGAGCATCCAAGGCGCGCGCGGACTGCCTCTCCGCATCGAGGCGCGCGCCCCCGAGCGCGCACCCACCGTCACCACCGTGGAGGCCGACGCGCGCGAGCCGGTGATGATCGCCCTCGGGCGCGCCGAGAGCGCCACCGGCGAGGTCCGCTCCAGCCGCGGCGATCGCATCAAGGACGCAGAGGTTGTATTGTACACCGATCTGGGCGCCCGCCACGCGCGCACGGACCTCGACGGCCTCTTCGCGGTGAACGAGCTCGCCCCGGGCCCGGCCCGCCTGGTGGTGCGCGCGCAAGGCTACGCCCCCGCGGATCTGCGCGTGGCGGTCGCCAAGCAAGGCGGCAACCGCCCCACGGCGCTCGGGCGGGTCGAGCTCAAAGCGGAGGGCGCCGTCAGCGGCACGGTGGTGGACGCGCAGAACCGTCCCGTGCAAGGTGCACGCATCGCGCGCGATCAGGTGCCCACGTACCTGGCCGTCGGCGTGACCCCGCGCGGCATCGCGGTGGCCGACGCCCAAGGGCGCTTTCGCTTGGGCGAGCTCGAAGAGGGGACCGTGACCTTGGAAGCCTTCGCACCCGACGTGGGGCGCACGCGCCTCGAGGGCGTGCGGGTGGTGGCGGGCCGCACGACGTCGGGCCTGGTGATGGCGTTCCCGCGCGAGGGCGACAAGCGCGAGTCGGCCACGGGGCCCGAGAGCCATGGCGTGGCCGTCACCCTGTCCATCGACCCCGACGAGGCCATCGTGCTCGCCGCCGTGGCCGAGGGGAGCGCCGCCGAACGCGCCGGCCTCGCGCCGGGCGATATTTTGCTCGAGGTCGACGGCGCGGCCGTGCACGGCATGGACGAGGCGCGCGCCCGACTCAACGGCGCACCCGCCCTCGACGTGGTGCTCAAGCTTCAGCGCGGCGAGGCCACGCGCACGGTTCGCCTTCCGCGCGAACCCATCCGCCGCTAAACCCTACTGCGACACCCGATGAAACGTGATGCGCTTTCCCGGTACCACCAACCAATGCATCGTCTCGTCGTCGGCGAAGTCGAACGTCTGCGGGTTGCTCGGCCCATCCAGATCGGTGATCACGGTCACCATGTTCTTCTCCGTCTGCGCGACCTTGAACGCGCACATGGACGTGCTCTTCGGGGTCTTCACCATAATCGCGCCGTCACGAAAATGAAGCTCCGTCTCGATGGCGAACGCCCTCGCCGCGGGCTCCTGCTCCGGTGTGACCCCCTCGACATGGTTCCCCCGCCAGAGCCCCGTGAGCCGCTCCTCCCCCGATTTGCGACAGCCCACCGCCAGCATGGAAAGCGCGAAGGCCACGAAAACCAGGGACCGCGGCAGCATCGTGGCAGGTCGGGCGCGGGGTGGGCGGTGCACAGCCCGAGTGTACGCCGATTGAGCTATGTCTAAAAGCGTGGCTGAGAAGCGAAGACTCCCGCTCCTCAAGGAGAACCCGCACCAACCCGCGCCGGGATCGGACGAAGAACGGCGGCCTGCGTGGCATTGGGTCGGCTTCGGGGTGGTCATCATCTTGGCAGCGTGGCTGCCGCTCGCGTACGTGGCGGAGTTCGTCAAGGGACGCGTCATTACCGCAGCTCTCGGTCCCGTCGAAAGCCAAGATCAAGCGACCCTGGCCATTGCCGCGCTTTCCTCGGGTGAACGCGCACGACTGACCGCCTGGCTCGTCGCGCTTCCCGCGGTCGCACTCTCCGTGGGGGCCCTGGCCGGCGGGTATGTGGTGGGGCGCTGGAGCGACAAAGCCGGCTGGCGCGAGGCCGGCGCCGCAGGCGCTGTCGTGGGCATTCTCACCGGGGTTTTGGCCTTCGCGTCGGGTACCATGACCCCGGCCGCGCTGCTCCCGATCGCGCTGACGGCCGTCCTGGCCGCCCTGGGTGGCCGGCGGGGTTCGCTCCGCAAGGGCGCGTAACCGCAGGACCACGCCGATTTCCGCGCCGGCCGAGACCGTGCTATGCGCCCAGGGGATGTTTTGCCTCAAAGTTCGGAGCGATCCCGGCTGGGCGAAAGAAGCCGTCGCGAACTTCGACAAGGTGCTCGCCGATCACGCGCACTGCGAGATGAAGGCCGCCTCCAACGCGCTCTCCCTCGCCGCGCGCCACCCCGACGATCTCGCCCTCGTCCGCGCGCTCACCGATCTGGCGAAAGAAGAGCTGGAGCACTTTCAGCAGGTGCTCACCGTCCTCGAACGGCGCGGGATCCCGCTCGGGCCCCCCGAGGTCGACACCTACGCGGCTGACCTGCGCAAGTCGGCCAAGGAGCGCCCTTCGGGGCTGCCCCCGCTGGTCGACCGTCTCCTGGTGGGGGCGCTCATCGAGGCGCGCTCGTGCGAGCGGTTCAAGCTCCTCTTGGGCGCCCTCGACCCCGCCCAGGAGCGCGCGATCTTCGACTTCTACACCGAGCTCTTTGCCGCGGAGGCCCGCCACTACCGCACCTTCTGCGATCTGGCCATCGCCGCCGCCGGAGGCCCGAACGCCCGTGAGGCGGTGGAGGCGCGCCTCGAGACCCTGAGCGTTCTCGAGGGGCAAATCGTTTCTCGATTGGCAAACAACACCTTTCGCGGCTTCATTCACGGATGAGCGAGCGCGCATTCCCGGGCGGCACCCTCGACGTGCACGATCTCCTCGCGATCGATCGCGAGGTCGAGCGCGCCGTTCGCGCATGGCGGACCTGGCGCAAGGATCTCTTCCACGATCCCGAGGCCCGCGAGGACGAAGACGTCTTCATCGTCCACCGTCCCGTGGCCACCAAGTCGCTCTACGATGCGCTCGCGGACACCCCCGATCCGGCAGGCACCAAGGAGGCGCTGCGCCGTTGGATCGCGTCTCTCCTGCAGGCGCGCCTCTCGCGTGACGCCGACGTGGCCATCGCCCGCGCGATCGCCGCGCGCGAAGCATCGCCCGACGAGGTGCGGCTCGTCTCCTACCGCGAAGCTTGGCGCGGCGTGGTCACGGAGACCGCGCGCGGAAAGAGCCTCGCGTGGTTCGACGCCGCCGCAGCCCGCGGCCCCGCCCTCGCGCCGCTCCACCGCGAACGCCGCCAGCGCCGCGCGGAGGTCCTGCGCCGGCTGGGCCTCGAGACCGACGGCGCTCGCGGATCCCACGCCGAGCTCACCCCGCCCGAGCTCGCGCATCAAGACGCGCTGGCCCGCGGGATCCTCGACGCGACGGAGGATCTCGCCGCGTCGCTCGTGCGCGAGGAGCGAAAGCGCGAGAGCGCGCCCGCCCCGCACCCGGTCGACGCCATCCGCATTTCCATGGCGCGCGGCGCGGGCGAAGGCTGGCCCGCGCGGCTGACGTGGCGATGGCTCCACGAGCTGTTCGACGGATGGTTCACGGGAGCGTCCGGGCTCGAAGAACCCCCGCTCCCCGCCGCGCTCTCGGGCGCGAGCTTCGTCCGCGCCCTCGCCGCGTTCGGCCAGAGCTTTCGCACGGCGCGCTTCGAGACGAAGGGCACGGTTCCCTTCGTGCTGCGGCAGGATCCGCACTTCGTGGACAAGTACCGCATGGGGGCGCTCATGGCGTCGCTCGGCGCCTCGCCCGTGTTCCAGCGCCGCGCGCTCGGCCTCGGGCGCGATGCGGCGCTCCAGCAGGCGCGCGCCCTCGGCACCACGCTGCTCTTTTCGCTCCGCCTCGACGCGGCGCGCGTGCTCCTCGGCGGCGCGGACGACGCCGTGTGGGACGAGATCACGTCACGCCTCTTCGGCGTCCCCGCGCCCCGCGCGCTCGCCGGCGTCTGGCCCGAATGCCGCGACGACGAGGGCGCGCGGCTGGTCGGCGCGGCGACCGCCCGGCCGCTCGCCCAAAGCTTGGTCGAGCGGTTCGACGAAGATTGGTTCCGCAACCCCCGCGCCTCCGAGACGCTGCGCGCGAGAACGTTGTATCCTGCACGAGCACCCATCGACGGCGCGTTGGTGGGCGGACCCCCGGAGGAGACGTTGGAGCCATCGCAAACGGCAAACGGCATCGGGCGCGCGTTCGAGGAGCTGTTCGGGTGAGACGCGCCGCATTCGTCGCCTTCGCCGGGATGCTCCCGGCGACCCTCGCCTTCGCCAACCTCCCCGCGCACGCGGCGCCGCAGCAGCCCGCGCAAGCCTCGCACGCGCGCACGGCCGGTCCCACCTTGCCGCTCTTGCCGAGCATCCCCCGGGTGCGGGTCGAGGTCGCGCGCGCGCACATCGTCGTCACCCAAGACGTGAACATCCCGCGCGGGAGCTGGCGCTCGGGCGATCTCGAGTTCTTCATCGCCTTCGGCGCACCCGGCGCACCGTACGCCTTCGACGCGCACTTGCTCGCCGTCCCCGATGGATCGCTCGAGCCGGTGGCCGAGGAGCGCGGCGAGCCCTTGCCGACGGAGCGGGCCATCCGCCGCCCCGCGAGCTCCAACGTCTACTTGCTCCTGGGCCGCCCGCAGATGGCCGGCGCCATCGTGCGCGTGCGCGACGCGGAGCTCCGCCGCGCCTTGGGCGCGCGCAACATGGCAGCCCTTCGCCTGCGCACCGTCCTCCCGCGCCCCGAGCTCGATCCCCAGACCGGGCACGAGGTGGTCGTCCGCCTCGGCACAGAGGCCGGCAACCCGCTGGCCCTCGGACGCTTGCAGGTCGCCTCCGTCGAGAAGGACGTGACCCTCGAGCACGCCGAGGCCCACCTCTGCGGCAAAGACGCCGATCCGTACCCGCTCGCCATCACCTTGCGCGCGGGCACCACGGGCGCCTTCGTTCGCGCGACGCCCGATCCCAAGGCGCCCTCGCGCACCAACGACGCCCCCATCGCGCCGGTCTTGGCCGTGAGGCACAACACCGACGACCTGTGCATCCGCTTTTGGACGCACGACTGACGGACGGCCTACTGCTGCGAGTCCGACCCCGTGTTGTCGTCGTCCTTCGATCCCTCGAAGGCCTTCGGATCGTGGAAGTAGCGTAGCGCGATCGAGAACAGGGTCATCGGATGCTCGGCGCTCACATCGCGCCGCCCGCTGAGCTCGACGCTCCACTTCTTGTCGACGTACCCGAGGCCGGCGGAGACGGCGTGCGTCTGCTGGCCGGCGTCGTAGCGGTAGCCGGCGCGCAGGGGGATGTGCTGCAGGAGCATGAACTCGCCGCCGAGCATGAAGCGCCCGCGCGTGCCCTTCCAGGTCGTGAAGTCGGCCATGGCGTTGGCCTCCACCGTGAACAGCTCCCGCGTGTACCCCACGCCGCCGGCCAAGGTGGTCGGCACCAGCGAGTGCCCGGGGTTGGTGAGGTTGTGCCCCACCACGCCGAAGAAGAGACCGTTCACCGGCGCGATGGTCACGCCCGCATCGAACGTAAAGTGGTTGACCACGGGATCGCCGCGCGTGCCGTCCGACACCGGGCTGTCACCGAAGGCGCCGTTGGACACCCCTTGCGACGCGCGAAGGAAGCGCCCGGTGATGCCGATCGAAATCTGGTCGCCCAGCGCATACGCGAGCGCCGCGCGCAGATCGGTCCATTGGCGCCGCGCTCCGTCGCCATCCATCTGCGACCACACGCCGCCGAGCGCGCCCGCGAGCCGGCTCGTCGACGAGTCCGCGATGGCGCCGCCAAAGTTGGTGCGCCGCGCCTCCGGTGAGAACGAGGCGAGCGCCTCGAAGTGGTAGACGCGCGTGTACGGCAGGTTGGCGGGGTTGAGGAACAACGCCGTCGTCGACATGCCCGTCGCGTTCTGCGCACCCGCCATGGCGAGCGACCGCGCACCCTGCACCTCCCCGAGGTCGTAGCCTTGTTGCGGCGTTACGCTCGATGGATCGGCGTGCGCCATGCGCGCACCCGCCGTGAGCGCGCACGCGATGGCGAGCGCGGCGACACGTTGCCCCACGCGCGCACGATCGCGATCCCGATCGCGGCGCACGATGCGTGATGCACAACGGCGGCGCTGCAGGTCGGTCGCGTGCGGCGGTCGATGTGGAAGGTCGGAGGTTTCGAGCGACACACAACCGTCGCGATCGTGACCCGAGGCGTGCGAGCCACAACGTTCGGATCCTGCTGATAAGGCGAGATACCAGCCGTCGTGCCGGCGATGAAACCAGCTCGCTGCAGCGGAGTTTTTTGATGAGGGTGACAAATGGAACGGGAGCATAGGGGCGAAGGGGGGCACGCCCAGCGTGCGCGCGCAGACCCTAACAAGGTCGCCTCCAGTAAGCAATTTTCACGAAAAAACGTGGGTGGCGGGCACTCTTGACAGGTGGAACGAGGAGAAAACGCGGAGATCACTGGTCCCATCGGTTGGCCCGTGAGCGTTTCAGCCGTCATTTTCTATATTTACGCTGCACCGGGCCATCAGAAACCGGGCGAACGACGATTCACAGGCGATCTACAACCAATAAAATCGTGTAATTCCGGGAACTTTACCCCTCTGTGCACATCGCCGTGGACGAGCTCGAAAAAGCGATGCTAGGAGCATGGTTCGCGTTACGGGCACGGTGCTGTCACTCCGTTGCCCTTTAGGCGCGCTCGCTAAGAATTTCGAAGACCGTTCAGCACCAAGTTACTGTCTCTAGCGTCTCGCATGCTTCTTGTTCCTGGCGGCCGACGGACGTAGGTCCATCGGGTCGTCGGGGATCGTTTTGTCTTACTTCGTTTCCCTCATTTCGAGATCGCTCCGGCGAGTCAAGACTGGAGCGATGATGAGATGGAGGCTATCGTCGGCGGGTCAACGGATGCATCCCCTGTACACGTGTTTAGCGTAAATGGGAAGCACCGAGGGGCCGCCTTGTTTCGTCTTTTTCGATTTGTTTCTGTTGGGCTGGTCGTACTCTGACGTATTTTGTCAAGTTACGTTTTGCGTTTTGCGTTTGCCGCCACCGTCCCGATTGTTCGGGGTACCTGGTCTCCGCGCTCGCGGTTCCGAATCGTCGCACTTGTTCTGGGGAGGGGTTCCGCAGCAGCAGGTAGCAAAAGCTTGGAGACGATTTACTCGCCGATGTTTTTTCGATACGGACGCCAATCACTCTTGGGAGGGGGAGTTGGGGGACGGATGGAAGCGATTGTCCACAGGCTGTGGAGAATCTGTTGGCAAGGTACGCGCGCTGCGCGTCAGGGTGGATTCGTGCGCGTAGACTGATTCCAAAAATGGCCAGCTCGCTCCAATTCTGGTTGGGGACAAAGCTCGTGAGCCCAACGTAAGTCGTAGGCTCCACGGGTTTGGCTTGGTCCACGGCAACGATCCTGTTCGAGCCACGCCCGCGCGGTGAGGCCCAGGGGATCGTGTCGCCGAAGGCGTTCGCGCGCTTCGAGTGAGCGGCTCTGCGCCGGCAGCAAGCAGCAAGCAGCAAAAGAAAGCACGTCTCGAGTTCGAGTCGGGAAACGTTTGGCGGGGCGGGACCGACAAATGAAAAGCGTAGGCAACGTAGGAGCGGGTAACGGGTACCG